>CAMBRG010000023.1 GCA_945869845.1 Opitutus sp. GAS368 | reverse complement strand
TTCCGGCAAGGGCATCTCGCTTTGTGACCCTTCATCTGTTCGGGCTGTAGCGTAGCCTGGTAGCGCGCTTGCATGGGGTGCAAGAGGTCGTGAGTTCGAATCTCACCAGCCCGACCATTTTCCCCGAGACGCAGGATTGCGGCAAGGCGCTCCGAAATGGCGACGAATCTTCCCGACAAGATGTCTCAGCTGAGAGGATCTTCTCGCTCCCTCTAGGTGGATTCCGGGGCTCACCTTGCCTTCAATCGCCCAGGGGCGAACGAAGCGGGCGCGGGTAACGTCGCGTGATGACCGAGGCGATATCTGCTGCGCCCCAGAAACGACCGGGGACAGCTCAGGGCTTCTTCGCGATGGCCGGGGTCAGCTCAATTCTCACCGGGAGTTCGCCGAGCTCGAAGTATTGGTGCTCGATTTGGTCCGAGCGCACGATGGCGACGCGGATCCCCGACTTAGCGCCGCCGAGCGGTTTGCCCACCGGCCCGCTCGTGATGTTTTCCAAGGTCCCGTCGCGGGCCTCGGCATTGCGATGATAGTGGCCGCAAAATAGGTAGCGCACCCCGAACTCGCGAAAGAGCGCGAGATAGGCGGCCCGCCGGGCCATGGGAATGTTGAAGTAGCCGTCGGCCTCGGTGGCGTTTTTGATGAACCAAGGGTGGTGCTGGAAAATGACGATGTGTTGCGCGTTCCCGGCTTTGGCCGCTCGCAATTCCTGGCGCAGCCAGCGTTCTTGCGCGTCCAGCGCCTCCGCGGCTTGGGCGGGCGAGTGAATCAAGGACGAGTTCAGGACAATTCCCACCAAGCCTTCGTGGCGAAAGGTGTAACGATCCGGACCGAAGAGCTTGCCGTAAGCTGCCAGGCTGGCCGCCGTCGGCACGTTTTCCACGTCGTGATTTCCCGCGACATTATGAACCGGAATTGAGGAATCGATCTTGCCGATGATCCGGCGGTACTCGGCGATCTGGGCAGCGTCGCCCGGTTTGTGCACGAGGTCGCCGGTGACGACCACAAAGGCCGGTCGCAACCGGTTTACGGCATTCACCGCCAATTCGAAATTCGCGGCATCCTGCGCAAAGTCGCGGTTGTCGGTAAACATGCCGAGTTGCGGGTCGCTTAGTTGGATGAAGAGAAACGGTTCGACGGCGCCGGCCTCGCGCGGAGTGAGTGCAGCCAGCGAGCCGAGGAGACCAAGACAGGCGGCAAGAATGCTTCGGGTGATCATAACGTGAAATCAGAAGGCAGTGCGTTGGCAAAAAAGGGAGCCGATTTTGAATGCGGAACCCTTGGAGTTCTCTGCCATTTCGATCGTGAACCGGGGGGCTTTGGTCGGGCCCGGTGATCCTCAACGGTGCCCGGAGGCGCGAAATGAAACCGATCGCGAGTCGCTCTTATAGCTGAATGGGCAAACCGACTTCGATGATCTGCATCGGGGGCAACTGGTAGTAATCACGTGCTTGACGGGCGTTGCGACTGAGGAAGGCGTAGAAGAGCTTTTGCCATTCGAACATGCGCGTGTCGCCGCCGGTGATGATCATCTCCCGATTAAAGTAGTAGGTCGCTTCGTTCAGTTTCAACGGCACGCCGGCGGCGCGGACCTTTTCCATGAGATTCGCGACATCGGGCGACTCCATGTAGCCGTAACGGCCGACAGCGCGCCAGACGCCGTGGCCGATCTCGCGTACGGAGAAGCGGGTGGCGTCGTCCACGACCGGAACCTCGTCGGTGGTGACGCTGAGCAGGACCACGGTCTCGTGGAGCACGCGATTGGCTTTGACGTGGTGGAGCAGCACCAGCGGCGTGCCGGTGGGATTGCCCGCCATAAACACGCCGGTGCCGCGCACGCGCGTGATGTGAGTGCTGGAGGCAATGTTGTTCAGCTCGTCCTCGGTCACTTCGTTGGCGTAGATGCGACGGAAGATCTCCGTCTTTCCCAGTTTCCAGGTCGTCATGATGGCGATCAGACCCAGAGCGATCATGACGGGGAGCCAGCCGCCGTCGGCGAACTTGTGCAGATTGGCGGCGAAGAAGGTGACATCGATCACGAGAAAAAAGCAGCAGAACGCCGCGGCCAACCACCAGGACCACTGCCACGCACGGCGCATCACGACGAAGAGGATCAAGGTCGTCACGATCATGGTGGCCGTCACCGCGATGCCGTAAGCGGCGGCGAGGGCCGAGCTCGATTTGAAGCCGTAAACGGTGGCGATGGACCCGAGCGCGAGCGAGATGTTGACGAGCGGGAGATAGATTTGGCCGGGCTGGTCGGGGTTGGTGTGCTTGATCGTGAGGCGGGGGAAATAACCGAGTTGCACCGCCTGGCGGACCAGCGAATAAGCGCCCGATATGAGCGCTTGGCTGGCAATGATGGCGGCGGCCACGGAGAGCGCGAGCAAAGCGAGGCGGGCCGGGCCATCGGGAGCGAGGGCGAGGAACGGATTGGCGACGTTGCCGCCCTGGGCGATGAAGTTTGCCCCTTGGCCAAAGTAGTTGAGCACGAGGCCCGGCAGCACGATGGCATACCAGGCGAGGTTGATCGCCCGGCGCCCGAAATGGCCCATGTCGGCGTAGAGAGCCTCGACGCCGGTGACCGCGAGGACAACTGAGCCAAGAATGACGGCCGCCTCTTTGGGGTGACCGATCAACAGCTGGAGGCCGAGCAGGGGATTCAGCGCCTGTAGCACGACCGGATTTTTGACAATATGCCAGAGACCCAGACCGCCCAACACCGCGAACCACAGGAGCATCACCGGCCCGAAGATCTCGCAGATGAACTTAGTGCCCCGGTATTGGAAGGCGAAGATGCCGACCAGAATCGTGATGGTGATAGGCAAGACGTAGTGGTCCACCTCGGGCCAGACCTCCTTGATGCCCTCCGTGGCCGAGAGGACGGTGATGGCGGGGGTAATGATGGCTTCGCCGCAAAGCATCGCGGCGCCGACGAGAACAGTGATGACGCCGAGGTTGAGCACCGACTTGCCGGGTCGGTCCAGCTGGCTGAGGGCGAGTAAGGCGAAGATGCCGCCCTCACCACGGTTGTCGGCGCGCAGCACAAGCACCGTGTATTTTACGCATACCACCAAAATCAGGGACCAGAAAACCAGAGAAAGAACCCCGAGGACGGCGGCAACGTGTTCGCCGGCGGGCAAGGCATGCAGGCACTCCCGGATGGTGTAGAGCGGGCTGGTCCCGATGTCGCCAAAGACGACGCCGAGCGCGCCGATGGAGAGCGCGGCCTTGGCCGAGGAACTGAGAGACGCGGTCGCGGGAGTGCTCATGAACGAAACGAGCTTTGGGCGGGGGGAGGGCGACTCCAAGCTGTTTCACCACGGCGGCGGAATGTTGCTTGCTTTTTCGATTTTAACCCAGGGCCAGCCCTCGACAAATTGCACGCTGCGGCTACGGTCCCCGCATGAATCCCGTCTGGCAACAGGTCAAAGCGTTCACGGATATCCGCTATGAAAAAGCGGATGGCATTGCCAAGGTAACGATCAACCGGCCGGAGAAGCGCAACGCGTTCCGCCCCGAGACGATCATGCAGATGTATGAGGCGTTCATCGACGCCCGCGAAGATCCGACGGTGGGCGTGGTGCTCCTCACCGGCGCGGGGCCGCACACCGACGGGAAATATGCGTTTTGCGCCGGCGGCGACCAAAGCGTGCGCGGTCATGCGGGCTATATCGGCGGCGACGGCGTGCCCCGGCTCAACGTGCTCGATTTGCAAAAACTCATCCGCTCGATGCCGAAGGTCGTGATCGCGCTTGTGGCGGGTTACGCCATCGGCGGTGGACACGTGCTGCATCTCGTGTGCGACCTCACGATCGCGGCGGACAACGGCATCTTCGGCCAAGTCGGTCCGCGGATGGGCAGTTTCGACGGCGGGTTCGGTTCTAGTTATCTGGCGCGTATCGTCGGGCAAAAGAAGGCCCGTGAGATTTGGTATCTCTGCCGCCAGTATGACGCGAAGCAGGCGTTGGAAATGGGGCTGGTCAACACGGTGGTGCCGGTCGCGCAGCTTGAGGCCGAAGGCGTGAAATGGGCGAAGGAGATCCTCGGTCACAGCCCGCTGGCGATCCGGTTGCTCAAGAGTGCGTTCAACGCGGAGCTCGATGGCCAAGCCGGTATTCAGGAACTCGCCGGCAATGCGACGCTACTTTATTACATGAGCGACGAGGCGAAGGAATTTCACTCGGCGCAGCGCGAGAAACGAAAGCCGGACGCGCGGAAATTTCCATGGCTGCCGTGAGGTTGGTCGAGTGGGCCGCCGACGTGCGCTGCAGCGCGCGTCGGAGCGGGGTAAACTCGAGCCGCGCACGGCCAAAATCGCGCACGGTGAAAATATAGGCCGGGCGTCGCAGGTTGTGCGGGGGCGATCGCGCCCCGCGCCCTCAGCGGAGAGCGCCGGCGGCGGTGTTGAGCGTGAGATTTTTCCAGAAATCCGACGAATCGGGTTTGCCGACCGTGCCGGCCAAGGTGAACGGGGTGGCCATCAAATAATAGCCTTTGTCGTCCGTCTTGCCGCTGAGTTGCCGCGCTCGGTTCAGGCCGTTGGCGAGCTGATCCTTGGCGGCAAGTTGGAGTTGGAGTGAGAGTGGGCTGGCTTCGAAGGCTTCGCCCGGCTTGGCAGCCACCCGGCCCTTGCCAGTGAGTCGCATCAACGGTGAGATGACCTCGAGTGATTTCACCACGATGGCGGCATCGGCGCCGCGCTCGACTTGGATGGTGATTCCGTCGAAGGGCATGTCCTTCAGTAACCCGGCCAGCTCGGACGCGCCGACCAAGCCTTGGGCGAGTCCCTGCTGTCCGGCCAAGCCGGCGGCGAGTCCGAGGAGGCCGGTCACGGCCGAGGTCGTTTCCGCTTTTCGATTCAGCGCGCGCACGATGCCTTTCGATCCTTTGAACTCAAATTGTCCCATGAGCCGGTCGGCGAATTCGCCCAGGTTCGCGGCGGTGCCGTTGAACTTGCTCGCGACGGTAAACGTCGTTTCCAGCGGGGGCGGCGTGGCGGGGTCGGCCTTGCGCAGGAAGGCTCCGACATCGAAGCCGGGGACATCGACGGAGCCGGTCAATGCGTAGGGGCGGGGCAGTTTGACGTCGAAGGTGAGAAGGGAGGCGACCTTGAAGGGATTGCCGTTGAGCGAGCCGGAGAGGTTTTCGACCGTGAGCCGTTCGGGGCTCGCTGCGAGCGCGCCGCGGAGGTCGCTCAGCGTCACGCCGGCGCCCTGCTTCACCGACTTCACATTCAAATCAATCCGCCCGGAGAATCCGGCCCACACCGGGGCGAGATCTTTGACCGGACCGACGAGCTTGGGCGCGGTCGCGGCGACCGGAGGGCGCGGCGCGGGAACCGGAGTAGCTGCGGAAGGTTTCGGGGCGGGAGCTGCGGGCGGCTGGGCGCTGAGCGCGGCGAACGCTTGGAGATCGTCGGCGAAAAGCTGATCGCCGGTGATGCGTCCGTCGAAGGACACCGCTCCGGGTTTGAGGCCGACTTTGCCGTCGATGAGCAGGTCGGAGCGCCGTCCCGATTTGGTGACGACGAGCGGAACGCGCACGGTGCCCGCGTTTTTGGGGTCGAGCACGGTATCGACGGCGAGTTCTATGGTGCCTAGGGCCAAGGCGCCTTCGCGGGCGACTAGGTCTCTGGCGAGAAGGTTGATTTTAGCCTGTACCCCGTCGGCCAAGGTGACGTCGAACTTTGCGGTAAGGGCACCGCGCAGCAGGGGCAGTTGGGCGGCGAGTGCGGGCTGTTTGGCGAGCGCAGCAAAGTCGGTGTCAACTTGGCCCCGGCCCTTGGCGCGGAGCGTCTTTCCCGGAGTTACCTCGCCCGAAATCGAGGCTGCGAGCAATGAGGTCGATCCTTGCTTGAGCTCCAGGCGTTTGATGTCGGCGGACGCGGTGCCGGCTTTCCAAGTGGCGCTCAGATCGGTGGAAAAATCGGCCCCGCGAAGAAATTCTTGGCCATCGAGGGCGACGGTCGCGTTGCGCAGGGCGATTCCCTCGAGAGCCTTCACCGCGTAGGCGTCGATACCTTGCAGCGCGATCTCGACGGCACCTGCGACCAATTGGCCGGAGAGTTTGGCTTGGGCGACGTAGGGCTCCGCCCACGCCAGCGGGATCGTGCCCCACTGCACGCGGGCTGCGGCCCGATTGGCATCCGGTACGGCGGCCTGGGTCTTTGCGAGATCAAGGGAGATCGCTTGCAACGTCTCGACGGCGGCGAGCAATTCGTTGCCGTTGCGAGTCACGTTCAGGCTAAGGGCGGTGAGTTCGAGGGCGTCGCCGCCGTGACGGCCTTGAGCGTTGAGTCCAAACGTCAAGGGGCCGACTCCGGCCGGGAGAAACGGTTTCACAAGCGAGGCGAGGGTGCCTTTGAGCTGCGACGTGAAGACGACGACCGGCGGGGTGCCGCCGAGAGCGACGTCGGCGGTGAGGCCTCCGGTGACTTGGTCTCCGTCGGGCGTCGAGATGTTGAGGTTTTCGATTTCGGCGACGATGCGATTGGCGGTGTAGTCGATGCGCGGGCTGAGCGAGACGGCGACGCGGTCTGCGAGCAGTGTGTCGCCCTCGCGCACCGTGACGGTGCGTAAACTCAGCGGTTCGAGCGCGCGGACCTTGACGCGACTGCCATCAAGCTCGGCATCGATCACGAAGACTCCGGAGAGATCGCCGCCCGCAATCGTGCGCGGGGTGACGAACGGTTGGCCCCAAGCGAGCGGAATGGCCACGAGCGAAACGCGGGCCAGCTCCGTGCCGGGTTTCTCGGGCGTCACGCGCTTGTCTTTGAAATTGAAGGAAAGTTTTTGCTGCGCCGCGATGGCGATAAATTTGCGACCGTCGGCGGTGGCGACGTCGAATTCGAGGCGGCCGAGTTGGGCCGACTCTTTGCTGCTGCCGCCCTCGAAAGCGGCGCGAATTTGAAGCGCGCCCACGTCGGTGAGGCCGGCGTTGAGTTTCTCCAGCCGGGAAATGGCTCCGGTGAGTTCTCCGGCGGCGGTCGAGGCGCTGGTCTCAAGGTTGAAGGTGAAACCGCCCTTGCCGGAAAGGGCGACTTCCGGGAGGCCGAAGCTGGCGAGCACGGTGGCGAATTGTTCGCTGCGCACCGCCAAGTCCCACGTGCCGTTGAGCTCGGGCTTGGAGGCGGAGAAATCGACTCGGGTATTGAGCAAAGGCTCGACGGTTGCGCCGCGGACGAGGGACACGCGGGTCGTCAACGTTTCGCCGGCCTTGGCCGCCGGTTGCTCCAACTTCAGATTTAGTTTCAGGCCATCGGCGGGTAGACCCGGGCCAGTGGCCCCGGCATCGGCGACGATCTCGACGAGATCGATGCGCAGGTCGGTTGTGGTGCGGATTTTGATTTCACCCTTGGCTTGGGCGGCGGTGACGGCAGCGACCTTCCGGGCGTCGGCAAAGTCGGCCTCCCAGCGCAAGAGAGCGGTCTCGCCCGGGGCGATGCCACCGCCTGTGAGGGAGAGTTTGGCGGTCTGATCGTCGGGCAGCAGCACCTTGGCCTCGAGTTCGATGTTTCCGACCCGGACCTCGCCGGGCAGGAGAATGGCGTTCAAAGCGCCGGCAAAGGGAGTGGGGGGCGTGACGGGCGGCGGGGTGGGTTTCGCGATGGGTTTCCGGGCATCGATTTCGATGCCGCGCCCGCTGATCCGGCCGACAGTGATTTTGCTGCCGGAAATATAGTCGGTGGCGGTGTAGGCGGCGCTGAGCTCCTTGGCCACGATCACAATGCCGTCTTGGACCACGCGTACATCGCGCAATTCCGCCTCGCTCAGGCCGACGGAGACCCGGCCCACCTCGACCACGAGGCCGGGCTGGCCGCTGAGCGCGCGCTGCACGGCCCATGTTTGGACGGCCGGGGTGAGGGCGAGAACCACGACGAGCGCGAGGAGCGCGGCCAGACTGCCGAGGATAATGATGGTGAGTTTCAGCGGTTTCATGAGGACGGAAAGGGACGTAAAAGATCGATTGCTGGCGATACGGACGCGCGAGACAAGCACGGGGTTCCCTGCCGGTTTCGCGGTTTCAGCAAGGAGCGCAGGAGCGGCGTGTTTGCCAGCGCTAGATCGGTCAACCTTGGCCAACATGGAACAACTGGCTCAGCTTGCCGCGTTTGCCTTACATCGGTGCGCTTTTTGGTAACACGGCTAGCTCTGGCATTTCTTAAATTACTCTTTTGCGGTAACTTGAATGGTGATCGACTCCGCTGGACTTTTTATTTTGGGCCGAGGTGAGTTTTTTTGCGCCTGATGGGCGATTCTGGCGCGATTTTCGCTGCACAAAAGGTATGGCGAAAATCCCCGAAGTGACCCGAACCCCGCATTTTTCCGTTAAACCCATTTCAGTGGGCTTGACCTGTTGGCTCTGGGAACGACGGACCCGAGCGATCCGGGAGCTCGGGCAACGGCTCGGGGTTACGCTGCAGCTCACCCAGCACATCCGCGGTCTCCGACGGGATATCGAGTGTCAGGTGTCGGGTAAGAACGTGGACCGGTTTATCGGTGAATTTGTCCGGCACTGCTGACGACTGGCCTGAATCACTGATAAGGGATTGGATTTTCAGGAGGATCGGACCCGGGAAGGTTTTTTCAACAAGCCCGCGTATGGGAAATCTGCGCGGAAGCCGGTCATGGGGCGCGCACGCTGACCTCGAGTTCCTGCCACCGCGTGCGACCGAGATTAAGTCCGCGAATGGATTCGTGGCGCCAACCCGCCCGCGCCAGTTCCGGTCGCGGCGGAAGCTCGCGCCAGGCGACGTTACCGGTAAAAAATCGCAGCGGATCGATTTCGCGGCGCACGGAGACGACCGTCAGCGGCCCGGGTTGCGCCACCGCCGCCGCGAGCTGGGCCGGCGTTTCGACGAACACCCAGCCCGTGCCGCCGTAGAACACCACGCCCGGTTCTGCGAATCCAAAGCCGATTTTCCGCGCTCCCGGCGGTAACTCCCTCACCGCGGCGCCGATGCCGCGGGTGAGGCTCGCCTCGCTCAGCCCGAGCGCCAGCGCCGTCCCGCCGGCGACCACCACCGCAACCCCGGCCAGCGCCACGGCCCGGGCCCGCGTCCAAGCCAGCGGCATGGCCGATAGCCCGCCAAGCACCAACAAGGCACCAGCCAGCGCCAACCGCAGCGATTCGATCTCGGGCGGCACCTCCGCGACGCAGATCCAGGCGAGCGCGCCGACGAGCACGGTAACAAATACGCCCAAAATGCTCCAGCCCACGACCCGGGCCCACCGCGGCGCACCGGCGCTCCAGCCGCGCGCGAGCAGGAGGAAAAACGCCGGAAACCCTGGCAGCACGTAGTGGGGAAGCTGGGTCGCGTAGCAGCTAAAGATGAGATACGGCGCCAGGCACCAGCACACCAGCCACGCCGTGCGTGCATCCCATGCGCGGCGCGCCCCGACCAACGCGATGCCCGCAAATCCAAACCACGGGAACAGGCTCAGCGGTGCGGTCGCAAAATAGAAAAACGGAGTGTAGCCGCGGCCGTTAAATTTCTCCACGCCGCGCTGCACGACGTGTTCACCGATGCCCACCGCGAAAAACCTCCCGTCCGTCGCGATCAGCGCAGGGACGGCCCACAGCGCGACCATTGCAAGCACTGCCACCAATCCGCGACCGGCTCGCAGCCGCGCCCACGGCAGCGGGCGCCGCCAGACCACCCACCGCAGCAACAACACCGCCAGCAGCGGCAACGCCCACGCGATCGGGCCTTTCGCGAGAAAGCCCACGCCCAGAGCTCCGTAAAGCAGCCGGCGCCAGCCGGGCGACGGTTCCGCCTCGGCGAGCAACAACTCGCCGAGTGCGAGACACGCAAGCGCCACGCACGCGACCATCGGCATGTCCGCCAGCGCGAGACGCCCATGGACGAAGAACTGCAGACACGTCGCCAGCATTGCCGCCGCGCCGCAGCCTGCGGCCGCACCGAACCAGCGCCGGCCGGTCCACCACGTGGTCAGCACCAGCACGAGACCGGCGGCGATCCCGTGCAGCCGCGCCCCCCACTCCCCCACGCCACAAACCGCGTAGCCTGCGCGCATCAGCCAATAGGTCAGGATCGGTTTGTCGAAACGGTCATTGCCGTTGAAGGTCGGCACGATCCAGTCGTGACGCGCGATCATCTCCACGGTCGCTTGGGCGAACCGCGGCTCATCCCGGTCGATGAGTGGCAGCGTGCCCGTGCCCGGCAACAACATCGCCAGCGTCAAAAGCCCGAGGGCCACGGGCGCCAGCCAGCCCTCGTGCGCCCAAAGGTTGGGGCGCGACGGCGGCTCGCCCGCCAAAGCGGCGGAAGGCGACGGAATCGTGGGTTCGCCCGCGTTCAACGTTCGGCGGGGATTTCTGGACGGACGGACGGCATCATGGGGTTGGCGGCCTCAAGCGACCCCCGGCGCCGGTTGCGGGGGCGCTGCGGCAACGTTTGGTGAAACCGACGGCGCCAGCGTGCGCCGCGCGGCGAGGCCGCAGACCACACCGACCATCAGACCAAGCCCGGCGCCCGCCACCAGATCCGTGAGATAGTGCCGGTCGAGGCAAAACCGGGCCCACGCTACGGCCGCCGCGCCGCCCACCAGCGCTCCGGCCCAGCGGGGCGCAAACACAAACAGCGCCCCGACCATGGCAAAACAGTGGGCCGCGTGTCCCGACGGGAAGCCCAGAAACGCGGACTCGAAATGGAACCAGTAAAAGCCGTCCGCCAGACCCGAACTCGGCCGCGGGCGCGCCACAATCACCTTCAAGATATTGACCAGCACTCCCGCCGCCAAACCGGCGGCGAGGCCGGACAACAGCAATCGCGACACATCCTTGCGGCGGCGCAGCGCGGCATGGAGCGAGACCGCCACCAGCGCCAGCAGCGGCGCGCGGTGCAATTCCCCCCACCAGCTCAGGCTCCGGGCCCACGAGATCATCGTCGCATCGACGTGCCGGGTGTTCCACGCGCGCAACCCGGCGTCGAAACCGTGCAGGGTGGCCGCCAGCGCGAGCACGGCGAGCAGCGCGCCGCCGATTTCGCCGCGCCGCCGACGCACCAGGGCCGCGACTTCGCGGACGAACTCCGCGCCGAGCAGGCTCGCGCCCCGCCACCGCGGTTCCGTCCGGCCCCACCAGCGACCCAATGCCGGCCGCAGGTCGAGCCGCAGGTCGAGCCAGAGGTTGTAGCCCGCGGTGACGAGCGGAAAAAGGTTGGCGAGCACGCCGACCGAGTCGTTTTTGCCAAAAGTGAAATAGGCGAGCAGCAGGACGCTGCCGCTCATGCTCATATACCAGAAGGCCCGCGGCAGGACAGGCATGCCGGCGCGGCGCGAGGCGATGAGTTGGACGACCCAACGGCCGGTAAACAACAGCAACCCCAGGTAGCCGATGAGCTTCCAGGCCGTGACCACGACCTCGAGTGAGCCGAAGCTCAGATGAAAGAGAGGATCGTTCATGGGCGGGTGTTTTCCTCGACGGTTTCGCTGAACAAATCCCGGTTCGCACCGTGGCCGTGTTCCCATTCGAGACGCGGCGTGAGCCCGGGAGGAAACGCGATCTGGCGCGCGAGCAGCCACTGCACGCCGACGAGATCGCGCAGACCGCGCCACGCCCGGCCGCCGATGGTGTATTTGGAGGCGCCGCGCGTGCGCGGCCGGTGATTTACCGGCACCTCGACGATGCTCAATCCGGCGCGGCGGAAAAATGCCGGCAGGTAGCGATGCAGTCCGTTGAACGGCACTAGAAACCGCACGTGCTCGCGCCGCACCGCCTTCAACGAGCAGCCGGTATCCCGCACCCCGTCGTGCAGGACGGCGCGACGGATCGCATTGGCGCAGCGTGACGCGGCGCGGCGGCGCCAGTCGTCCTGCCGCCGCAACCGGTAACCGCACGAGACGTCGGCCCGCTCCAGCGCCGCGATTAGGCGGGGAATGTCCGCCGAGTCGTTCTGTCCGTCGCCATCCATCATCACGCACACGCTCCGGGTCGCGTGGAGCAGCCCGGCATAGAGGGCGGCGCTCTGGCCGAGGTTGCGCGGGAAGCTCACCGTCAAAATCCCCGGCGTGCGCGCCAGCCGCGTCGCCGTACCGTCGGTCGATCCGTCGTTGATCGCGATGATTTCAGCTCCGGGCACCGCGCCGCGCAACTCGGCCAGCACGGGGTCGACGTTGTCCTCTTCGTTGAAAAATGGCACAATGATGCTGGCGTCGGTCGTCATGATTTTGTCGACCCCACTCTCCGCTCCGTAAGTAACCTTCGTGTGGAAATTTTGAAACAATTGGGCTACAAATCGCGCGGTGGGATTTTTTCCCGAGCCACTGCCGAGGGCATTGCTTTAGCCGCACCGAATTAAGGTCCTACTGATAGGGGACTGACGGAGAACGGACCTCCCGGTCCGTTCCGCCCGGATCATGTCGTGAACCACCGGAAATCAAGCAATAGGCCGGAGATCCGTTCTCCGGCCTGAGGTTCAAAAGCTAACAGCTATTGGTGTGACGCGGGCGGTGGTGCGGGGCTGAGGCAAAAATAGAATTCGAAATCAGATTCAACCACCCCCGGACCGCGCGGTTGGGCGGATCCCAGCTTTATCTCCCGGGGGTTTGATACTAAGAGCGGTTGATTTTCAGTCTCAAACCCACGGGCAAGATGCTCGTGCCACCTCGGAACCCGCGGTCTAAAAATCAACCGCCATTGGCATCACTCTAAATCGGACAGGGCGACGAGGCCGGGGATTTTTTGGTAGTGGCGGTCAAAGGTGAGCACGCAGGCGTGGTGCTCAAGGGCGGTCACACCGATGATGATGTCAGCGAGTGGAATCACTTCGCCGCGGCGATCCAGTTCCCAGGCCAACCGAGCCGCCCGTTGCCAACCAGCCGAACTGAGATGCAACATGCGCGCGAGAGAAAAGGCGCGGTCGTAGCGATCACGCACAGAGGGATCACTACGACCGCGGAGCACTTCGCCCCACACGGTGCCGTTGATCGCGAAATCGTAGTCGAGTTCCAGATCGGTTAGGAGCGCGAGCGGATCTTCCCGACGATTTAGCCACGTGATGTAGTAGCTGCTATCCACCAGCACGAGCGGGTGATTCATGGGCGTTTTTCACCGTAGGGCGACGGAGGTTCATTCAACGTGTGACCGCTGGCCGCGAGTTTGGCCCGACGGGCCCGCCGCCTCACGAGTGATTCCACTGCGCGCTGCACCGCTTCTTCGTCGATGTCTGGTGCGTCGATCAGATCGGCGGGCTTGGGCGCACCGTCAGCGGCCAACTCATCGGGGGTCATACCCAGACCTTCGCTCCAGACCCGCCGCCACTTGGCCCGGCGGGCGGCTTCGCGCAGGGCGAATTCCACTGCGTCGCGCTTGGTCTGATGACCGGTCAACTGCATGAGCTCGGCGAGCACGTCTTCGGGGATTTCGATAGTCATTTTCATGGTCGAGGAGTTGTTTGATGTAGGAATATGGGCGTCGGCCCATATAGCAATAAAATAGTATGGGTGATCGCCCATATCATTCGCGGTGAACAATAAAAAGCCCCGCGCGGATGAGGCGCGGGGCTGATGAACCAAGGAGTCGCGAGCGAGCTCGCTCCCACAATTGGCTTACTTCTTCTTGGCGGCGGCGCGCTTCTCCTCGATCGCGGCTTGCGCGGCGGCGAGGCGGGCGACCGGCACGCGGTAAGGCGAGCAGGACACGTAGGTGAGGCCGACCTTATGGCAGAACTTGACGGAGTCGGGATCGCCGCCGTGTTCGCCGCAGATGCCGAGCTTGATGCCGGGGCGGGTCTGGTTGCCCTTCTCGCAAGCGATCTTGATGAGCTGGCCGACGCCGGTCTGGTCGATCGAGGCGAAGGGATTCTTCTTCACGATCTCGTTTTCGACGTAGGTGCCGAGGAAGCTGCCGGAGTCGTCACGCGACATGCCCAAGCAAGTCTGCGTGAGATCGTTCGTGCCGAAGCTGAAGAACTCGGCGGTGTGCGCGATCTCGTCGGCGGTGAGGGCACCGCGCGGGATCTCGATCATCGTGCCGACGGTGTAGCTGATCTTCACCTTCTTTTCTTTCTGCACGAGGGCGGCGACCTCGTGGACGATGGCCACTTGGAGATCGAGCTCCTTTTTGAAACCGACGAGCGGGATCATGATCTCGGGCTTGGCTTTGTAGCCTTGCTTGGTCGCATCGGCGGCGGCCTCGAGGACGGCGCGGGCCTGCATGCGGGTGATCTCCGGGAACTTGATGCCGAGGCGGCAACCGCGGAAGCCGAGCATCGGGTTGAACTCGTGGAGCTCGTGCACGCGGTGCATGATTTTCTCGACGGGAACGTTGAGTTTCCGGGCGAGATCCAACTGCGCTTCCTTAGAGTTCGGGAGGAACTCGTGGAGCGGGGGATCGAGGAAGCGGACGGTGGCGGGATAGCCTTTGAGCGCTTTGAAGATGCCGTAGAAGTCGTCGCGCTGGTAGGGGAGGAGCTTGGCGAGGGCGGTCTCGCGGTCGGCGAGGTTGTCGGCCAAGATCATCTCGCGCATGGCGTCGATGCGGTCGCCTTCGAAGAACATGTGCTCGGTGCGGACGAGGCCGATGCCGACGGCGCCGAAGGCCATGGCCTCGGCGGCCTGCTTGGGCGTGTCGGCGTTGGTGCGGACGCTCATCTTGGTGGACTGGGCGCACCACTTCATGAGCTGCACGTAGTTCTTATACTTCTCGGTCTTCTGGGCGACTTTGTCGTCGCTGAGGAGGCCAGAGATGATCTCGGAAGGAGCGGTCTTGATCTGGCCCGCGTAAACGAGGCCGGAGGTGCCGTCGATCGAGAGGAAGTCGCCCTCGACGAAGGTCTGACCGTCGATGGTGGCGGTCTTCTTATCGTAGTCGATGGTGACGCCGGCAGCGCCGCAGACGCAGACCTTGCCCATCTGACGGGCAACGAGGGCGGCGTGGGAGGAGACACCGCCACGAGCAGTGAGAATACCCTCGGCGGCGATCATGCCGCGGAGGTCCTCAGGCGAAGTCTCGACGCGAACGAGGAGAACTTTTTCGCCCTTCTCGGCGGCCTGCACGGAGCGGTCGGCGTTGAAGTAGATCTTGCCGGTGGCGGCGCCGGGGCCGGCGGGAAGACCGGTGGCGATGACCTTGGCCTTCTTGACCTCGGAGAGATCGAAGATGGGGGCGAGGAGCTGCTCGAGTTGGTCGGCGGGGTTGCGAAGCACGGCCGTCTCCCAATCGATGAGTTTTTCGCGGACCATGTCGGCGGCGAACTTCAGGCCGGCGGCGGCGGTGCGTTTGCCGTTGCGGGTCTGGAGCATGAACAACTTGCCTTCCTGAACGGTGAATTCGATGTCCTGCACGTCCTTGAAGTGGGCCTCGAGAGTCTTGCGGACTTTGAGGAGCTCGGCGTAAGACTTCGGCATGACGTCCTTGAGCTTGAGTACGGGCTCGGGGGTGCGGACGCCGGCGACGACATCTTCGCCCTGGGCGTTGATGAGGAACTCGCCGTAAAATTCGTTGGTGCCGTTGGCGGGATTGCGGGTGAACGCCACGCCGGAGCCGGAGGTGTCGCCGGTGTTACCGAAGACCATGGCTTGGACGTTAACGGCGGTGCCCCACTCGGTGGGGATGTTGTATTTGCGGCGGTAAACGCTGGCGCGGTCGTTCATCCAGGAGCCGAAGACGGCGCCGGCGGCGCCGCGGAGTTGGTCCCAGGCGCTGTTGGGGAATGCTTTTCCGGTGCGCGCTTTGACGAGGGCTTTGAAACGCTTGATGAGCTCTTGTTGGTCGGCGGTCGTGAGTTTGGAGTCCTCGATGTCGCCGTGGTAAGCCTCGTGCTTGAAGGTGTGGATGGTGTGCTCGAACGGATCGTGGTCTTCGCCCTCGCGCTTCTGGACGCCCATGACGACGTCGCCGTACATTTGGATGAAGCGGCGGTAGCAATCGTAGGCGAAGCGGGGGTTGCCGGTGGCTTTTTCAAGGGCAACCACGGTCTCGTCGTTGAGGCCGAGGTTGAGGATGGTGTCCATCATGCCGGGCATGGAGTCGCGGGCGCCGGAGCGCACGGCCACGAGGAGGGGCATACCGGTCTTGGCGCCGAAGGTGGTGCCCATGATCTTCTCCATGTTTTTCACGCCGGCTTCCATCTCGGCCTGGAGGGTCGCGGGATAGGTCTTCTTGTTGGCGTAGAAATAGGTGCAGACCTCGGTCGTGATCGTGAAACCGGGAGGCACGGGCAGGCCGATGCGAGTCATCTCGGCGAGGTTGGCGCCTTTGCCTCCGAGGAGGGCCTTCATCGTGCCATTGCCGTCGGCTTTGGCGGCGCCCCACGTATAGACGTATTTGGGCGCCTTGGAGGCGGATTTCTTTTTCGCGGGAACGGACTTCGTTGCTTTGGATTTTGCGGCCATGTGGATGAGTTGTGCGGTTGAGAAAAGCAGGAGCTGCGGCGAGCGCAGAAGGGCAGACAAAAAACGCTCGCGCGCGGGGCTGTCAACGGCGCAGCAGGCGATTGCTTTTTTCCGGCCAAATTCGCGGCCAACAAGCGGAAATCGCCGGTCAAACGACGCGGGAGGTTACGTTCAACAGCGGTCGAACGGGTCGGAGCGAAGCGGTTTTTACGGCCGGCGTTGAGCGGGATAGATTCCGACGCGGCCGCTCGTGGAGTAAGCTATGAAACAGACGAGGGCAAAATACACGGAATAGGGTGCGCCGAAGAGCTCCAATCCGAGCACGGTGCAGGCGAGGGGAGTTTTCGTGGCGCCGGCGAAGACCCCGATCAGGCCAAGGCCGGCAAAAAGGGCGACCGGCGCTCCCAGCGGAACGGCGATGGCGTGACCGAGGGTTGCACCGATGAAAAACAACGGCGTGACTTCGCCTCCTTTGAATCCGCTCGCGAGGGTAACGGTGGTGAAGAGGAACTTGCCGGCCCAACTCCACGGACCCGCGCCCTCGGTTTGAAATGCGGAAAGCAAAGTGACCGCTTTCGGGTCCGGCGACGTCACGCCGATCCCGAGATAGTCACGCGACCCCACGACGTAAACGAGCGCGATCACCGTCAGACCGCCGAGCAAGGGGCGCAGTGGGGCGTAGGTCACAAAACGTTTCAAGCTCGCCTGCAGCCGGTGGGTGACCTCGCTAAAGCCCCGGCTGACCGCGCCGAAGATGACGGCGGCGGCGATAATCTTGGCGACGAGCGCTGGCTCCAGCATCGCAAGGAACGGAGTTCCATCGGCGGCGCCCAGCGAAAAAAACGCGTGGTCGATGCCCCACGCCGAGCAGGTGAGGTCGCCGACGATGCTGGCGACGAGCGCCGGCAGAAAATCCTGATAAGCCAGCCGCCCGACGACGAGCACCTCGATGGCAAAAATCGCTCCGGCGAGCGGTGTGCCAAAAACCGAGCCAAACCCGGCCGCGATCCCGGCGATAAGTAGAGTGCGACGAGTGGAACCCTCGATGCGGCAGAGCCGGGAAAAAGCGTCGGCGAGGCTGCCGCCCATCTGCAACGCGGTGCCCTCCCGTCCGGCCGAGCCGCCGCAAAGGTGCGTGGCGAGCGAGCCGAAAAGCACCAGCGGAGCCATCCGGGTCGGCACGCCTCCGCCAGGCGTGTGGATTTCGTCCATGATGAGCTGGGTGCCCCGCTCGGCTTGCTGGCCAAATCGAAGGTAGATCCACCCCATCGCAAAGCCGATGACCGGTAGGAGCCAAAGCAGCCACGGCGAATGCCAGCGGGCTGCGGTGACCCGGTCCAGCGACCACAGAAAGAGCGCACTGGCGGAGCCGGCCAACAATCCGATCGGCAGGGCCAAACCCGCTTCGAGGCTGAGGCGACGGAATCGGGTCGAAGGCGTGCGCGGGGAGGGAGGGGATTCCATTTGGCCGGTAGAGAGTATGAGCGACCGGTTTGAAGCGGAGTCAATTCGGGGGCGCGCTGCGGGCGTTAGCGGCGTGACCCGAGCGATTTCAAACATCGCGCTTTTGTTTTGGAAAAATCCCCGCACGCTGCACGTTCCCAATCTTTGCCAACGTGAGCGCACCTGAAGAATTTCCCTACGAAGAGTCCAATCCTGAGCCGGTGCCGGATGCCCGCGAGAAGCCGATGGGTTTCTTTGATCACCTCGAAGAGATGCGTTGGACGCTCATAAAATGTGCGGCGACTTTTTTGCTCTTTGCCGGCTTGATCGGTTATTTTCTGAAGGAGTTCAACGATGTGCTCCTTTGGCCGCTAACCTCGGTCAAGGTCGATTACCCGACGTTCGCGCTCGAGCTTTCGACCGTCTCGATCATGGAGGTGTTCAACGTCATTATCCAGATGTGTCTGCTCGGGGGCTTGGTGATGGCTTTGCCGTTTTGCCTGTTGTTCATCGGGCAATTTGTCGCCCCGGCGCTCACGGCGAAAGAGTTGAAAGCGGTTTTGCCGATGTGCGTGTCCGCTCTGGTGCTGTTTTTGCTCGGGGCGGCCTTCGCTTATTTCCTGCTGGTGCCGAGCACGATTCGGGTGTCGATCGAGCTGAATACCTTTTTTAACTACGCCGCGCGCTGGACGCCCGGTAGCTACTACAGTCTGCTCACTTGGCTGGTGCTGGGCGTCGGGACCTCCTTCCAATTCCCACTGATTATCATTTTGTTGGTTTGGTTGGGGCTGATGACGACGGCGTTTCTGAGAAAATACCGACGCCATGCGGTGATCGTGATTTTTGTGATCGCCGCGATCGTCACGCCCACGCCCGATCCGGTGACGCAGGCGATGTTCGCGGCCCCGCTCTATCTGCTGTATGAGATTGCGATCATCGCGTCGTCGCGAGTCGAGAAGCGCAAACAGCCGTTGCAGTTTGGTTGAGGACGCCCGACGCCGGGGGCGTGGGGCGATAAAAAAGGCGCGTGAGTGAACACGCGCCAGCTGAAAATTGTAGGTTCGGGGATCGCGCAGGATTATTTCTTCTTGGCCATCAACTGGGCCTTCAAAACCACCCGGAACATCTGAACGGCGAGCCAGAAAACGGATGACATACAGGCGGAAGTCAGGCCGGCCCAGAGCATGACCATTTTAGGATCGTTCGAGGGCACATGCGATTCTACGAGCCAATACATGAGGGCGAAGAATCCGAGCACGAGCACGGCATCGACCACGAGACTGGTTGGGCTGGTGAGTTTTCCGAGAGGCGATGACATCTCCAAATCAGAGGGGGATTTGGCGGGGCTTGTCCACGGAATTTTCGTTTTCTTGGTGGGTGGTTTTTCGCCGGAGGCGCTTCGGAGCTTGCTATCAAATTGACGGGCTTCACCTTCCGCTTATGGAAACCTCTGAGTCGGCTGCCCAACGTAGCCGGATCACGGTGGCGCAGTTGGGCCGTTCGGATATCTACCGGGATTACGAGCGCGCTTTTCGCGAGACGACGGGATTACCGCTTAAGTTGCGGCCGCTCGAGGCATTTGATCTGCCACACCATGACGACCCGAACGAAGCGCCGTTCTGTGCGCTGATGGCGCAGAGCAATAAGTCCTGCGCGGCATGCTTACAGTTGCAACAAAAGGTCGAGCAAGAGGCCCGCCTAGAGCCGAAGACGTTGAAGTGTTTTGCCGGGCTTTGCGATTCTGCGGTGCCGGTGCGGGTGGGGGAGAACCTGGTGGCCTTCCTGCAAACCGGGCAGATCTTGCTCCACCAACCGAACAAGGCGGAGTTCTCCAAAACGACCCGGCAACTCCTGAAGTGGGGCACCGAGGTGGACTTAAAGCGGCTGGAGGAGGCCTATTTCCAGACCCGCGTGGTTTCAAAACGGCAATACGAGTCCATTTTGCGCCTGCTCGCAATTTTCGCGCAGCATCTTTCGACGATGAGCAACCAGCTCAGTATAAAGGAAGCGGCCGGCGAGATGCCGTCCATCGCGCGAGCCCGGGTCTACATCGCCGAACATCAGGCGGAGGAAATTGCCCTCAAGGATGTTGCCGGCGCGGTGAACATGAGCGCGTTTTACTTCTGTAAGACCTTCAAGAAGGCGACGGGTATGACCTTCACCGACTACCTGGCGCGCATGCGCGTCGAGAAGGTTAAAAATCTGCTGCTGAATCCGCACAAGCGCGTGAGCGAAGCGGCATACGAGGCGGGGTTTCAGTCGCTATCGCAGTTCAACCGGGTCTTTCACCGCATCGCGGGAGAATCTCCATCGGTGTATCGTGACCGTTTGCATCGCCCGGAGAAGAAGTGAGCCCCGTTTAACCGGCGCCGGAAAGGGCCGGGGCGGCGCGGCGGTCGTCGCGAAGTTGGCAAAGCGAACAGAAGAGCTCCACATCGTGGCGGGCAAGGCGACGCACGACTGCGTAGAGTTCAAGCACGGCACGATCGCGGGCGTTCGCGTCGCGCATGTGGATCTCCGCTTGGATGATCACAAGGGCTTCCAAAATAGCGTGTTCACCGGCGACGTAGAATCGCAGAAACGGATTGCGCCCACACTCGCAATGGGGCCAAGCCGGCGCCGGCGACAAGGAAGCGGTGTGCATTTTTTTGCCCGCAGAGCTCAAGCCCGAGAAAATTTTCTCCAAAGTTTCGTCGAGCAGGTACACCAGCGTATCGGGATGCGCGAGCGGACTGAGCGCACGTTCGACGTGCAACAAATCGCTCCAGCGGCTCCTGATCTCCGCACGCCTCGCCTGCAACGGCTGCACCAATGATTCCTCCATGCAGGGAACTTAATGGATCCCTGCGAGCACTACTCTGCGGGACTTGGTAAAGACCGCGCATTCTTTGCGCGCCCCTTTTCCTGCGCACTTTTTGGCGGACGCAAGATATGCGTAGGCTCAGCCAAACGCTGCGGAGCAAGCGAACGGCTGAAGGGCTAAGATGTCATCGCCATCCAACCACAGCCCATGAGTACAAACCCATCTAAGTTGCACGAACCGACGGAAGCCGAAATCCAACACCAAGCGTATCTTCTCTGGCTGGAGGGCGGCTGCCGTCCGGATCGGGATCTCGACGACTGGCTGGCCGCGCGGGAATTGCTCCGACACCACAGCGGCCGCGCTCCGGCAGGGAAATCGGCTTCAGCAAAGAAAAGCCGGATCACGCGAAGCTGAATAGCGAACCTTCCCGCAATCGGTTATGTCCGTCGTGCCTCTTACCCTGACACTCAGTCTGCTGCTGGTCTTGGTTTTCGTCGTTTTCTTCCTGCGCGAACACGCCCGGGGCAACGTCGGAGGGGCGGAGCGGGATTCGCTCTTGCCGCTCGGCGACGAGCTTCCCCGGTTGGCCCGCCCAACGGCGACCCACGCGCCGGCGTCGGTGGAGTCCGACCGCATTCATGCCGATGGGCCGGATCATGATGGCTGCGGCTGCCGCAACGTTCTGCGTCCGCCCTGTGCCGGTTGCTCCAAGGGCACGACTGACCGCTCCGCTTAATTCTTTCTTCCAGCCTGACCGTCCCCATGTCCGACAAAAAAATAACCATCGAATTCAACGACAAGATCGTCCGGCAGTTCCTGCTCGCCTCCGTCATCTGGGGTGCGGTGGGCATGTTGGTCGGAGTGATCATCGCTGCACAACTCCGTTACTGGCAGCTGAATTTTGACCTGCCGTGGCTGACCTTCGGGCGTCTGCGCCCGCTGCACACCAACGCCGTCATTTTCGCCTTCGTCGGCAATATGATGTTCGCCGGCGTTTACTATTCCACGCAGCGCTTGGTGAAGGCCCGGCTCGCAAGCGATTTTCTTTCCCAGCTCCATTTTTGGGGTTGGCAGGCGATCATCGTCGCCGCCGCCGTCACGCTTCCGCTCGGATTCTCCCGCGGCAAGGAATACGGCGAGCTCATCTGGCCGATCAATATTGCGGTCACGCTGATCTGGGTGGTCTTCGCCGTGAATTTTTTCTGGACCCTCGCGCGGCGCCGTGAACCCACGCTCTACGTGGGGATCTGGTTCTACATCGCGACGATCATCACCGTGGCGATGCTCTACATCGTCAATCACCTCTCGATCCCGACGAGTCTTCTCCATAGTTACCCGGTCTTCGGCGGTGTGCAGGACGCGCTCGTGCAATGGTGGTATGGGCACAACGCCGTGGCCTTCTTTCTGACCACGCCGATTTTGGGCATCATGTATTATTTCGTGCCGAAAGCGGCCGAACGTCCGGTGTATTCCTACCGGCTCTCCGTGATTCATTTTTGGTCGCTGGTGTTCGTCTACATCTGGGCCGGCCCGCACCATCTGCTCAACACCGCGCTGCCAGATTGGCTCCAAACTCTTGGCATGACGTTTTCGCTGATGCTCTGGGCACCGTCTTGGGCCGGCATGTTGAACGGCCTCCTCACGATCCGCGGCGCGTGGGACAAATTGCGCACGGAGCCGGTGCTCAAGTTCTTCGCGGTCGCCGTCACGTTCTACGGCATGTCCACGTTCGAAGGGCCGTTGCTTTCGATCAAATCCGTCAGCGCGCTTGGGCATTATACGGACTGGATCATCGGCCATGTGCACAGTGGCACGCTCGGCTGGAACGGCTTTATGGCCGCCGGTATGATCTACTGGTTGCTGCCGCGTCTTTGGAACAAGCCGTTGCACTCCGTTCCGCTCGCCAATCTGCACTTCTGGCTCGGGACCGTCGGCATTCTGCTTTATACGGCGGCGATGTGGACGAGCGGCATCACCCAGGGCGTGATGCTCAACGCCACGACCGAAGGCGGCACTGTCCTCGCCTACTCAAATTTCCTCGAGACCGTGACCACGATCCGGCCGATGATGATGATGCGACTCATCGGCGGCGGCCTCTATTTGGTCGGCTGGTTCCTGCTGATCTACAATCTCTGGAAAACCGTCGCCGGTGCGCAGGCCGTCAACGGCACCATCGAAGTCTTCGACGATGCGGGTAACATCACCGCCGATGAAAAGCTGTCGCTCGTCGGCACTTTCCTCAGCCCGCCGGTTGCCTTCTCGGTGCTCGGCGTCGGTTTCGCCTGCGCCTGGATGTTTGGCAACGACATCCTCAGCATCGCCGGCCTCGTGAGTCTCATGCTCTGCGTGGTCGCCGCCTACGCGCACTTCGAATCGCGGGGCAAAAAGTGGGCTTCGTGGTGGGATCGTCTGTTGGTCAACTCCGCACCCTTTACGATCCTAGTCGTCATCTCGGTCGCAGCCGGCGGTCTCGTGCAGATTATCCCGACCGTGCTCATGCACCGGGCGGCCAACGTCGAGGACCGGCGACAGGTTGCTTACACGCCGTTGGAACTGGCGGGCCGCGATATCTTCGTGAGCGAGGGGTGCTACAACTGCCACTCGCAGATGATCCGGACGCTCGTGCCCGATGTGCTCCGCTACGGCGACTACTCTCGGCTGGGCGAATCAATCTACGACTATCCGTTTCAATGGGGTTCAAAGCGCACCGGCCCCGACCTAGCCCGGGTCGGCTCGAAGTATCCGAATATCTGGCACTATCGGCACATGGAGAATCCCCGCTCCGTTTCGGCCGGATCGACCATGCCGAATTACCCGTGGTTGTTGACGAAAGCCACCGACACCGGCGCGCTTCCGGGCAAAATCTCGGTGCAACGGATGCTGGGCGTCCCGTATCCGGCGTGGAGCCCCGCCGAGGTTTTTGCGAACGTGGACGCGCAGGCCAAAGCCATCGCGGACGACCTGCGTGCTGCCGGAACTTCGGTCGCGCCGGACCGTGAGATCATCGCGCTCATCGCTTACCTTCAAAAGCTCGGGAAGTTTGAAACCGTCGCGCCGGCGAAAGCCGCCGCCCGCTGAATAGTCCCACAACTGGCATCTAAAAAAATACCATGTTCCGTCGCCTCGTCTTCGAAGACTCCGCCGCCCTCTTTACGTTGGTGGCGTTCATCACCGCCGTTTCGATCTTTGTCAGTATCACGTGGCGTGCCCTGCGGATGAAGCGCCCGCAGTTGGCCCACTCGGAACAGCTTCCTTTTTCCACTCCCACCCCCGCCGCCCGTCATGACTCCGATCCCGCCGCCTGAAGATCAAGGTCTCCGCCATCACTCGTTTGATGGTATTCAAGAATTCGACCGTCGCCTGCCGAACTGGTGGATGGTGCTGCTCTTCGGCAGCATTCTCTTCTGGGTGGGCTACTGGGCCTATTTCGAGTGGTTTCGCGTCGGGCTGTCGGGTTCGCAAACGGTGGCGCGGGAAATGGAACACATTGAGGCCGCCCGCCTCGCCGCCGCTCCGACTACGGACAATACGAGCCTTTGGGCCATGAGCCATAATCACGTTTTTGTGGATGCCGGACGCGCGACCTACGCGACAACCTGTGGGAGCTGCCACGGCGATAAGCTGCAGGGCGGCATCGGCCCCAACATCGTCGACAAGCTTTGGATTCACGGCGGCAACCCGACCGATCTCTACGCCACGCTGGAGAAGGGCGTGCTCGCCAAAGGCATGCCGGCATGGGTGCCGGTGATCGGCGCGAAGAAATCGGCCGAAGTCGTCGCCTTCATTCTCAGCCACCACACCGAGGGTGAACCTATCGAGGTCCAGGCTGCTTGGACACCGATCTTGCCGAAGTGATTTGTGGCCACGCCTCCGCTCCGCCCGAACCTCGATGCCGTCACGACCATTCGTGATGACGGGTCGCGGCCGTTTCTCTTACCTTCGGACACAAAGGGACGGTTCACGCAGGCGCGGCGTTGGTCCGCGTTCGCGCTGATCGCGTTTTATCTCTCGCTGCCTTGGATTACGATCAACGGCTACCCGGCGGTGTTTCTCGATGTGGCGGAGCGGAGGTTTCATCTCTTCGGTATCACGGGGGCAGCCCAAGACCTGTGGCTGATGTTCTTCGTCATCACCGGTCTGGGCTTCTCGCTCTTTTTTGTGACGGCGTTATTGGGGCGCGTATGGTGCGGCTGGGCCTGCCCGCACACGGTGTTTCTCGATCACGTTTATCGACGGATTGAGCGCCTGATCGAAGGCGATGCATTGAAGCGCCGGGCGCTCGCCGCCGCACCGTTCTCGGCCGGAAAGTTTTTCAAGGTCGGGCTCAAGCACACGCTGTATATAATCGTCTCCGCGGTCATCACGCATCTGTTGCTCGCCTACTTTGTTTCCCTGCCCGAGGTGTGGGCGATGGTGCGCGCGGCACCCACGGAGCATTGGGGCACCTTCGGGTTTATCGCGGTCGCCACCAGCGCGCTCTATTTCAATTTTGCCTGGTTTCGTGAGCAACTTTGCATCGTGGTCTGCCCCTACGGCCGAATTCAGTCGGCGCTGATTGACGACAACTCGCTGGTGGTGGGCTACGACGTGAAACGGGGCGAACCGCGCGGCAAGACGGGAACCGTCGGTGCGGGCGACTGCATCTCCTGCAGCCGCTGCGTGCAGGTTTGCCCGACGGGTATCGACATCAAACAGGGCCTGCAAATGGAGTGCGTCGGCTGCACCGCCTGTATCGACGCCTGCGACGATGTGATGACGAAGATCAACCGGCCCACGGGCTTGATCCGCTATGATTCTCAAAACGGGTTCGCCGGCAAAAAAACCCGTTGGTTCCGGCCCCGCGTCGCGCTTTACGGATTCTTGCTCGCGGTCGGCGCGAGCGTGGCGTTGTGGGCGGTCTCGACGATCCGCCCGGCGAACCTCGCCGTGACGCGAATCATCGGCACGCCGTATTTTGTGACGGAGGGTTACGTGCGTAACCAATTTCTCGTGCGCGTAGTCAACAAGCGCAACCAGACGCAACGCTACCTCGTCAGCGTAAACCGGGCTCCGGCGTCGCTCGTGCAGAACGGGCTGACCTCGGTGGTTGAAGTGCCGGCGCTAGGCGAGATCGTGCAACCGCTGGTTTTGCAGTTGCCCCGGCGCGACTACAAAGGGGCCTTCGGCTTAGAGATCCGGATCGAGGACGTCGGCGGACATTTCCACCTTGAACGGGACGTCGAATTTCTGGGGCCGGATCACCGGCACGGGCACGAAGAGGAGGAAAAGAATGAGCACGGCAAAAAGCACTGAGCGCGCCGCCAAACGGATACCGCTGATCTGGATCGTTGCCGCCGCGTTCGTCGTCCAGATCGCGGTCTGGGCGGCGTGGATCACGTTTGCATCCAAGCATCGCGTGGCCGAAGTGCCGCTGGCGACGGGGCGTTGAACCATGGAATTCGCCGCCGTCAATTCGCCATCTGCGGCATTTCTGGCCGGACTCGTCACAAGTCTGCATTGCGCGGGGATGTGCGGTCCGCTCGCGTGCTCGCTCATGCCGGTACGCGGCGACCGCGCGGATGCGCAGACGGTGAGCACAGTTTACCATGTTTCGCGGCTGACGAGTTACATGGCGCTAGGCGCATTGGCGGGCGGACTGGGCAGTCTGCCGCTGACGTGGGTTTCGCAATCGGCGCTCCGGTGGTTGCCGTGGGTTACGGTGATTTTCTTCGTCGCGCTCGCCTTGAAATGGGAACGCTACATCCCGAACTGGGCCTACTTCGGGCGGTTCACGTTCTGGCTGCAAAGCTGGCTGCGGGGACGACCCCGGACGCAGGCGGCGGCCGCGCTGGGTTTTGCAACGCCGCTGCTCCCGTGCGGTCCGCTGTATTTTCTCATAGCACTGGCGACGCTGTCGGGTTCGGCGTTGCGCGGCGTGGAATTCATGTTGGCGTTTGGGCTCGGCACCGTGCCGCTGCTTTGGTTGGCGCAGTCACAATTTCAATGGGTGCGGACGAAGCTGTCGCCGCTTTGGTTGGCGCGCACGCGGGTGGCGTTGGCCCTGACGACAGCGGCGGTGGTGGGGTGGCGCTTGCGCAGCACGTTGGGTTTCGAAGGCCCCGATCCGGCGTCGTTCATCTGTTTCTAAGATGAGCCCGGCGATCGAGGCTAGCAGGGAGAGGCCGCCTGTGATCGGGGATTCGGCCAGCCCGTTGGGGAAAACGGGCTCCACGTTGAAACCCGTCTGTCGGCACTGTGGCGCGCCTTTGCTTGATGCGCGGATGCAAGAGTCGGGGTTTTGCTGCGCGGGCTGTTCGTATGTTTTCCGCCTCGTGCACGAGCACGGGCTCGCAGGTTATTATCGGATCAAAGATGAGGTAACCTCGCCGGCAGACGCGGCGGTGTTTCAACCGCGCGATTACGCATGGTTGGAGACGGCCCAAAAAATCGCCGAGACGACCGCGGCTCCGGACCGGCCGCCGGAGTTGATGTTGGATCTGCAAGGGGTGTCGTGTGCGGGCTGCGTTTGGCTGATCGAGCGGCTCTTCCAGCAGCAGGCGGGTGCTCGGGAAATCGTGGCCAACGCCCAACGCGGAACCTTGCGGCTGCGTTGGGTGCGGGGGGAGTTCAGTGCGGCGGGATTCGCGCGGGCGTTGCAGGCTTTCGGCTATTTGCTCGGTCCTTTGGGCGAGGCTCGGGGCGAGTTGGAGAGCAGAGCGCTCGTGAAGCGAATCGGGCTGTGCGCGGCGTTCTCGATGAACGTGATGCTCTTCACCTTGCCGGTTTATTTTGGGATGGGGGCGGACTTTGAGTATGCGCGGCTTTTTGGTCTGCTCTCGCTGGCGTTTGGCACGCTGAGCCTATTGGTCGGCGGAGTGTATTTTATCGGGCGCGCGGTGCGGGCACTGCGGATGGGGGCGATGCAGATCGATTTGCCCATCGGACTGGGCATTGTGGGTGCGTATGCGGGTTCGTTGTTCGGGTGGCTCGCGGGCGAGGAGCGTTTCGTGTATTTCGATTTCGTGAGCGGGTTCATTTTGCTGATGCTCATCGGACGTTGGGCGCAGGTCGCGGCGGTGGAACGGAACCAACGTAGGCTACTCGCGCTCCAGCCGAAGCCGCCGCGTGTGTTGACCGAGGACGCGGGCGAAGTCGCGCCCGAGGCGCTGCGCAAGGGGCAGGTCTATGCGCTCGCCACCGGCCAGACCAATCCGGTGGAGGCTCAACTCGGTGTCGAGGCCGCGACGTTTTCGCTCGCGTCGATCAACGGCGAGGCGGAGCCCCGGGTTTTTCAGGGCGGGGCGCGCGTTCCGGCTGGCTCGATCAACGTCGGGCGCGGCCCCGCGCGGCTGACGGCGCGGCAGGAATGGAGCGAGTCCTTGCTCGCGCAGTTGTTGGCCACGCCGGAACGGGCCGGCGCGCGGGACGGTCTGATCGAGCGGATTGTGCGAGGCTACATCGTCGGGATTTTACTGGTCGCGACGCTGGCCGGGGTGGGGTGGTGGTTGGGCACCGGGGACGCCTTGCGCACGTGGGCGGTGGTCACGGCGGTGCTCGTGGTGTCGTGTCCGTGCGCGGTGGCCTTGGCATTTCCGCTGGCCGACGAGATGGCCACGGTGGCGTTGCGTCGACGCGGAGTGTTTGTGCGGGATGGTGGACTTTGGACGAAACTCGCTCGGGTGCGGCACCTCGTTTTCGACAAGACGGGGACGCTTACGGTGGAGACGCCGGTGCTGAAGAATCCGGAGGCGGTGCGCGGACTTGAGCCCGAGGCGAGGGCGGCGTTGCACGCGCTCGTGCGGGACAACCCGCACCCGCTAAGCCAAGCGCTGCTCGAAAGTGTGTTGGCCGACGGCACGCCCGAGCCGCTTGCCGGGGAAGTGCGGGAAACGGTCGGGAGCGGCGTCGAGATGGGCGAGTGGTCGCTGGGCCGCGCGGGCTGGCGCACCCGACGCCAAGCTGAGGTTGATCATCGATTAGATGACAAACCGGCCGAGGTCGGTGCGACGGTGTTGGCGCGTGCGGGGATGAGCGTGGCGGAGTTTGAGTTTGCGGATACGGTGCGGGCGGATGCGAGGACCGAGGTCGCGGCGCTGAGGCGGAGAGGGTTGCGGGTGCAGATTTTGAGCGGGGACCGGCAGGAGAAGGTAACGGCGTTGGCGGCCGAACTCGGCCTGGCGGCGGAGTGCGGAATGGGTGAACTGTCGCCGCAGGAAAAGGCGGACTGGTTTACGGATGAGCGGGCTGAGGCGGCGCTCATGGTGGGGGACGGGGCCAATGACAGCCTCGCGTTTGACCGCGCGCTGTGCCGGGGCACGCCGGTGATCCATCGTGGCCTGCTCGAACAGAAAGCCGATTTCTACTACCTCGGTCGCGGGATCGGCGGAATCCGCGCGCTATTTGAAGTGGATGGCGTGCGGCGGAGGACCCAGCGGGTGATTTTGGTTTTCTCGGTTGTCTACAATCTGCTCGCGGTCGGTTTGGCGGTGGCGGGAAAAATGAATCCGCTCGTCGCCGCGATTTTGATGCCGCTGAACTCGCTGGCGACGCTGGCGATCGTCACCGGGGGGATGCGGCGCGTGTTTCGCATCGGCCGCTAAAGCGTTTTTGGGATCGCGGCGGTCAGATTTTCCGGGCCATCGGCGGTGATGAGGATGTTGTCCTCGATGCGGACGCCGCCCAGGTGCAGATGCTGATCGACGAGGGGCCAATTGACGACGTCGCGGTATTTTTCGCGACGGGCCGGATCTTGGAGAAGCGGCGGGATGAAATAGAGCCCCGGCTCGATGGTGACAACGTAGCCGGGCGCGAGCGGGAGATCCATGCGGAGCGTGCGTAGGCATGGTCGGGGATTTTTGGTGCGGCCGGGCAAGAGGCCGCTGGCGTCGCGCACACCGAGTCCGACCATGTGGCCGAGGCCGTGGGGGAAGAAAAGGGTGTGTGCTTCCGCTTCGACGAGCGACTCGGGGTGGCCGCGCATCACGTTCATCGCCACGAGGCCGGCGACGAGATCGACGGCGCAGGCGAGGTGGATGTCGGTCCATTCGGCGCCGGGGATGCAGCGGGCGATGGCGCGCTCTTCGGCGGCGAGGACGACTTGGTAGAGGTCGCGTTGAAACGGACTCGGTGTCCCGACAACATAGGTGCGCGTGACATCGGCGGTGTAACGACCGATGGCCGCCCCGGCGTCGATCAAGACAAACTCGCCGGTCTGGGCGGCGCGAGCCGTTGGGGAAAAGTGCAGGATGGCGGAGTTGGGGCCCGTGCCGACGATGGTGTTGTAGCCGGTGCGCGTTGCGCCGGCGCGGAAGAAGCCGGTTTCGAGTTCGATCTGCAGCGCACGCTCGGTGATACCGGGGCGGAGGAGTGCTGGAATCGCGGCATAGCCGGCGGCGGTGGCGGTGGCCGCAGCGCGCAGCACGGCGATTTCCTCGGCGTCCTTGGGGCGACGGGCGTGTCGGAAGCCATTGCGGATATTAGAGATGAGCGGGACGTCGGCAGGAATGTCGGGCCGGAGGGCACCTAAGTTGGCGATCGGGCGGCCGCTGCGGGCGGCGAGCCAGGGAGAAAACTCGGCGAGAGGGAGGCCGGATCGCTGCGTGGTCCCCGCCCAAACGCGTTCGCCCTCGGTGACGGCGGGGACAAAGGAAAGCCATTCGTCGTCGCGGGGATCATAAGCAATGACGCCGTCGATGCAGTCGTCGTCGGTGAGGTAGGCGTATTCGGCGTGACTGAAGAACGGGTAGGTCTGGTCGCTATTTTCAGGCAGAGGAACGGGTTGGCCGGAGCCGACCACCAAAATGGCGTCTCCGAGGGGCAGCGCGTTCGCAAGGCGGTGACGGCGGGATTTGAGGTCCGGAGGCATGTTGTAAGGGAGTTAGAAACATTGCTGAGGTTGTAACAAGCGCGGGAAACCGAGGGCGGATCGCGGACGTTTGAGTTGGAAAATGGATTCGCGGACGGTGAGAAAAAAAATTCCCGGTGAAGTGGGTTTCTTGCGATTGAAGGCTGGCTTTTTGGAAAGTGATTACTCAATTTCTAGGCGCTATGAAAAACACGACCTCAAAACTTATCACCCTCCTCGGCGCCCTTGCGGTGCTCGTTAGCTTCTCCGCTCCGGCTCTCCGGGCCGAAGACGCTCCAAAGAAAAAAGGCCCAAGCGCCAAGCAATTGGAAATGTGGGACAAGAACAAAGACGGCAAACTCGACGACGCCGAAAACGCCGCGATGCAGGCCGCCAATGCCGCCAAGAAGAAGGCAAAGGAAGATGGCATGAAGAAAGACGGCGAAAAGAAGTAATTCTTCGACCCGACTCTTTTTAGAGTTTTTAAAGCCTCGGCGATTTGCCGGGGCTTTTTTGCGCACGAAGTGTGCGGTCGCGGCCGGGGCTTTCGGCGTAACCCGCAAGGATCTGCTCAATGCGGCGGACGGATCACTTCTTCTCAATGAAGCCGCCGCTCCAGTGGAGTTTGGTGCGCACGACGGCGAAGTGCTCGTAGTCGAGCCGCTGGGCGAGCGGGAGTTTGAGCGCAGAGATCGTGATCTCGATGGGCCTATCGGCGCACGAGACGTGATTGCGTTGCCCGTCCATGGCGACGAGCAAGGTCGAGCCGGGGCTGCGGTTGTGGACCCGGAGGCAAACATCATCTCGGAAAATGATGGAGCGGTTGCTCAACGTGTGCGGGCAGATCGGGGTCATCGCGATGACCCCGGCGTCGGGCGACATGAGCGGACCGCCGGCGGAAAGATTGTAGGCGGTCGAGCCGGTGGGGGTGGAAAAGATCAGGCCGTCGCAGGTGTATTCGGTGACGAGTTGGTTGTTGGCGAAGACCTCGAGCCGGACGATGCGGGAGTTGATTTGGTCTTTGATGAGGACGTCGTTGAGGGCGATGTCGTGGCGGCTCGCGCTGGTGGAGCAGGCCAACAAGGAGCGGTAGGCGACGTGGAATTCGCCGCGCAGCAGCGACGAAAACTGGACGCGGGCTTCGTCGGCGGAGAACGTCGTGAGAAAGCCGAGGCTGCCGCGGTTGACGCCGATAATGGGGACTTGGGCGCGAGCGGCCTCGCGGGCGACGCCGAGGAGCGTGCCGTCGCCGCCGATCACGCAGCAGGCATCGCAGCCCGTGAGCCAGCCCCGGGGGATGTCGAGCCGGGAGGTGTGCTTGGTTTTGACGCCGGCGGCTTTGGCGAGGACGAGCAGTTCGCGGGTCAGCTCGGGAGCGCCGAGTTTGTCGGCGTTGGTGACGAAGGCGAGCGAGCGGAGAGCGTTCATGCGCAGAAAGAGTGGGTAATTAATGGCGGGAGCACGGCGCCGGGGGAAACAAATTTACGGCGAGCGACGGAGGCCAAGGAGGAACTCGCGGTTGCCGTCGGTGCCGGTGATGGGCGAGTCGATGGTCCCGATGAGGGTCGCGCCGCGGAGAAGACCAGTGGCAAAGGTGCGAATATCGTCGAGCACGACCTGTTGCACGGCGGGGTCGCGGATGACGCCGCGGCCTTTGTCCACCTCGGCTTTCCCGGCTTCGAACTGGGGCTTCACCAGGGCGACCAGCACTCCGCCGGGGCGGACGAAAGGCCAGATCGCGGGAAGTACGACTTTGAGGGAAATGAACGAGAGGTCGGTAACGACAGCGTCGAATTCGGCCCGCGGGAGGTCGCCCACGGTGAGGTGGCGGGCGTTCATTTTCTCGAAGTTGGTGACGCGCGGATCGGCGAGCAGTTTGGGGTGGAGCTGAGCCCGGCCGACATCCACGCAGATCACGTCGGCGGCGCCGGACTGGAGGGCGCAATCGGTAAAGCCGCCCGTGGAAGCGCCGACGTCGAGGACGTGGGCGCCGGCGAGATTGAGGTTAAAAGCGGTAAGGGCGGCGGAGAGTTTTTCGCCTCCGCGACTGACGAAGCGAGGCGGTTGTTCGACGGAAAGTTCGCAATCGGAGGCATAGTCGCGGCCGGGTTTGTCGAGGCGTTCCGTGCCGTTGCGCACGCGGCCGGCCATGACGAGGGCCTTGGCCTGGGCGCGGGAAGCGGCGAGGCCACGGACGACGAGGAGTTCGTCGAGGCGGATTTTTTTGGCGGGTGCGGTCACGTTGGGAAAGGGGAAGGGCCTGCAGTGCCGGCTGGACCGGGCAGCCTCCCCGGGAATTTAGGGGGACCAGACGCGGAGTTTCTCAGCACGGGCGGCGGCGCACAATTCTGCGTCGAAGCAGACGAGCTGGGCTTGGGGGTGGACAAGGCTGAGGCGGCTAAAGCAGTAGAGGTGGCCGACGTCGGCGGCGCGTAGGCGGTGGCGTTGGTTGAGGGCGAGGATGGAGGAGTGTTCGGTGGGTGAAATCTCCAGCCAGCGGACGGCGCGCAAAAGCGGATCGAGCGATGCGCGCCAAATTTCGGACGGTTCACGTCGCGACGCCCCCGCTTCGGCTTCGATGCGGAGCCAGGACCACGAATGAATCTCCGTGCACAGGGCACTGGCCGTCCGCGCGCGGGCGGTGTGCGGCCCGTCGAAAAGGAGCGCGAGCAGCGCGCTGGTGTCCCAGTAGGCGCGCATCACCAGTCACGCCCGCCGCGGACGAGGTCGATGGTGTTGATGTCGGTGCGCCCGTCGGGTGCGAGGATGGGCTTAATGTCGGGGAAGACCGGCCCGACTGGGCGATGGATAGGGATGTCGATCTTGACGCCGTGTTTCTTGGCCCGAGCGAGGGCGGCGAGGCGCTCGCGTTGCCAGGCGCGGTCAAGCGGAGGTGCGATGTCGGGGGATGCGGGAACCGGGGAAAGCACGGCGATCGCGGTATCGCGGTCGAAGACGGTGAGCGTCTTGCCGGCTCGGACCCGGCGCAGGTATCTGCTGAGGTTGTTTTTCAGCTCGGCGGTCTTGACGTTCATGTTGGCCAAGTTGGAAAGCGGAGTTGGCTATGTCAACGGAGGGATCGGCGGAGCGCGTCAGTTCTTGCGCAGTTTTTGGCGGGCCGGAGACCAGCAGGTGGTGCGACCGCCGATGTCGGCGCGAGTCAGAGGTTTTTTGGTTTTGGGGCAGCGGCCGCCGTCGGACCAACGGTGGTTGAAGAGCCAGGTGTCGGGGATGGCGGTGTTGAGATCAGGCGGAAGGTCATCGCCGCGTCCCGCGATGGTGGCGAGGGCGAGGCGGGCGACGGCGCGGCATTCGCGCCAGAGGGTTTTGACCTCGGCGGGTCGAAGGGAACCGGCGGGCTGGGCGGGGTGAATCGCGGCGCGCCAGAGGATTTCGTCGGCCATCCAGTTGCCGATGCCGGGGAATCGCTCCTGCATGAGCAGGACGGCCTTGATCGGCGCGCGGCCGCGGCGGGTTAGGAATGCGGCCGCGGCGGCGACAGTGAATGCGGGCGAGATCAGGGCCGGGGCGATCTTGGCCCACCAAAGTGGGGCGTCGGGGCCAAGGTGAAACTGAATGCGGCCGAAGAGACGTGGGTCGGCGAAGACGAGCGCGTGGGCGGCGGTGTAGAGGACGAGGTGGTCGTGCTTGCGCGGAGTATGAGCCGGCGTTGCAACGGAAAGGTCGCCGGTCATGCCGAGGTGGATACCGAGCCAAGCGTCGATCGCGGGCGAGGCGGAGGTGGCGGGGCGTTGAAAGCGGAAGAGGATCTGCTTCGCGGCGGCGGCGGAGGCGGTGAGAACGGAGTCGGTGAGCGCGGCGCGGAGGGCGGGGGCGGGCGCAGTGCGGAAAAGTTTTTTGGCGTCGTGGGTGTGGACGCGGAGAATCTTTGGCGAAGGGCGCGCGGCTTGGGTCCAGCGTTTGCGGAAAAATTCGGCTTCAGCGAGTTCGGGCATGGAGCGGGTTAGGAGGGAGAACGGGTTACCACGAAACACACGAAAGACACGAAAATCGGAGGGAGAAAAGTGGCCCGCGAATTCCGCGATGGGTGCGAATGAAAGAGAGGAATTTAGGAAAGAGTCGCGACGAAGGCGGCGAGGTCGGCGTGGATCTCGGCGCCGGGGAGGGCGAGGGTTTGCCAAGCCTCGGCTGTGAGCTCGCCGGTGCAGACGGCGATGGCGCGGACGCCGGCGTTGAGACCGGCTTGGGTGTCGCTGGCGCGGTCACCGACCATGGCGCACTGGGCGGGATCGAGGTGGTGTTGAGCGATCATCTCCTGAATGTAGCGCGGCGAGGGTTTGCGGTAGAGCGAGGGTTGGTCGGGCGCCTCCGGTGCGATGCAGATGCCGGCGAAGAGGGGTGAGTGGAGCGCGAGCAAGGTCTCCATGCGGGCGTTGACGAGGAGGGCGTCGTCAAGGGTGTAGAGTCCGCGGCCGATGCCGGACTGGTTGGTCAGCATAAAGAGCTGATAGCCGAGGGCGCTGGCGCGCTGGAGAGCGTCGCGCACGCCGGGGATGATTTCCACGCCGGCGGGATCGGACAGGTAGTGTTTGTCGAGGATTAGCGTGCCGTCGCGATCGAGGAAGAGGGCGCGGCGAGAATCGGCGTTCTTGGGTTGGTGTTTTTTGGGTTCCACGGATTAGCGGTAACTAACGTAAGCCTTGAGCTCGGCGGGGGTGACGGTGGCGGTGCCGAGTTTGCCGACGACGACGCCGGCGGCGGCGTTGGCGAAGTGGGCGGCGATTTCGAGTTTGGCGCCGGCGGCCAAGGCCAAGACGAGGGCGGCGAGGGCGGTGTCGCCGGCGCCGGAGACGTCGTAAACTTCGCGGGCAGCGGTGGGAATAGTTTTGAGAATTTTGCCGGCGGTGCTGAGCAACATGCCGTCTTCGCCGAGGGTGATGACCAAGTGCTTGGTCGCGAATTTCTCGTGGAGTCGGGCGCAGACGGCGGCGGCGGGGAAGGGCGTGCCGGGGGCGGGGTGGAGGCCGGAGAGTTCGAGGGCTTCGCGTTTGTTCGGGGTGATAAGATCGAGGCCGTGAAAGGCGAGGGCGTGTCTGGGCTTGGGGTCGAGGGCGACGAGCTTACCGGCGGTGCGGGCGAGGGTGGTGATGCGGGCGACGAGCTCGTCGGAAAGGATGCCTTTGGCGTAGTCGGAGAAGATGACGGCGTCGTGCGACCGGATGGCGGTGCTGAGAAGTTTTTCGGCGGCGTCGGCGGTGACGGCGTAGGCGGAGGGCGGGGACTCGCGATCGAGGCGACAAAGTTGCTGGCGCTGGACGAGCACGCGGGTTTTGACGATGGTCTGCGCGGAGCCGGGGGTTGAGAGGGTGGCGATTTTCTTCTCGGCAAGGGTGGCGGCG
>CAMBRG010000022.1 GCA_945869845.1 Opitutus sp. GAS368 | reverse complement strand
CGTCTGGCCACCGCCGCCCAACTGCTCGCCTGCGTGAGAGCCACGCCCGGCACTCACTCCGCCACCTTTTTGCTCGGCGCCGTCATCTGGTTGCTGGACTTCATCGCGGTGTGGCTGCTCGCCCTTGCGATCGGTCTGCCCCTGCCTTTTCTCGACACCTGCATCGCGATGAGCGTCGCCTACGCCGCCACCGTGCTCCCGATCAGCGTCGGCGGTCACGGCGTTCGAGAAGGTGCGTTTCTCGGCACGCTCGCCGCCCTCGGTCTGCTGGCGACGCCCGCCGCCCGCGATCTCGCCCCGCTTCTCGCGCTGCTCGTCTGGGTCGCGACGGTCTTCTGGAGCTTGTTCGGCGGTCTCGTCGTCCTCGCCGCTCCGCGCCTGCTACCACCGCGGCCCACTCCGATCTGAGTTTTACTTCGCCGTTTCAGCCGCCGGATCCACCACGCGGATCGAGCTCCCGTGCACGGCGAACATCCGCAGCTGGCGGCGCTCCGCGCTGAGCCGCACCGCCGGCTCGACCGAATCGAAATCGAAGTGATTCGGCCCGGGCAGCAGTCGCACCTTCAGCGGGAACTCCCGCGCTTTGTCGCTCAAATCCACATCCAACTTTTCCCGACCGTTAACCGACAACCGTACGGATCGCTTCGATCCCGCCCCGCTCAGCGCCAGCTTTAGTTCGAACTCACGCTCATCGGCGTAGGGGTTGAAAAATGACATCGTCGCTGGCTCAAAGGCCCAGCGCGGCTCCGTCTGCAATCCGCCGTGCGGCGGCCGGTGCCATCCCCGCCCAAAGGTCAGCTTTCGCGCGATCGGCGGCACGGGCTGCGCCGCCGGCCGGAGCCGCACCACGATCTGTTCTCGCCTCGCCCCTTCGATCCGCTCGCTTCGTCCCAAGGCCGCTAATTCCGCCAACAACGCCTCACCCCGATCGGCGAAGCCCCGCCGATTCAAATAGATCGCCGCAAATCCGTAGCTCTCCAACGCCTGGATTTGCTCCGCCGTCGTCAGCCGCGCCAGATCGCGTTGCCACTGTCCGCGGCTTCGCCCTTTCAGGGCGCCATAGCTAAACCGGAGTGTTTCCGTCGCCACAAAGGGCCGGAAGTGTTCGCTGTCGCCCAGCTGATAGAGCGGCGGCGCCTCCGGAAACGAAATCACCGGCAACTGAAAAACCATCGCCCCCGCCGGCAACGCCGCCTCCAGCCGCCGTCCGAATTCACCGTCGTTTCTCGCCATCCGCGCCATCGCTTCCCGACGCTCCGCCGCCATCGGACGCGGCAACTGGTCCGCCAACCCAAAGAACACCAACCCCACCGCGCCCAATCGGCGCCAACCCGCCGGCCACGCCCGCCCCCAACGCGAGAGCCGCGCCACGAGAAACAACAACACCGCCGCCGAGATAAAAACGCTAAACCGGTTGCTCGCCCGGAAGAGCGCCAGCCCCGTGAAAAACGCGAAGAAATTTGTCACCCCGCCCACTGAGGCGAACGCCAGCACCCACCCCGTCGTCAACGCCGCACCCGGCACCCGCCGCCGCCGCCACATCGCTCCAGCCGCCGCGCCGCCCAACCATCCGAGCCCCGCCAATCCCACCAATCCCAGATACGGCGCAAACGCCTCCGTGCTCCGCCAGTCCGACCACCGCAGATACCGCTGGCCAAAAAAACCCATCGGTTCCCACCGGTGCGTCGCCGGCGGCACCGCCAACTCCAACGGTTTCAACGCGTACATCTCCGTCCCCCCGTAATTGCGCTCCAAGGGCGAATCGGCCGCCGTGTCCGTGGCATGCAACCACGGATGCACCTGCACCAACGCCAACGCCGCCAGCGCCAACGCCAGCGCCGCCGCGCCCACCTGCACATTCTCCGCGCGCCAACGTCCGCCGGCCAAGTGGGCCAACAGCGCCAGTCCCATCAGCTGCAGATACAAAAACAGCAGATAGGGATTGCTTACACCGATCCCCAGCGCCGAGACCAGCACCACCGCCCCCCACTTGCTGCGCCACTGCACCCGCCGACTCGAGGCGACGAGCGCCACGCTCAGAATCGCCAACGGTACCGTCCATGAAAACGCAATCAACAGGTGCTGAAGGCCCCGGTTGAACGTCTGAAACGTAAACGCAAACAACAGCGCCCCCGCCATCGCCCATTCCCACTGCAATCGCAGCCACCGCGCGCACGCGTAGAACGACCACGCGGCACTCAGCACCGCGAGCAACAACGCCAGATTGGCCGCCACCGCCACGCCCGTCACCCGCGCGACTTGGCCCAGCGTCCACACCAGCAACATATCCGACGAGGGATACGCGCTCCAATTCGCCCCAAACGGCGCACCGAGCCGCGACATCACTTGCGGCCGTAAAGGCGCAAGGTCGCCCTCCGAGGCCGCCTTGATGCGTGCCAAGATCTCCAACGATTCCCCCGTGTACTCCGCCGGCACGCTCCACCGCGCCGGCGTCCACCAACCATAGTGCGCGATACACACCGACGCTGCCACGAGCGTGAGCAGGCCCAAGCGCCACCAATTCCGGGCGCGGGAAAAAATTATGTGGGGAAAAAATCTCACTCAGACTGGAGACCGATGGTAAGAAGCGGCTCCGACTCCACACCACTGCGCTCACGACGAGCAAGACCGACCTTTCGCCCCGCCATTATTTTTCGACCCCGCCCCTCGTCCACCCATGGGCCGACGGGGGACCATCAGGTGTAGGCCTGGCGCTTGCCGCCACGCCTTGTAGCTCGGTCGCGCGGCGGCCCACCGGCAAGCGACGACCCTGCACTCCTGATCCTTTTTTCCGCGCCGTCATGGCGATAGAAGCCGCTACTATTTTTGCCTTCGGTAGGATTGGAATGAGGTAAACCGTGTCGGCCAGTGCTTTTGTCGCACGAGTTAGACTACTCGGATGTGCCCCGTGGCGCGGTCCAAGAGGATCCCCTTCCGCCCAGCAAGCTTGCGGACCGCCCTTCGCAAATTTCTTCCGATTTCCCGCTCGTGACCGACCGTTTCATCCGTATCGCCCGGCGCTCGATTCGGCCGCGTCCTTCGATTTTACGCCCCCGCGACTCTGTCATTGCGTTCGCGGCTATCCGTCAGAGCCTCCCCGGCAATCTCGATTGCACCCAATGAGCCAACCCGTTTCGAAGCGCCCGGTCGCAGTGCCTTAAACCCATGCCGATGCGTCTATGGCAGGTCCGCCGACACTGGGATTTGTTCGCCCGCAAAGATCCTTTCTGGGCGGTGCTCACCACGGCCGGAAATGAAGCCAATCGGTGGAAGATCGAAGAATTTTTCACAAGCGGAGTGAACGAAGTCGATGCGGCGCTCGCCACGATTCGGGTCCGCGTGCCGACGATGGGCCGCGGCCATACGCTCGATTTTGGCTGCGGCGTCGGTCGCATCAGCCAGGCGCTCGCCCGGCACTTTGACCGCGTGACGGGGGTGGATATCTCTGCCGAGATGCTCGTCCAAGCCCGTCACCACAACCGCCACGGCGACCGGGTCGACTACCAGCACAACCCGTTCGAACACCTCGGCCGGTTCGGTGACGGCACCTTCGACCTGGTCTTCAGCGTGATCACGCTGCAACACCTGGCCCCCGAGTATTCCCGGCGCTACATCGCCGAGTTCATGCGAGTCTGCGCTCCGGGAGGCGCGGTTTATTTCCAACTCACGGCCGGCACCGTTCGCCCCGCTCGCCGCTCATGGTATCCTCCCACCGTCGCGAAAAACATTTGGCGGCGAATCAATGCCTACCTCGCCTTGTATCCGACCATGGAGATGAATTCGCTGCCCCGGGCCGAGGTCGAGGCAATCGTCCGCGCCGCGGGCGGCGAAATCGTTTGGGTCGATGACCGCCACGGTGCGGGCACCGCCTTCGAGAGTTGCGTCTATCTTGCCCGCCGGGCTTAGACCGCCCTTGCTCCGCGGCCTGTTTCCCTTCGGCCGCAGCGCTCCCGTTCGCGTAAAGTTTTGCTATGCGGAGCCCAGCCCTTTCGCTCTTGCACCCACGACATGGCTTCAGAACACCGCACGCCTCCGACCGGCGGCGCCTTCTACCGGCGCTTCACGCATTACTCCGGCATTTTCTTCGACGATTTCGCGACCGACTCCGCTTGGCTCCGCGAAACCGGCCAACTCCGCCTTCCGCCCCTCGACGGCATCACCGCTCTCACCCTCCGCGGCGATTTTCGCCCCCACCCCGCCGCCCGTAGCCTCGAGTCCGCGCCGCCCACCCTCTCCGTTTTTCTCAACGGCACCTTCGTCGTCACTCTGCGCAACTTCAAACCCGGCCCGTGGGAAATCCGTCTCCCGCTCCCCGCTCCCGCACCCGCCGCCGGCTTCTCGCTCACCCTCCGCCTTGGCGGCACCGGTCTCACCGACACCCTCGCTTGGCTCGGTCGCGTCACCGGTCTCGCGCCGCTGAAACGCTTCCGCGCCCAAAATAAAAACCGCGCGCTCCGCCTCACCGCCCTCGCCGCCGATACCGGCGAACTCATCTACGATTTCTCCCGCCGCCACGCGCCGTTCCGGGCCGAGTTCGCCCGCCGCCACGCCCATCTCGGGCTCAACATCGTAGGCTTCCTCACCGCCGATCTTGGCCTCGGCGAATCGGCGCGTTGCATGGTCCGCGCCGCCGATGCCGCCCGCATCCCCGCCGCCCTCGTCCCGCTCAAACTCAACTGCAAAAACCGCCTCGGCGACCCCACCTACGCCGCCCGTCTATCCGACGCGAATCCCCACGACGTCAACGTCGTCCACCTCGACCCGCCCGCCTCGCGCGACCTCGACCACCACCACGGGAAACACTTCCGCGCCGGCAAATACAACATCGCCTACTTCGCTTGGGAACTCCCCGAGTTTCCCGACGACTGGATCCCGTCCTTCGATTTCTACGACGAGATTTGGTGCCCGAGCGATTTCACCCGCGCCGCCATCGCCGAGAAATCTCCGATCCCCGTTCTCACGTTTCCACACGCCATCAACGTCCCGGTACCCGTCGAGCAAATCGCCGCGATCCGCGCCCGCCTCGGTCTGCCGGCCCATTCGTTCCTCTTCCTCACGCTCTTCGACCTCAACTCCTACGCCGCCCGCAAAAACCCCCGCGCCGCCCTCGCCGCCTTCCGCGACTCCGGTCTCGCCGCGCCCGCCGCAACGCTCGTCGTCAAGGTCCAGAATCTCACCGGCAACGAAGCCGATTTTGCCCACCTCCAAGCCCTCGCCGCCGACATCCCCGGCATCCACTTCATCACCGACACGCTCTCCCGCGCCGACATCTACGCGCTGGAATTCGCCTGCGATGTCTTCGTCTCGCTCCACCGTTCCGAAGGCTTCGGCCTCGCAGTGGCCGAATGCATGGCCCTCGGCAAACCCGTGATCTCGACCGACTGGTCCGCCACCGCCGAGTTCGTCACGATTCACAACGGCTGCCCGGTGCGCGCCCCGCTCATCACTCTCACCGAAAACCACGGCCCCTACGCCAAAGGCCAGACCTGGGCCGACCCCGACATCGCGCACGCCGCCGCGCACATGCGCGCGCTCTTCGCCGACCGAGCGCTCTGCGTCCGCCTCGGCTCCGCTGCGATCGCGACCATCTCCGAAAAGTTTGCGCCCGCCGTCATCGGTGCCCGCTACCGCCGCCGCCTCGAAGCCATCGCCGGCTTCTGATTTGCCGTGCCGACCTTTTCCGACCCCAAGCAAGGTGAACGCGAATACTTCACCCGCATCGGCGACGCCGGCCGCCTCCACGCCATGCGCAAGCCGTTTGGCGACGAGCACTGCACGCGCCACGTCATCAACATCAGCGTGCTATTCTCGCTCTTGCCGCCGCCTCCGGGGCGCATCGTCGAGTTCGGCTGCGGCACCGGTTGGCTGAGCCTGATCTTGGCCGAGCGCGGCTACGAGGTCGTCGGCATCGACATCGCGCCCGAGGCGATCGCGATCGCCGAGCAACTGCGGCAGGAAAGGCAAATTCCCCACGCCTCGTTTCGCGTCGCCGACTACGAAGAAGTGACGATCGATCCACCGGCGGACTACGTCATTTTCCACGACGCCCTCCACCACGCCGAATCCGAAGACGCCGCGTTGCGCGCCGCCTACGCGGCCCTAAAGCCCGGCGGCATGACGATCTGCATCGAGCCCGGCGACGGCCACAGCCAGTCGCCCGGCTCCATCCATGCCGTGAAAGAATTCGGCGTGCATGAAAAAGATATGCCCCCGCGGAAAATCATCCGCCACGCCCGTGCGGCCGGATTTCGCCGCCACCTCGTCCTGCCTTGGCCGTGGGATCACATGCGGCATCTTTACCGCCCAGCCTACTCGCGGGCGACCGGCCCGGCCGACCTCTTGGGTCGCCGGCTTCTCAGTGTGCTGCGCACGCTGCGGAATCTCTTCGTGACCCGCGCCCAGGGCGTGGTGCTGCTCTGGAAGTAGCAGACCATCGCCGCGCGGCACGGTTGGTTGCGCCTATCTCCGGCTTTCGTGGGCCGAAATCCACCGCACTTCACGTCTAGAAAAATTTGTCGAATAGGATTTCGGCCGAGACTCTAAACCTCAAGGGACTCACCGATCTGATCGCCTTCCGCCTGGCTTCTGCAGCCGCGCCGATGGTCAAATCGTCGCATCCATGGCCGCTACTTGCCACCATCGTCGCTTTTGCTGCCGACGCGACCTTCCTTGGGCTGCGCATGGGCGCTGATGCCGGCCAGCGCCGATTCGTCGGGCTATCTCGACACCGGTAGCCCTACTTCCCGGCCTTCTCCGCCGCCTTTGCCTTCATTTCGATCCGCAGGTTCCGCAAGCTGAACGCCATTTTTCGAGGGTCACCATTGTTCGGGAATTCCGGCGCCCGGTCCGTCTCGAAGCGCCACACCGTGTCGCCCGGCGCCAAACGCACATTGTCCACCCGGACTTCACGCATCGTCTGCACCGATTGTCCCGGCCACAAGACGGTGCCGTCCGTGCCCGCGGCGCGCACCGTCACTTTGCGCTCATCCCGGCTCTTCAGGTCGAAAGTGATTTCAGCGGTCACGGGAAACGAATGCGGGTTGCGGAAAACAACCTCGGCATCGCCCCGGCTCCAGCGCCAATAGTCAAACCGCGACCGCTCCGCCTGGAACCACTGCTCATCCGGAAAAATCGCCTCCACCGTGCGGCCGGTCGCTTCAACGATCCGCAATTCACGCGGCCCTTCGATCCGAAAACTTTCCTGTCCCGGCGGCCTCAATACATCACTCGAACAAAACACCGAGAGATTGCCCAGCACCAGCCACGTCCGCCATTTCCCTCCGCGCGGTAGAAGCACATTGAACGCGAGCGTCATCGGCAGCAGCACCCTCAACGCCGCTCCGGGGTAACCTTCCCACACCGCGTCTCCCAGCACGACCAACAGCGCCGCATAACTCGCCCCCAACCGCCACCACGGATCGCTCCACCGCGGCCGCAGCACGAAAAACAACCACTGCGCCGTCACCGCCACGAGCATCAGGACACTCCACACTCCGATCGACCCCGCGTCGTCCGTCTCAAACACCGCCGCGGTCTCGATCCACTTGTTCACATACGCCGCAAACGGCCAATCGAAGTTCCGCGCCCCCGCGTCGCCCCCGCGCCCCAGCCAAAGTCGTAACGTGACGACCCACAGCGCCAGCGGGGCCAGCACAAGCAGGGCCTGCCCCACCGCCCGCACCCAGTCCCGCCGCTCCCGCCACTTCGCCGGCGCCAAGGCCGCCGCCGCGAGCAGGTTCGTTTCCTTGCCAAGCCCCGCTACCCCCAACACCGCCGCCGACCACCACGTCCGCCCGCGCTCGTAGAGCATCATTCCGAACGCGATCATCAACAGGCTCGGCCCGTCCACGAGCGACCCGCGCACGCTGAAACACAGCCCAAACGAAAACAGCACTCCGCCCCAACGGAAAAAATTCTCCCAACTCGTCGCCGGAAACCACCGCAGCAACAGCCCCGCCAGCAAAAACCAACACACAATATTCTGCACCGCGTAAACATGGAGCGCCCGAGCCGGGTCGCCGCCGCCAATTCCATACGCCGTCCAAGAAAATAAAATCCGCCGCGCCCGATATGGCATCGAGTCCATCGCCTCGTTCAACGCGCGGTTGGTCAGCCACGGCCGCATCGCGATCTGCGCGTAGTATTGCGCGTCGTAGCCCTTCGAATCCGGCTCCGCGAAATAGTTCATCGCCTTGAGGGCCGGCACATACGGCGCACTCGGCTTCTCCCCGAACATAATCAGGTAGGTAAACCCCTTCCCCGGCAGATAAAATTGCGCGCAAATCCAAACGAAAAGTCCCAGCGTTCCGACATACGCCAACTTCAGCGCCAGCGCCGCATTACGTTGGAAAAATGGAATCAGACTGGCCACGAAAACGTCAAAAGGCAGAGTCTCCCCGCACTCGACGCAAGAATGGATTCAACCCCCGCTGCCGCTCCCACGCCACCCGCTCGCCTCCCGGCTTGGACGCTCGCGGTGCTCTGCGCGGCGCTTCTGGGCTACGCCGCCTTTCTCGCGTTTCACGTCGGCGCCTACGCCGGCCAATCCGACTCCTCCGGTTACCTCAACAGCGCCCGCCTCCTCGCCCATGGCGAGACCGCGGTCGCGCAGCGCATCCCGCCGCCTCATGCCCCGGAATCGTTTGAGTGGTTCACCTTCATTCCCCTCGGGTTTACCCCGCTGCCCCATGGTCGCATGGCTCCCACTTATCCGATCGGCCTCCCTCTCCTCCTCGCCACGACGGCCACCGTCACAAGTTGGACTCTCGCCGCCCCGCTCGTGATGGTCGCGAGTGCGCTGCTGGCGGTCGCATTGCTGATCCCGCTCGGGCGCGCCGCCGGTCTGCCCCACACGTGGTCGATCTTCGGCTCGCTGCTCTTCGCCGCCAGTCCCCTCACCACGTTCATGTCGATTCAGCTCATGAGCGACATTCCGGCAACTGCGGCCGCCACCGCTACCATCCTCTGCGCCTGGCGCGGCCGCGACGACCTCCGCTGGGCTGCTCTCGCCGGGCTGGTGTTTGCCGTCGCCGTCCTCATGCGGCCCAACAACCTCATTCTCCTCGTCCCGGCGGCGCTCTGCCTCGGCCTCGACGTGCGCCGTTGGTTGCAGTTCGCCCTAGGCGGTCTGCCCGGCGCCTTCGCGCTGCTCACCTACAATTACGCCGCCTACGGGCACCCGCTCGCCTCCGGTTACGGCGGTGACCTCGCGTCCAAATTCTCCCGCGCCATCGTCCCGGAAACACTCACCCATTACGCCCGCTGGCTGCCGATCTTGCTCACCCCCGTCGGGCTGTTCGCCCTCGCGCTGCCCTGGTTCGGGCGTCGCCAACGCTTCGCCTGGGTCCTGATCACGTGGATCGCCGTCACGTTCGCGTTCTACGCCGCCTACTGGCACACCCATGAGACGTGGTGGTATCTCCGTTTTCTCCTGCCCGCGTTCCCCCCGTGCCTGATCGGCGGACTCTGGGTCATTCATCAACTCTGGCAGCGCCTGACCCTCCCTCGCCTACGAACCGTTCTCGTCGCCCGCAGCCTCACCGTCGCCGCGACCGTCGTCGTGCTCGCGCACGCCGCCCGCTGGCACTTCAAGCTGGACGCCGCGACAATCGGTTACGGCGAATCGGTCTATCCCGAGACCTGCGCATGGGCCCGACAAAACCTTCCTGCCGATGCCGTCATCGTCGCCCAACAAACCAGCGGTGCATTTTTTTACTACACGACTTTCCCGCTCGTCCGTTGGGATACCCTCAAGCCCGAGCGCTTCGCCCGCCTCGCCGCCGCCCTCGGCCCGCGCCCCCTTTTCGCCGTACTCTTCCCACACGAGGTGCCCGACGCCTTGAAACTTAACACCACAGGCATCTGGACCCAGGTCGGCGCCGTCCGCCACGTCACGATCTGGCGATGGGCGCCCACCGCGCCCTGACCGCCCGCCTCACTCCGCCACTTTTCGCAGCCAGATCTGCCCGCCGCCGCCGCCCGCGCAGAGCGGCAGCCGCTCCCGCAAAAACGCATTGTGCGTGTTGAAAATCCAGCCGGTAAACAGCTCGATCCGCCACGACCGGTTATACATCAAAAACGCCCGCAGCAGATACAGCTCGTTCCACGAACGTCCTTCGTCGAACCACTCCCGCGGATACTCCAGATTTCCCGTCACATCGTGGATGTGCACCCACACGCCCGGCTTCAGCACCGGCAATACGTCGAAAAAGAGCCGGTTCACATCGCTCCCGAGTTTGCTCACGTGCGACGAGTCGATGAACAGCACGTCGCCCGCCTCCAGCTCGGCAAACGTCGCCAACGGCACTTCCTGCACCTTCTGCTCGATCAACGTCACCCGCGCATGATCGTCGGATTTTAGCAGGGGCCGCAGCCGTCCCATGTCCGGATCGATGAACGTCAGCCGCATCCGTCCGCTGAAAACAAATTCGTTCAAGTCCAACATCGCCGCCGAGCTAAAACCCGAGCCCACCTCGATCACCCGCCGCGCCCCCGTCTCGCGCAGCATCAGATACAGCATGATCCCGTCATACGCCCCATACGAGGGGTTGTTCAAAAAATACCGCCGCCCCGCCGTCGCCGTTTCCGGAAACGGCTGCTCCGCGTAGGCCTCCGCGAAACGGTGCAACCGCGCTCCCTGCTCCGCCTCGTTCAGCTCCATCCCCGCAAACGTCGGCGCCCCCTGCTCCCGCGCAAACACCTCCGCCACCTCCGCCCGTGAGGTCTGCGGCGAATAAAAATGCCCCGGCGGAAACACAAACTCCCGCTCGGCCGCCTCCGCCACGAGCCGGGCATTCGCCCGCTCCAAATCCGCCACATCGCGCCGCAGATCAGCCTTGTCGCCTTCGAGTTCGACCACGCGATTCTCCAGCCAACGCACCCGCTTGAACCGCCGCAGAAATTGATCGAACGCCTTCATCTCGGTTGAATTTTCTCCGCAGGCTTGGCCGCCGTCTCCGCCCGCGCAACTGCGATGTCCACGTCGTAAACCGCAAACGCCAGCACCCGCTCGTCGCCATTCGCGAACCGCACCCCCGGCGCGTCGGACGCGAACTCCACCGCAACGGCGCCGCCTGCCGGCACCAAGAATTCCTTCGTGGTAAACGCCGCGCGTTTCGCTCCGACCGCGCCCGACCACACCGCCACCCCACCGGCCCGGATCGCCACCCTTCCCGCCTTCAACCCCGCGATCTCTCCGTCGATTTTCACCGCCACCGGCGCCAGCCCACGGTTTACCAGCTTCAGCTCCCCCCGCCCACTGCTCCAGCGCCATTGCCGCCAACCGTCTCCCTCGGCGACGTACCAGCCCGCCCCGCGCTCCAGTTTCACCTGCGCCCGCACCGCACTTTCTCCGCTCACGACAAAACACTCGTGCGGCGGCGCGCTGAATTCATTCACCCCCACCACCGCCGAAAGATTGCCCAGCACCAGCACGGCCAACCAACGCCGTCCCCGCGGCACGAGCAGGTTGAACGCGAGCGTCATCGGCAGCAGCACCCGCGTCGCCGCGCCCGGATAACCTTCCCACACCGGTTGCGCGACGAACACCATCAATCCCGCAAAACTCGCGCCCACCCGCCACCACGCCCGGCCCGGTTCGCGATGCAGGAAAAAAAACGCCGCCTGCGTCAGCAGCGCGATCACAACGAGCCCGCTGCCGACGATTTCCGGCTGCGCCCCGCGCACCGCCAGCTCCGCCAACACCACGCCGCACTTCTCCGCCAGTCCCGCCAGCGGCCACGTAAAATTCCCCAACCCCGGGTCGTTGCCCGGACCCGCTTTCCAACGCACGTAACCGAGCCACACCACGAACGGCACCAGCGCCAACGCCCCCAGCCCCACCGCCCGCGCCCACGCGCCCGCGCCGCTCCCGCGCGCCGGAATCAACGCCGTGCCCGCGAGCAGGCTCGTTTCCTTTGTCAACATCGCCGCCCCGAGCGCCACCACCGCGCCGGGCTTTCGTCCGCGCTCCAGCGCCAGCACCGTCAGCGCCACCAGCAACAGCCCCGCCGCATCCGCGAGCGAGTTGCGCACACTCATGCACATCCCGTGGGAAAAGAGCACGCCCGCCCAGCGCAGCAGATTGCTCCAACGGTCCGGCGGCAGCCACCGCAGCAACACCCAGCCAAGGAGGAGCCACACCCCGACATTCAAAACTGCAAACACGTGCACGATCCACGCGTCGCGTCCCAACCCGAGGCCCCACGCCACCCAACTCGGTAAAATCCGCCGCGCCCGATAGGACAGGTTATCGATCGCCGCTCCCAGTTCGGCCGGCTGATCCAACGTCGGATGCAACGCGAGCTGCACATAGTAAGTCCCGTCGTAGCCCCACGAATCCTCGATCGCATAGTGCGGTACCGCCCGCAGTTTTTCCACGGCCCGTTCGTCGAGCCGGGACCCGATCGACAACAAACTCGTGAACCCCGTCCCCGGCAGATAGAACTGGGCCACCAAGCTCAGGAACACCGCGACCATGGTCGCATACCCCAGCCGAAACCGCGCCCGCCAAACTGCCCGCCCCAGCCCGTTCATACGTGCGCCGGGTGCTGCGCCGCGCGCTTAAATGTTGTCCGGTTTGTAAACAATCTGTCGCATCACAAAACCACTCTCCGGCATGTCAAATCCGAACCCCGCCACCACTCCCGCACCGCGCTGGTTTGCTTGGTTCGCCGCCGTGGTGCTGCTGGGTTATGCGGTGTTCCTCGGCCTCAATTTTTCCCCGGTCGCCGGCGGTTCCGATTCCTCCGGCTACCTCAACGCCGCCCAACTGCTCGCCCGCGGCGAACTCACTGCGCCCCAGCGCGACTTCGCGGGCCTCTCGGTGAGCACGACGACGCAGCTCCAACCTCTCGGCTTCATCGCCGAACCCGCCCGCGCGCGCCTCGTGCCTACCTATCCGCTCGGCCTCCCCGCGCACCTCGCCCTCGCCAGCGTGCTCTTCGGCTGGACCTTGGGCCCGCTCCTCGTCGGCGTCGGCGCCACCCTCGCCGCGATGCTCCTCCTCTACGCCATCGCCCGGGAACTTCGCGTCGCGTGGCCGTTGGCTGCCACCGCCGCCCTGCTCTTTGGCGTTTTCCCGGTCACGATCTTCATCGCGATCCAACCGCTGAGCGATGTTCTCGCGACCACCTGGGTGCTCGCTGCCGTTTACGCCGCCCTGCGCGCCCGCACCTCACTCGGCTGGGCCAGCGCCACCGGCGGCGCCCTCGCCGTCGCCGTCCTCGTTCGCCCCACCAACATCCTTCTGCTCCCCGCCCTCGTCGTCCTCCTCGCCACCGGCTGGCGCCCCCTTGCCGCTGCGGCTACGGGTAGCCTCCCCGGTGCGGTCCTCCTGCTCGCCACCAACGCCCATCTCTTCGGCTCCGCTTGGCAGATGGGCTACGGCTCCATCTTTGAAGCCTTTTCCGCCGCTTACTTTCAACCGACCATACTCCATTTCGGCAAGTGGCTGGGCACCCTGCTTCCGGGCCTTTGCCTCGCTCTCGCCGCACTTTTTTTATGTCTCCCGCGCCTCCCGCTGCGCGAACGTCTCGCCGTCGCACTCTGGTTTTTCGTACACGTGCTCTTCTACGCGTTCTACGAGGTTTCGGGGCAGACGTGGTGGTGCTTGCGCCTCATCCTCCCCGCGGCCCCCGCGCTGATCCTCGCCGCGATGGCGACGCTCAACTATTTCATCGGCCCGCATCGCCGTTGGTTGTTCGCGACGGCCGCCGCGTTTAGTCTGTGGTCACTGGCGGTTTCGACTCTCTGGACCCGCGAGTTCAACACCCTCCTCACCAAAACCTACGAGCAAGCCTATGCCGACGTTGGCACATGGGCCCGCACCGAACTTCCCGGCAACACCGTCATCCTGACCAACGCCGACAGCGGCTCCCTGCACTACTATACGCCCTTCCCGATTCTGCGCTGGGACCAAATGAGCGCCGCCGAATTCTCCGCCCAAGCTAGCCACTTAGCCCGCGCCGGCCGCCCGCTGCATCTCGTCACCCTCGTCGCCGAGGAAGCCCACGTCCTCCACGAGCGCGTCCCCGCCCGCTGGGAAAAAGTCGCCGTCGTCGCCCAACGCAGCATCTGGCGCTACGTCGGGCCCGCCCCATGAACGTCCCGCGCCCCGCCCTTCGTTGGCCGCTCCGCTGCGCGGCCGTCGCCGCCGTCGTCCTCTTTCTCGTTCTTGTCGCCCGCTTTTGGCACCCCGTTTACGGCCTCACGGCGCTCATCCAGCTCGACGCGCCCAACGACAACCTGAAGATCGCCGCTTTCCGCGAACATCCCGTCTATGTCCACCGCGACACCGGCGGCTACGATGGTCTTTACTACGCGCAAATCGCCTACGATCCGCTCCTCCGCTCGACCGAACTCGCCCCCGCGATCGACAACCTCTCCTACCGCGCCCGCCGCATTCTTCCGCCCGCCGTCGCGTGGCTCCTCGCCGCCGGCCAACCCGCCGCCATCGTCCACATTTACTCGTTCCTCAATGTCGCCGCCTGGCTCGCCCTCGCCGCGCTGCTCTGGCGCATCCTCGCCGTCGCCGATTTCCGCGGAGGGCTGGCGTGGGCCGGCGTCATGTTTTCCTGCGGTGCCCTCAGTAGCGTGCGCCTCGCCCTCACCGATCTGCCGATGGCGCTGCTCCTCGCCGCCGCGCTCTTCGCCGCCGAGCGCGCCCGCCGCAAATCCGCCGCCGCTCTCCTCGCCGCCGCCGCTTTGGCCCGCGAGACCGCCCTGCTCGGTGCCGCCGGTCTCGTCACGCGGCCTTGGATTTCCCTCCGCAACGTTCTCCTCGGCATCTTCGTCGCCGCGCCGCTCTTCGCGTGGCTCGCCTACATTCGCTGGCGCATCGGTCCCGCCGACGCCGGCTGGGCCAACCTCTCGTTACCCGTCTCTGGCCTCGTCGAGAAAATCGCCACCGCCCTCTCCGATCTCACGATCCTTGAAGACTCGCTGCTCGCTTGGACCACCCTCGGCGCCGTCGTGGGGATCGCGGTGCAGGCCGCGTTCTTTGCCGCGCGTTGGCGACTGTTCGCCGACGCCTGGTGGCGCGTCGGCGCCGCCTACGCCGCGCTCATGCTCACCTTGGGCACCGCCGTCTGGGAGGGCTACCCCGGCGCGTTCACCCGCGTGCTGCTCCCGCTCACGCTCGCCTTCAACGTTCTGGCCCACCGCGCCCGCACCGCGCTCGCGTGGCTCATTTTGGGCAACCTCGGCATCGCCGCCGGTTTCCTCGTCCTCCGCGATTTCCCCGTCAACACCCGCGAACTCTCCGCCGGTCGCAGCGGCGGCGTCGCCACCGTCGTCCAAATCGGCGACGGCTGGTTCGGCGCCGAGCGCACTGCGAAGCACCTTTGGTCCTGGAGCTCCGGCCGTTCGCAACTCGTAATCGAAACCTGGGCCGAGGCTCCCGTTGTCGCCCGACTCGACTTCTCCCTCCGCACCCTCGCTCCGCGCACCGTCATCATCCGTCAGGGCGACCGCGAACTCTGGCGCGGCCCCGTCGGCGAAATGACCGCAGCACATTCCATCTCCGTGCGCCTCGCCCCCGGCCGCACCTTGCTTGAATTCTCCACCGACACCCCGGCGACGCGCGACGGCCCGGCCGCCGATGCCCGCGCCCTCGCCTTTGCGCTTTATGATCTCCGCCTGAGCGTCCTCACTCCGTAGCCGCTTACGATGCCCGCCACCATTCTGCTCGATCTCTCGCACACGAGCCACACCCGCGCCCGCACCGGCATCCAACGCGTGGCCCGGTCCCTCTGGCGCGAACTCGGCCCCGCCGCCGCGCCCGTCACCTTCGATCCCCACCAACGCACGTGGCGCCCCCTCGATCCTTGGGAACTCAAGAATCTCGGCACCGATTCGTTCAGCCGAAAACGCGGCGCCAGTTGGCCCGTGACCGCCCAACTCCGTGGCCACACCCGCCGCCTCCTCGGCCACCAATCTCTCCACGCTCAGCTCTCGGCTCTCAGACCTTCCGGTCTCCTCGTCCCCGAACTTTTCACCCCCGCCGTCGCCGCCGCGCTCCCCGCGCTCTTCGCCGCGACGACCGGCCCGCGCGTCGCGGTTTTCCACGACGCCATTGCCCTCAAATTTCCCGAACTCACCCCTGCCAAAACCGTCGCCCGTTTTCCCTCCTATCTCCGCGAACTCCTCGCCTTCGACGGCATCGCCGCCAACTCCGAAGACTCCCGCGCCACGCTCCTCTCCTACTGGGACTGGCTCGGCATCTCCCCATCATCCCGCCCCGCCGTCACCGTCATCCCCCTCGGCATCGACCCCGTTTGTCATCTGATGGATGACAAACCCCTCGGGCTGGCTGCGGAGAAATCGAAAAGCCGAATTCGGAAATCCGAAATCCCCACCCTCCTTTCCGTTGGCTCGCTCGAAGGCCGCAAAAACCACCTCGCCCTCCTCGATGCCTGCGAATCCCTTTGGTCCACCGGCGAGAACTTTGAACTCCACCTAGTCGGCCTCGCGCACCCGCAGACCGGTCGCGCCGCCCTCGCGCGCGTCCACGCCCTCCAAGCCGCCGGTCGCCCACTCCGCCACTCCGGCCCCGTCACCGAGGCCGCACTGGCCGCCGCGTACACCGCCTGCGCATTCACCGTTTACCCATCACTCATCGAGGGCTTCGGCCTGCCTGTTTTGGAAAGCCTCGCTTACCGCAAACCCTGTATCTGCTCCGCGCACGGCGCGCTCGGTGAAGCCGCCCGCGGAGGAGGCTGCATCGCCCTCGACCGCGTCGACGCCCCTTCTATCGCCCACGCGATTTCCCGGCTGCTTTCGACCCCATCCGCTCTTGCCGCCCTCACCGACGCCGCCCGCGCCCGCCGTTTCCGCACGTGGTCCGACTACGCCCGCGACCTCGCCACTTGGCTCACGACCCTCGATCGCCGAGTGTAAGCCGAGGTCGAAAACTGACGCGCCCGATACTTCGCGCCAAACTCCAACGACTCCGTTCACCGGCCGTTCGAAACTCGCTGGCGCGAGTAGCTTGGATACAGCCCTGCTCATCACCCTTGAGCCTAGCGCTTACACGGCGGTCGTCACCGGCGCCGGCGCCATCACCGGTCTCACCTTGGTGGAAGTTTGCAAAGCAAACTGAGAGCTCACGCGGCAAACCAAGGTGCCATCAGCGGTGGCTCCGAGCGTCTTTGCGTTTGCCAATCCCAGCCCACCGCGCAGCATGTTATAAACGACATGGCGCTCTCATTCTTCAGCAAAAACAAAAAGGCCGTTCAAAACCGCTTTCGCGACGATTACGCGACGAAGATGCGGTTAAAATACGACCCCTACTACCACGCCATGGAGTCCCAACACGGGACCAACGTGCGCCTCGACGGCCGGGATATGATCATGCTGTCGAGCAATGACTATCTCGGGCTATCATTTCACCCCAAAGTCATCGAAGCCGGCCGCGCCGCCCTGCTCAAATGGGGCACTTCCACCACCGGAGCTCGCATCTCAAACGGTTCACGCGCTTTCCACATCGAACTCGAAGAAAAACTCGCCGACTTCCTTGGCCGCGAAGCCTGCCACGTGCATTCGGCCGGCTACCTTTCCTGCATTTCCAGTGTCGCCAGTTTCGCCCAAAAAGGGGACATCATTTTCGCCGATAAAAACATCCACTCGTGCCTTTGGGAAGGCATCCAGCTCTCACGGGCCACCGTGGAACGTTTCTCGCACAACAGCCCCGACGATTTCCGCGAAGTCGCGGCCGCCGCGTCCTCGAGCGATGCCCCAAAGCTCCTCGTAATCGAGGGGGTTTACTCGATGGAGGGCCACATTGCCCGCCTGCCTGAACTCACAGAAATCGCCGAAGAACATAGCTGCTTCACGGTCCTCGACGATGCCCACGGCTTCGGCGTGCTCGGCCGGCACGGACGAGGCACCGTCGATCACTTCGGCCTCAACGACAAAGTCGACGTGATCTGCGGCAGCCTGTCGAAGTCTCTCGCCAGCACCGGAGGCTTCATCGCTGCGTCGCGGGATGCCATCGAGTTTCTGCGCACCAGCGGCAAACAGACCGTCTTCAGTGCGGCCATCAGCCCCGCCGCCGCCGCGTGCGCCCAGGCCTCGCTAGAAATCATGCAGCAGGAGCGGGAACATCACGACCGCCTCTGGGCCAATACAAAAAAATATCGGGCCATTCTCAAAAACCTCGGCCTCGACACTTGGGGCAGCGAAACCCCCGCCACTCCTATCGTGCTCGGTTCGAAAGAACGCGTTTACCCTTTCTGGAAAGCCCTGCTCGAGAAAGGCGTCTTCACCGTCATGTCCATCGCGCCAGCGGTGCCCATCGGCAAGGACCTCATCCGCACCGCAATTTCCGCGATGCACACCGACGAACAGCTCGACAAGATCGCCGACGCGATGGCCTACGCCGTCAAGAAGCTCTGAGCCCTTCGGGCAGAGCGGCCCGAAGCGTCGCTGCTGCGGCCGCCCAAGTCGGTAGCTCTCGGCTCCTCGCCTCGTTTCGCACTCGGACGGCGAGTTCGTCGTCGGTCAGCACGCGACGCAGCACCTCGGTCCACGCCGCTCGATCGTTGGTCGTGACCGGCCAACAACCGCCGCCTTTCGCATTCTCGAGCAACACCGGCAAATCGCTACAGACGCACGGCACGCCTTGCCAAAGCGACTCCAACAGGGGAAGTCCGCAGCCCTCCGCGATCGTCGGAAAAACACTCGCCCGAGCGTCGGCGTATAATCTCGCCACCACGGCATCACTCGCCGCCGCGTGGTAGCGCAGGCCCGGAAATTTTTTGGCCATCGCCTTCACTCGTTTCTCCAGCGGACGCCCGAAATGAGGATTCACCCGACCAACGAGATTCAATTCAAAATCCAAACCTTCGCGCCAAAGCGTCTCTGCCACATCCAGCAAAAGGGCCTGATTCTTTCTCGGCTCCAAAATTCCCACCGAGAGCAATGATTTCGACCGCACCGCCTCTACCCGCCCGGTCACCCGCGGCGCCCGATCCGCGTCCGCACCGAGCGCGAGCACATCCAACGGCGGCACCTGTTCAAGTCCTTGCCACCGCCAAAACCCCGAAAGCTCGGCGCAACTCGCGGCCGACACGGCCCACACGCGATCGAACTGCGCCAGTAATTTCATGTAACTCGGATGCCGCGCCACACTCTGCGGCCAAGTGATCTGCGGCCACTTGAGCGGGATGGCATCATGGAATACCGCAGCGACACGACCGGACCGGGCGGCCAGAAACGCGGAGAACCCGGGCCTCTCTTCCTCTGAAAAAAGCTCGGCGGTAAAGAACCAGTCTCCGGCCGACATTCTCCGATCCCAACTCGTCCAACTCACCTCGCGCACCGCATCGCCCAACTCGTCCGCCAACCGCGCGCTCACGCGCAATAAACCGGAGCGATGTCCGGCTCCGCCCGATTTCGTGACGTCAAAAAAAATCATGCCGATTTCTCCGCCACCCCTTGCTCGAAGGCCTCGAGTAAACGCGCCGCATTGCGATGCGCGTCAAAATTTTCCTCCACCCAACGTCGCGCCTGACTCCGCACCTGCTCGGCGACCGCGTCGTCGTTTGAGAGTCGGCGTAGGACCGCCACCCATTGCGCAGTCGCTTCCACCGGCACGACAAAACCACTAACCCCGTCCGTGATTGCTTCAGTCGTCCCGGCGGTCGGCGTGGTCACGACCACCACTCCGCACGACATCGCTTCAGGAATCACATTCGGCAAGCCGTCCCGATCGCCGCTGGCCGCGATCACGCCGGTATGCAGCAACACATCGGCCCACTCGAATTGCTCCCACACCTGATGCTGGGCCAAGTGCCCGCAGAACGTCACCTCGGCCGCGATCCCCAAACCGCCGGCCAGTTTTTCCAGCGCCGGCCGGAGCGGTCCATCGCCCACGATCCGCGCGTGGAACGGTAGGCCTGCGGCCCGGAGTGCAGCGTAAATCCGCAGCTGATGATCCAGCCCTTTTTTTTCTACAAGCCGCGCCACACAGATCAAATGCAAGGGCTCCCTTGAGGCGCGTAATCGTTTCACGGTCGGCATCTGGTCTAAACCTCTGCGGATGCGAACCACGCTCTCCGCCGGGATGCCCAACGTGATCAACGCTGTCCGACCCATTTCCGTCGAGGTGTGGACAAACGCGGCATGCTCCAGTTTGTCGCGCAGCCACCAGTCGCCTCCGTGCTCAAAAAGATCATACGCATGAGCGGCGGCGCTGAAACGATGCCCGTCGAGTCGCCAAAGCAGCCATGCCGCCGTCGCCGGCGCCCCACCCCACGCCGCGTGCACCAGCGTCGGTGGATTCCGCCGAAAATCACCGGCGAAAAGGCAGGCAAATCCGGCGCCCAGCATGTTCTCCCAAAAATTAATCCACGACGGGGGCCGTCGGGTGAAAAGACCGTGCACCACCTGACGTAACACCTCGGGCCGGCGCGCGCCTTCGCAGGGAATCATCCAAAAAAGAGTCAGCAACCGCCACTTGTTGAATCGGGCCACGGGCAGACCGCGAAACGAATCCAGCCCGCCCCACAAAGAGTAGAGCCGCAGTTGCACGCCCTGCGCGCGCATCGCAATGATCTCCCGCTGCAAAAACGTTTCCGTGCGCTTCGGAAAGGTCGTGAACAGATAGGCGATTACCGGTTTGGGTGCAGGCAAGATGGCGTAACGCTAGAGCCCCCAGCGCCCGCCGGCCAAGCGCATTGCGCGCGGGCGCACGCCCCGATCATTCGGCCGCTTTCATCGCAAGGCCATGGTCGTTAAGCGGCGGGAACACCCGGCGTTTCAACTTTGTCTGGGCCACGCTATTGGCTAGCTCCACGATCTCCTCGATCAGAAGCGTCGGGTCTTCATCGTAGCGCAGCTGCAGAAAACTTTCCTTCACCTTCGCATAAGCCGCCGGGTCGCCCATCCAGGTGTTGATGATGCGGGCGAAATCACCGGCGCTCTCGATCTTCTCCGAGGCGGCACCGTTGCGGAAAAATTTCCAAGTCAGTTGCTCCTGCGGCATGATGCCATGGAAAGCGTTGAAGATAATCGGGCACCGGAAATGAAGCGCTTTGGCGCACGTCGTGGTGCCGCCACGCGTCACGATCACATCGCTGGCCTGGATGAGCAGATGGACCACTTCCGAATAACCTTCGATGTAGCAGTTAAATTCCGGATGATTGGCGCGCCAGTGGACCAACTCGTTGTAGGACTCCTTGTTCTTTCCGCAGATCACGATGGCCTGCACCCGGTCGGCGTGCTTCACCAACGCCGGCAAAAGCTGCAGATGCTGGTTCGCGCCGTTTCCACCCGTCGCGAGAAAGACCGTGAAGAGATCAGGCCGCAGACCAAAACGTTTCACGCGCAAGGCGCCGCGTTCCTCCGGCGCGATCGTCTCGAGCACCGAACGCGGCAACATCAGATTGCCCCGCACCCGCGATTTCTCCGGCGCGATCCCTGATTTCACGGCAAAATCGCGCGCGGTCGGCGTGCGGGAAAAATAAAGATCCGCCGAGGGCTCGATCCAATTTCGCGAATAGCCCCAACCGCCGGAGAACTCCCCGCAATACGTCACGCAGCGCACGCGATCCGCCCCGAGGGTAGCCCGGGCCAGCTGAAAGTAACCCCGATTTAGACAATCATGAACACTGAAAACCAGGTGGGGTTGGTAATCGCGCAGAACCTCAAGAAAGTAAGTGCGGCCAAAGGTCACGTCTCGGCGGTTGATGTAACTCAACAGTTCCACGAACGCGTAAAAACCCGTGTGCAGCCGCGGAGCCACTTTTTGGATTTTGTTGTAGAACCCGACTCCCGCGCGGTTCAGCACGGAGGATTTTTCAAGCATCTGCTCGATCCGCACATCGACCTGATGCTGGTAAAGCTGAAAACACCATTCGGCGAAAGCCTCCGCCCGTGCATCGTGGCCGCCGCCAGTCGACGAAGTGAGGATGAGAATGCGAACCTTCGACATGGATCAGGATGAGCCGTGAGCCGAGCAAACCCGCGCCGCCGGGTCAATTCGTCCTAATTGCCGGCTGCCCCCGCATCGCATCAACTCTGGAGCGCGGGCGTTCAACGAGCTTGTTTAAAAACAATGCTGACGTTGGCCCCGCCGAAGCCACTGACGTTGTTGAGAGCGACCTTGGGCTGGGCCGCCAAGGTTGAGCGGATGATGTTCAAACCCGCACACTCCGGGTCGAGCTGGGTAATGTGTGCCGAGCCCGGCATAAATCCGTCCCGCACGGCCAAGGCGCAAAAGCCGCTCTCCATCGCGCCGGCAAGCGAGAGCCCATGCCCCGTCAAAGCCTTGGTGCTGCTGATCGCCGGACGCATCCCGGACGGATCGAACACGGCCCGCAGCGCCTTCGCCTCCGACGCATCACCGATCGGCGTGGAGGTCGCGTGAGCGTTCACATAGTCCACGTCCTCAGGCGCAGTGCCCGTCACCCGCAACGCATTCGCCATCGCCGCGCGCAACCCCAAGCCCTCCGGATGTGAAATCGCGACATTATGCCCGTCGGAAGCTTGGGCCCATCCTGCGACCTCGCAATAGGGTGTGACCCCACGACGAATGACTTCCTCCTCCGTCTCGAGCACCAGCACGACGCCGCCACCGGTGCCCACAAATCCATCACGTCCCGTGTCGAACGGCCGCGAGGCACTCGAAGGATCCGTCGATAAAGACAAGGCCCGCATTCCAGCAAACGGTAAAATCGCATCCATATTCCCGTCCTCCGCGCCCACGACAAACATCCGCTTTTGCCGACCAGTCACCAAGTCGTCATAGGCAAATCCGAGAGCATGAGAAGAAGAGGCACACGCCGACGCGAAGCCACAGGATGAGCCCTTGATTTTGAAATGGGCCACGAGATTAAACTGCACCGCCCCGGAGATCGAAGCCACAATCCCGAGCGGTGAACACCGCATCACCCCCTGCTTGTGCATCCGCTCCAACATGTGGCCCATTAAAAATGGCGATCCCCCTGAAGCCGCGTAAAGACCCGTCGCCTCATTGGAAACCTCCGCATCACCCAGTTTCGCGTCGGCGATCGCCTGCTGCATCGCGCACCACGCGTAAACCACATGCGGAGACATTCCACGCAAGACCTCGCGCTTGATCACGATGCCCGCCGGAAAAGTCCAATCCTCGACATCGACCGAATCAGTGAAAAAACCCTTAACCGGCGCCGCTACTTTGACCGGAACCTCAGGGTGCTGAAACGGAGCATAAAGCTCTAATCCATGACGCAACTCGCGCAGGCTTCTTGTGACTGTTGCAGCGTCATTACCAATACTAGTGATAAAGCCGAGACCGGTAATGAATACTCTGGGCATGCGTGGTGCGAGGTAGGTTGCGAGGAGCGCAGAGACCGGCAAAAGAGGTTGGCGTTTGCGCGGACGTTAAAGAATGGGACAAATTTTTGAGGGAATTCGACTGCGGTCAACGCGAGAGATGGCTGGTTTCCGCGGGTCCGTCGGACCATCGACGGCTCAGACCAACGTCCCTTAATTTCCAGCCGTATGTCATTGCGAGGTGCGCGAAGCGCGCCGTGGCAATCCAGCTGGATTGCTTCGGCGCTACGCTTCTCGCACTGACAGTCTGTTGATCAAGGGACGTTGGTATCACTCGGGAAGACCCGCTCGATTACCCACAAAAATGGCGGCTCAAAGGCCGCCATTCCATAAACCAAACGATCCAAATCAGGCGTTCATGCCACCCGCATCGGCGAGGTCGCCACGACCGCGTCCGGTTTGGGTGTCGTGTGGCCATTTATCTCCGTGACCGGGGGCGGCATTACCGCCTCGGCATAACCAAAGGTGAGCGTGATTTCTTCGGCGATTGCCGCCTTCTCCTGACCTACCCGAATCGCACCTTCAAACGTCGCCAAAGGCATTTTCATCCGCTTCGGCTTGATCGAAAGCGTGAGAATATCGCCGGGGCGGCAAACCCGATGCGCCCTGACGCCCTCACAACCGGTGAAGTAAATTAGGGACGAGCTGATCACCTTGCCGGGCTCCGGTGCCGCGCCTTCCAAAAGGTAGAGCACCGCCAACTGACCCAATGCCTCCAGCATGATCGACGCCGGCATCACGGGGTTATTCTTAAAATGCCCTTGGAGAAAGAACTCTTGGCCGGTTATTTTATATTTACCGTTTGCCCCGCTGGAACTTACCGACGCCTCATTCAGGAACAGGAACGGAGGCTGGATCGGCATCACCGCAGCAATTTGCTCGATCGGGATAAACTTAGTCGGTTTCGGCAAAGCCAGTCCCCGGATTTTGCAATCAATGAAGGTCTTCACGTCACCCACCGTGCGCAGATTCCTTAGCTCGTCATTGTTGATCGAAAGTTGGAGCACGTCTTCGACCAAAATCACGATTTCCATCATCGTGAGGGAATCAATTCCCAGGTCTTCAATCAGCCGGAGATCATCATCCGCGTCTTTTAACTTAATCCGCAGATCAGGCTCAACAAAGCGTTCGACGATTCCGATCACGACGGCCGGAACATGCTCGGGGTTTCCCGTCTTTCGGAACTGCACCGCGGATTCGAAGGCGGACGGTGAACAACGTTTAAGTGCCTCACGTAGAGCCGATTCGTCTTCGGGAGCGAAGGGCTTCGATGGCGCTGAAAATGGCTTGCTACTCCCGGGGATCGGTTGAACTGCGTCTGGCATTATCGCTTGGTTTTAGATTCGGAGGCTTGAAAGTAAACCCCAATTTCTAACTCGGTCCGCCGGTGATTTCCGACCGACCACGGCCCTCTCGGACTTTTCGGTTGGGTTCATCGGCGCACTTGCCAGCGCGAGGCCAACGCCCAATAGGTCAACCTGCCCGGATGACTTCGGGCCGTCCTTTTGCCATCTCCGCGCATGAGCGTTCCTGCCTCCGTTCCCTCCATTTTTCTCATTACCCATGAATTTTACCCCGTGCGCGGCGGTATCGCGACGTTCACCGAAGAAATTGCCCGGGCCGCGGCGAGTTTAGGTTACGAAACCGAGGTTTGGGCTCAATCCGCCGAGCCCGATCAAGAGAAAGTCTGGCCGTTCCGGCTGCGGCGGCTGCCGCTCAAGGGCACCCATGATCTCAGGTGCCAAGTTCAACTCGCCCGAGAATTCATCCGCGCACGTCGGCGGTTGCGTTACGCCACCGTCTACCTCCCCGAGCCGGGCCCGATGTTGACCATGATGCTGCTTCAATTCTTCCGGGCCTTCCGCCCAAAGCAATTGGTGCTCACCTTCCATGGTTCCGAAATCTTGAAATTCGCCAGCAGCCCCATCCGTCGCGCCCTCGCGGGTCGGTTAATCCGACATGCCACGCGCGTGAGCACTCTGACCAACTACACGCAGGAACTTCTCCTCACCCATTTTCCGGAAGCCGCCAACAAGATCGTGCTGACGCCCGGCGCCCTTCGCTCGGATTTTGCCGTCGTTCCCCTCAAGTCCGACGCCCCCCGCGCCAAAATCGTCGTGCTCACGGTCGGCCGCATCCATCCCCGCAAGGGCCAACTGTACACGCTTCAGGCTCTGCAACTGCTCCCCGCTTCCGACCGGGCTCGCCTCGAATACTGGATCGTGGGCGGCCAGAGCAAGGGCCACTACGAGCAGGCGATTCGTCAAGCCGCTACCGCCACCCCCGATCTCACCGTTCGTTTTCTTGGGAATATTCCCGACGAAGAACTCACCACCCTTTACGATCGCGCCGATATCTTTGCGATGACGAGCATCAATCACGCCCGCAGCGTTGAGGGCTTTGGCCTCGTCTATCTCGAGGCTGCCGCTCACGGGCTGCCCGTGGTCGCGCACAACGTCGGCGGGGTGGCCGAAGCGGTGCAAGATGGCGTGACCGGTCTGCTCGTGCCGCCCCATCGACCCGCGCAACTTGCCGCCGCCTTTGAGAAACTGATCCACGATCCGGCCCTGCGCCAACGTCTCGGCACCGCCGGTCGCGAATGGGCTAGGCGCAATTGTTGGACCGAGTCCGCCGAGGCCCTTTTCGGCGCCAACCCCGCCATCGACAAACCAGCCGAATCAAACGCCTCTTTTCCAGCTGAACACCCATGATTGTCTCCCGCTCTCAAGTCACCGTTCGCTACGCCGAGACCGACATGATGGGCATTGTCTACCACGCGAATTATCTCCCGTGGTTTGAGATCGGCCGCACCACCCTGCTTAAGGAACTCGGCCTCCCCTATCGTCAGCTTGAGGCCGAGGGCTACCGCCTGCCTGTGCTCGAAATTTCCGCCAAATATTCCCGCCCGGCCCTTTACGACGACGTTCTCACCATCGTCACCTATCTGCGCGAAAAACCACTTCTTCGAATTCATTTGGATTACGAAGTTTTCCGGGGCGAAGAACTCCTCGCCACCGGTCAATCCGCTCATGCGTTCATCGATCTTCAGGGCCGACCCGTGCGCCCGCCCGCCAACGTCGTCGCCGTGATGACCGCGGCGTTTAAGGCCTAGCGTCTTCGTATTCCGCGACCACCGTCGCATCCGTTTCCGCCGCGCGCGCCGGCTTCAGCAGCGCACTCGCCCGAGACTCGCCGCCTAGCGTCCGCACCGCCCACACCGCGTGCGCCCGCACCAAGGCCGACTCATGCCGCGCGAGCATCACCAACGGTTCCAAGAGGCTCACGTCGCCCGAATTCCCCGCGACGATACACGCATTCCGCAGCAGCCCCGCGAGTTTCACCCGCTTGATCGGAGTCTTCCGAAAAACTTCCGCAAACCGCGCCGGCGTCAGCGCCAAAATCTCCCGCACGCTCAATCCCGCCAATTCCCGCCTCGCCACCAGCAACACCTCCCGCCCCGCCACCGCGAACCGGTTCCAGGGACACACCTCCAAGCACACGTCGCAGCCATAGATCCGGTTCCCGATTCCCGCCCGCAGCTCCCGCGGAATAATCCCTTTGTTCTCGATCGTCTGATACGAAACACACCGCCGCGCATCCACCACCCCCGGAGCCGCAAACGCCTCCGTCGGGCACGCGTCCAAACACCGCGTGCACTTCCCGCAGAGCAGCCCCACATCCGCGAAATCACTCGCCTGCTTCCGCACCGGCGCGTCGGGAAAAAATTCCTGCCGGGTCAAAATCGTCGCCAAAAACAACCAGTTCCCATGCCGCCGCGAGATCAACATCGCGTTCTTCCCGATGAACCCGAGTCCCGCCTTCGCCGCCCACCCCCGTTCGAGCACGGGGCCGGTATCGACATACGCCCGCAGGTCTTCCCGCGTCGCGCCATACATCTCCCCGATCACTTTCCCGGCCGCGATCAGACCCACTTTGATCGTGTCGTGATAATCCTCGTGCAACGCATACCGCGCCCACTTCGCCCGCTGGGGTTCAGCCTCACCGGCCTCTCGCCCTTCACCCTTCGCGCCTCGCCCGGCATCCGCATAGCTGACGCCCAACATAATCACCGAGCGCGCCTCGGCCAAAACCAGCTCCGGCTTCAACCGTTTCTCCGCCGTCCGTTCCATCCACTGCATATCCGCGTGGTGCCCCGCCTCAAACCATGCCTTCAACCGGTCTCCGCCTAACTCCGCCAACGTCGCGAACCGCACCTCGTCAAATCCGAGCGCGACCAACCGGCGCCGCAACATTTCCTGCCGCCCTCGCGCCTCCGTCTCCCCGCTCTGGCCTTCGCTCACACTCACGCTCGCGGCACCCGCCTGTTTTCCCGTTGCGCAAAATCTTCCGCATCTCGCCACCACACCCTCAGCACGTGCAGGACGATGTCCCCGAGCGATCGCCCATCCGTCAGAATCACGCTGCCCGCCGCCCGGTAAATCGGTTCCCGCTCGGCGAACAACGTTCTGATCCGCCCCTCCGGATCTTCCACATTGAGCAAGGGCCGATTCTTCTGCCGCGCCGTCCGCGCGAGTATCGTCTCTACCGAAGCGTGCAGGCACACGACGACACCGCGCGCCTTGAGCGCCGCCAACATCCCCGGTTGCACCACCAGCCCGCCGCCGCACGCGATCACCGTTCTCGTCGTCGGATGCCCGCCTTCGACAAACTCCCGCTCCATTAGCCGAAACGCCGGCTCCCCGTGCTCCGTAAAAATCGCCGGGATTCCCTTCCCTTGCTTCCGCTCGATCTCATGGTCGCTGTCCACGCACGTGAAGCCCACCCGCTGCGCCACGGCCCGCCCCACGGTCGTTTTTCCCGTGCCCATGAATCCCACCAGATAGAGATTAACTTCCTCCGCTTTCATCGCGTTGCCCGCGCAAGCAATCGCCCACCCTCGCCGTTGCCAACGCCCAAAATGCTGTCGCCCTCGCTCGCGCCGCTCCCAAAACTTTCCCCATGTCCACCCGCCCCGACTCACTCTTTGCCAGCGACAACACCGCCGGCCTCTGCCCCGAGGCGCTCGCCGCACTCATCGCCGTCAACTTCGGCTCCGCGCCGTCTTACGGCTCCGACCCCACGACCGCCCGCGCCCAAGATCTCTTCCGTCAGATTTTCGAGACCGACTGCGAAACTTTTTTTGTCTTCAACGGCACCGCCGCCAACGCCCTCGCGCTCTCCGCCCTTTGCCAACGCCACCAAAGCGTCCTCTGCCACGAGGTCGCCCACATCGACACGGACGAATGCGGCGCGCCGGAATTTTTCACCGGCGGGAGTAAACTCCTCCCCTTGCCCGGCCCCGCCGCCAAGCTCACGCCCACCACCGTCGCCTCCGCCCTCACCCGCGGCCACGGCGTCCACTTCCCCAAACCCGGCGCCCTCTCCCTTACCCAGTCCACCGAGCACGGCACCCTTTACGCGCCCACCGAAATCCGCGCACTCGCCGACCTCGCCCACGCCCACGGCCTTTCCGTCCACCTGGATGGCGCTCGCTTCGCCAACGCCTGCGCCGCCTCCGCCCTCGCCGGCCACTCCCCCGCCGACCTCACCTGGCGCGCCGGCGTCGATGTCCTTTGTTTCGGCGGCACCAAGAACGGTCTGCTCTCCGCCGAGGCCGTCGTCTTTTTCAACCCCGCCCTCGCACGCGACTTCGCCTACCGCGTCAAACAAACCGGCCAACTCGCCTCCAAACAACGCTTCGCCAGCGCGCAGTGGTGCGCCCTCCTCGAATCAGGCGCCTGGCTCGGCCACGCCGCCCACGCCAACACCCAAGCCCAAAAGCTCGCCGCCGCCCTTCGCCTTCTCCCCGGCGTCACGCTGCTCTGCGAGCCCCAGGTCAACGCCGTCTTCGCCCAACTCCCGTCCGCCGCCGCCGCCGCCCTCCACGCCCAAGGCTGGCACTTTTATCCCTTCATCGGCGAACACGGCTATCGCCTCATGTGTTCATGGGCCACCACCGACGCCGACCTCACCCGTTTCCTCGCGGATTTAAATTCCGCCTTAAACGGCACTCTTTGAGCCATCACGGTCCTCTTTCTCTTCCCTCTTAATCTTTCTCTTTCTCCCATCCATTTCTCCCACCTCATTTTCTTCCACCCCAATTCCTACCTTCCAGCCCGCAGGCTCGTCTGAAATCGCTTTAACACCGCTTACCCCGGCGTCCCCAGTGACGCCAAAGAAGCCGCCCAACGTCGCCGCGACCGCTGGGAGCCGTGGCCACACACCGTCGGCCAATCCCGCTTCATTCCGAAAATCGACTTCCCTCCCGAAGGCCGCCACACCCTCGATCTCCGCCGCTATTCCGCGCAAGCGAGATGATACCAGCCGGAGTCGCCGCCCCCCGCCTCCGAACTGTAGGAGCGGGTTTACCCCGCGATCCACGCCCCGCCGGCCCAAGGCCAAACCCCGCCTCCTTCCCTCGCGTTCACCCGATCCTTGCCCGCGCAAAGTCAGGCCGCAGCTCGCCGGCGCGCCGTCATCCCCTTCGCCCGCATCTTGACCCGTTACGCCACTGGCGCGCTCTCCCCCTGAGGAATTCATTCGATTCCCCGCTTTTGAGCCTAAAAACCGCAGTGAAACCACGGATAAACACCGATGGATGCAGATACCAAGAACTTGAAATCAACGATCGTTTCACCCGTTAGGTGACGTCGGTTGATTCTCATCTATCCGTGTTAATCCGTGTCTATCCGTGGTTAAAATTTCCGGGATTTCCTGCGACCGTTAAGTCTAGGATGAGATCGTCGCCCACTGCAGATTCTCGCGCAGCTCGTAAAAACCGAATTTCCATGAAAGAAGCCGATTTCCAAAACCTCCTCCAAGGCATCCGCGAAGCGGGCTCCTACCTGCGCGGAAACAAAAAGGCCACCTCGCGGGTGGACCACATTCAGCCCGAATCGGTCACGGCTATCCGCACGAAACTGCGCCTCATACCAACGCCGCTTGGTTTTTAGACTTTCCGTCGTAGGCAGCCTGCTTGCAGGCGCTCGGTGCGTCCGCCAGCGGACGGCCTACAAAAGTCCAAATCTCATGTGACGTTGGTATCAGCCAGAAAGCGTTCTCATCCGCGCTCGGCATCAGCCCGGCCACCCTGCGCAATTGGGAGCAGGGACGCCGCAAGCCCACCGGCGCCGCCCGCATGCTCCTGCGCGTCGCCGCGAAACCCCCGAAGGCAGTCTTGGAAGCGGTCGCCTGATGGACTGGCTGATTCTCAATGGACGAGCGCCGTTTCCTTCCGGAGGTTTTCATCTCCGCGTCATGATGAGTGTGCATGAGCGAAAGCGAGCGGTGAAAAATTTTGCTGAGCCCTGTCATCCTCCTTCGTTGACCGCACCGAACTCCCGCTCAACCTCCGTCCGATGAAGACCGGCCGGAAACCTCAAACCCCGAAGCGCGCTCGCGCGCCGAAGTCCGGCAAGCTTTCGATCAACGGGAAGAAGCCACGGGGTTGGAACGGATTCGCGCCGGAGCTATGCGGTGTCATGAGCGGCCCGAGCGACCTTTCCCTGCGTGAAGGTTTTGCGCGTGGCTAGTCCGCGCTACATCCTTGATACCGGACCGTTGGTCGCCTTCGCCAACGCGGCGGATGAGCATCACCGCTGGGCGCGAGAAGTCCTGAATGCCTTGGGCGAAGCGCCCACCACCTGCGAGATCGTACTGGCTGAAGCCTGCCACCTCCTCGCCAATTCCCAGCGGGCCGTCGACCTCGTGCTCGCGTTGCCGGGGCAAGGCCGGGTGATCGTCGAGCCCGTGCTCGCCGGTAAAGCCGAACAGGTTCGCACTGCGGTCGCGAAATACTGGCCAACGATGGACGTGGCCGACGGCTCCCTGCCGAATTTCTTTCCAACGCTCGCCCGAGCGGAATTAAAGCCGCAAGGATCGTAAATTTCCTCCGAGCCGACCACGTGCCCCGTGCGCCTATTGGCGCCACGCACTCACCGCCGCAGCCACAGACCCTTTGCGCTCTTTATGGCAAGAAACGACCACCCGTTCTACGGCCGCTCCTTCAAAGCCGTTGCGCCCCCGTTTGTCCCGCCAGCTTGCGATCATGCGTGAGCAAGACCGCGCCGAATTGCGCGTGATCGATCAAAATCAGCCGATCCGTGAGCCCCGGCTCCTTGGCCGCGTCCAACGCTTCCAAGACCGCCGCTCCCGCCGCCGGTTCGATCAACCCGCTGGTCAGCACCGAGCGCAAGGCGCGACGGGCCTCGGCCTTGCTCACCCCATAATGGTGCTGCACGACCGCATAAGCCTCCGCGATCACGATATTCGCGGCCAAAATGGGCTCCGTTCGCGTCGCGCGCAACGCCGTGAGCTTCGACACCGTCGCCGCGAAATCCGCCGCCGGTTCACCCGTGAGCAGCCGCACCAAGACCGAGGTATCAATCCCGTAAGTGGGCATGATTTTTTGCCTTTTCGCGCCAGCCCGTCAGATCAAAAGCTCCGGCCTTGTTCCCGGCAATCCGCGCCCGCAACGGAGCAAGCTTACCGTGATTCACCGCCGCCGATTCCAGCCGCCATGTGCCGCGATCTTCGATCAGGGCAAGGTAATCACCCGGCTTGGCCTGCAACGCCCGCAGCGCCGCCGCCGGAAACGTCGCCTGCCGTTTCGCCGTAATCTTGATCCGCAGCGTGGTCGCCATGCTCGGTAACAAATCTCGCCTTACTCGATCGTCAATAAAGTAAGGCAGCCCCTTCTACCAGTGCCGTTTGGTTTTTAGACGTTCCGTCGTAGGCAGCCTGCTTGCAGGCGCTCGGTGCGTCCGCAAGCAGACGGCCGACAAAAGTCATCCGAAAGGCGCGCCATTCGGGTCTGGCCGTGTTTTGTCAGTTTCTGGTTGAGGGTAAGGGCCAACGCAGCCTGGGTGAGGCATGGCACGACGACTACGGATCGAATACCCCGGAGCGTTGCACCACGTGATCAACCGCGGCAGTTATGGTCGGGATTTGTTTGATAGCGTGGGAGCGGCGGAAGCGTTTTTGGTCACGCTGTTTCAAGCGGCGGAGAAGTTCGGCTGGCGGGTTCACGCCTATGTGCTGATGCCGAACCATTTTCACCTGGCGGTGGAGACCCCGGAGCCGAACTTGGGCGAGGGGATGCATTGGCTGCAAAGTTCGATGGCCACCCGGTTCAATCGCTTGCGCAGGGAAAGCGGGCATCTGTTCCAAGGCCGTTATCAGGCGCTACTGATCGAAAACGTCGCCGCGTTGACCCGCGTGGTGAACTACATCCACCTCAATCCGGTGAGAGCGAAAATCGCGCCGCCAGAACAGGTCGCCGGCTTTCGTTGGAGCAGTCTCGCCGCGCTGCTGAAAGGTCCGCGCCCCAAGTCGCTCACGGCTCAAGACTGGCTGCGAGCCCTCGGGGATTGGCCGGATGATGCATCGGGTCATCGGGCTTACACCGTTTACTTGAAGGCCCTCGCGCACGACGAGGCGGCTTGGCAACGCGAAGGTTTGGTGGGCTTGGCGCAAGGCTGGGCGATTGGCACGCTCGCGTGGAGACGGGCCCTCGCCAAAGAGTACGCCGCCCGCGCCCTCACCGCTGGCTTGCCACGTGCGGAACGCATCGAGCTGCGACAAGCAAGCTGGGACGCCAGCTTGTCCGCCAACTTGGCCAAGCGCGGAAAAACAGCCTCCGACCTAACGACCAAACCGAAGAAACAGGGCTGGAAAATCGAAATGGCGGGCGAGATTCGCCAACAAACCGGAGCCGCGATCGCGTGGTTGGCCGAACACCTGCAACTTGGAACTGCAAACTCTCTGCGCGGCTATCTCCACCAAGTAAAACGGGCCAATAACTAACAGTAAACGACCAGACCCCCGCTATGGGGGACCCCCAACGCGGCCTCCTCTTTATGCTCCCCCAAGCCCGCCCCGGCGCCTTCCTCGTCGCCTTCTTCCTCCTCGGTTTTTCTCTCACCGCCGCGGCCTCCAAGCCCAACCTCGTCGTCTTTTTGGTCGATGATCTGGGCGTGATGGACACGTCCGTCCCTTTTATCACCGATCCCTCCGGCCGGGCCCAACGGCAGCCGCTCAACCATTTTTACCGCACCCCCGCGATGGAGCGCCTGGCCGCCCGCGGCGTCCGATTCAACAATTTCTGCGCGATGAGCGTGTGCTCGCCCACGCGCATCGCGATCCTGACCGGCCAAAACGCCGCCCGTCACCACGCCACTAACTGGATCAATCCCGATACGGATAACGCCGGTACCCAAGGTCCCTCCGCGTGGAACTGGCGCGGACTCAAGCCCGGCGATGTCACTCTGCCCGGTCTCCTCCGCGACGCCGGCTACCGCACGTTTCACGTCGGCAAGGGCCATTTCGGTCCCCGCGCCGCCGCCGGAGCCGACCCGGCCAAACTCGGCTTCGACGTCAACATCGCCGGCGCTGCCATCGGCGCCCCCGGCAGCTATTTTGCCCGACAGGACTTCGGCAAAAAATCGACCAAGCGCGCCAGCCATGCCGTTCCGCAGCTCGAAAAATATCACGGCCAAGATCTGTTCCTCACCGAAGCTCTCACGCTCGAAGCCAAAGACCTCGTCTCCGCTGCCGCCAAGCAAGGGCAACCGTTTTTTCTCCACCTCGCCCACTACGCCGTCCACTCGCCCTTCGAGTCCGATCCGCGCTTCGCCGCTCACTACCAAGATTCCGGCAAACCCGCCAACGCCCAAGCCTTCGCCACGCTGGTCGAGGGCATGGACAAATCCCTCGGTGACCTGCTCAATCACCTCGAGGCGCTCGGTATCGCGGAGGACACCCTCGTCGTCTTTTTGGGCGACAATGGCTCCGATGCGCCCCTCGGCCATGAGCATGCCGTCGCCTGCGCCGCACCACTCCGCGGCAAAAAAGGCTCCCATTACGAGGGTGGGATGCGCGTCCCTTTCATCGCGGCGTGGGCAAAACCCGATCCCGCCAACCCGCATCAACGCCGCCTCCCCATCGCCGCGGGCGCCCTCCAAACCCAAACCGCCGCCGTCATGGATCTTTTCCCCACGCTTCTCGCCTTGGCCGAGGCCCGCGCCCCCGCCGGCCACCCGGTTGACGGCTTCCGCCTCGACCGCCTGCTGTCGGGCCAAACCGACTCCACCCGGCCGGAGTCGTTCCTCATGCACTACCCTCACGGCCCCCACCGCACCTCCTACTGGACCAGTTTCCGCGAAGGCCCTTGGAAGGTCATTTATCACTACTTCCCCACCGCGGTCTCCGGCGGCTCGCACTACCAACTTTTCCATCTGGGCAACGACCCCTTCGAACAGGCTGATCTCGCCGCCACCGAGCCCGCTGCGCTCCGGCGCATGATGACCGCCCTTTCCGACCAACTCGAGCACCACCAAGCCCTCTACCCGGTCTCCGCCGACACCCGCGCCCCGCAACGGCCGAAAATCCCCTAGCGCAGATCCGGCGGGAGAGGCCCATCGGTTTTAACCATTGAACCTTGAACCCGCCGCAGCCCAACCGTCCAAATTTATCCACCACGGCTGCACCCGAATTATCCCGGATAAAGACGGGGAACCGGCTTCACCTCATCGGTGATACCAACGTCCCTTGATCAACCGACTGTCATTGCGAGAAGCGCAGCGACGAAGCAATCCAGCTGGATTGCCACGGCGCGCTTCACGCCCCTCGCTAATGAACTCATCGGGTTTGTCGTTGCGAGCCTGGCTTGGCGGGCGCGGCAATCCAGCTAAAATTCCAGATGGATGACCACGTCGCTGCGCTCCTCGCCATGACAAACCGCGTTCGTCGGCTCCTTCACCCAACGGCCCGACGTTGATCCTGCTCGCCCAATGACAAACCTCTAGAAATTAAGGGACGTTGGTGTCCCGGTTCCATCACGCCACCGCGGCGGCGATTCGGCTGCGCAAATTCTCGTCGGGCAACCGACCAACCCCGGCGCGCATGTTGTCGCGGAGATGGGTGACTTTGGAAGTCGCCGGGATCGCGACGGTGATCGCCGAATGGGATACGACGAACTTCAACAGCAGTTGCGCCCAACTCGTGCAATCGATCTCGGCGGCCCACGCGGGCAACGGCTTTCCAACTTGGCGCCGGATCAGATCGCCTCCGCCCAGCGGACGATTGGCAATCACCGCCACGCCCTTATCCCGGGCAAGATCGAACAACCGCTTCTCGGCGTCGCGCTCGGACACCGAGTAAGCAACCTGCACGAAATCGACGACTTCGCTTTGGATCAGCCTCGCGACCGCCTCCGCCCCGCTGGCCGTGTAGTGGGTCACTCCGAGATACCGGATGCGGCCGTCTTTTTTCCAGCCGCGCAAGGTGTCGAGATGCGCGCCCACATCGAGCAGGTTGTGCACCTGCATCAAATCGATTTTCCCCGCCCGCAGTTTGCGGATGGAGTCGTTCATCTGCGCGATACCCGCATCGCGACCGGAGATCCAAACCTTGGTCGCAACAAACAGTTTTTCCCGCAGGGCGTTTTTCGCCATCAGGTCACCGGCGACTTCTTCAGACTGACCATACATCGGCGAAGAATCCAGGACGCGGCCGCCCAAAGCCGCAAACTCACGCAACACCGC
>CAMBRG010000021.1 GCA_945869845.1 Opitutus sp. GAS368 | reverse complement strand
CAACTCCAAGGCCTGCTCACCCCCGGCGTCGGCGGCGGTGTCGTCATCTTGGAAAAAACCAACGCCGCGCTCATCACTGATTCCGTGAGCAATCTTCAGCGCATCGAGAGCCTCATCAAAACCCTCGATCGCCCCGCGACCACCGGCCTCAACCCAAAATTCTACCCGCTCAAATCCGCCAAGGCCTCCGACCTCGTCAACAAGCTCCGCTCGATTTTGCAGGGCACACTCCAAAACCAGCTCGGCACCAGCACCACCTACAACGCCGACGACCGCACCAATCAGATCATCCTCATCGCCGACCCCCGCCAGTATCCCTTCTTCGACGAACTCATCGCCAAACTCGACGTCAAAGCCGACCCCAACACCCGTAACGAGGTCATCTACCTCAAACACGCCGCCGCCAAAGATGTCTCCACTTTGCTCACGCAGCTCGTGACCGGCCAAACCAACGCCGCTCAAAAAACCTCCGCCCAATCTGTCCGCCCCGGCCAGATCACTCTCCCCGGCCAACCCGCCGCACCCCAGCCCGCCGCCGGTCCGCAACCCGCCGTCATGAACAACGTCGGCCCCGAACTCGCCTCCCTCGCCGGATCCAACGAGTTCAGCACCCTCGTCACCGTCACCTACGACGAACGGTCCAACGCCGTCATCGTCTCCGGCACCGGCGACGACATCCGGCTCATCAAAGACCTCGTCAGCAAGATCGACATCGTCCTCGCTCAGGTCCGCATCGAGGTGATCATCGCCGAGGTCACCCTCTCGGACTCCGACAAAACCGGTCTCTCCGCTCTCAATCTCACCGTTGGCACGAACGCCACCACCGGGGTCCGCTCCGTCACCAATTTCGCGGGCGCCGTCGCCGGTTGGACCGTCAGCGACGGGATCGTCGACCCGCTGGCTTTCAAGGCCGCTCTCACCGACGCCGGCTCCCGCAGCAACGTCAACATTCTCTCCGCCCCCACGATCGTCACCACTCACAATAAAGAGGCTCAGGTCATCGTCGGCCAATCCCAGCCCTTGATCACCGGCAGCACCTCCATCCCCAATACCGGTTCGTCGGGGCTCACCACCAGTTCCACCGTCACCTACAAAGACATTGCCATCGACCTGAAAGTCACCCCGCTCATCGGCGACGACGGCAGTATCCAGCTCAAGATCGACCAGAAGGTGGACGACATCCTCGACAGCGTGACAATCGACGGCAATTCCCAGCCCGTCATCGGCAGGCGCCAAGCCACGTCGTTCATCAACGTGATCGACGGCCAGATGATTGTACTCGGCGGGCTCCAGCGCACCCGCACCGGTCGCTCCCGCGGCAAGATCGGTTTCCTCGCGGAGATTCCCTTGCTCAGCCACCTTTTCGGCCCGCGTGAAAACAAACAGGAGCGCACCGAGCTGCTGCTCTTCGTCCGCCCCCGCGTGATTAAATCCGGCGAAGGCAACGCCGAGACCTCTAAGACGATCAACCAGCTCTCGAACAAAGATCAGATCAACCAATTCCTCGTCGATCCTTCGAAGCCGGCCAAGGAACCCCTGATCAACAAGCTCAAGTAAGCTCGCGCCGCCCCCCATGACCGCGCTCGCCCTTGATCCGTTGCCCGCATCCCTTGTCGCGCGGCTCACCGAAGAACAACTTCAGTCCGTCCGCGAAGCCGCGCGCGGCCAACGTCTCGCCGCCCTCGCCGCCGCGCTCGCTCTGCCCGAGCCCGAGGCGCTCACCGCCCTCGCCGCCGCTGCCACCCTCGACATCGCCAGCAACCTCGAGACCGACCCCGACGCCCGCGGCCTCCTCCCCGCCCGCCTCGTCCACGATTACCAGATCATCCCGATCAAATTCGGCCCCACCCCCGAAAATCCGGACGCTGAACTCTCGACCCTTAACTTTCAAACGCTCCATCTGGCCACCGCTTGGTTGCCCGATGCCGTGATGTCCGACTGGCTGCGTACGTTCACCCCGCGCCCGCTCGTCTGGCACCTCGCCGTCCCCGAGCGCATTCACCAGCTCATCATCGAAAACTTCGGCGTCGGCTCCGGCGCCCTCGACGACGGCGATGAATCCTACGTCGCCCCCGAGGCCGTTCAACAGGCCGAGGAGGTCGTCGACGAAGACGCCGCCGTCGTCCGCTTCGTCACCGATGTTATCAAACAAGCCGTCGAAGATCAGGCCACCGACATCCACTTTGAGCCACAGGAGGAACAGCTCCGCATCCGCTACCGCGTCGACGGCCTGCTCGTCCCCGTCCCTGTTCCGGAGAATCTCCTCCGCTTCCAAGACGCCATTATCTCGCGCCTCAAGATCATGGCGCGCCTCAACATCTCCGAAAAACGACTCCCGCAGGACGGCCGCATCAACTTCAAGTCCAACGCCACCGTCCTCGATATCCGCGTCGCCACCGCGCCGACCATCTACGCTGAGTCCGTCTCCCTCCGCCTCCTGAATCAGAAGAAGGAAGCCTACACGATGGACCGCCTCGGGATGAGCCCCGACGAGCAGGCGCAGATCATCAGCGTCCTCGACTACCCGCACGGCATCATTTTGGTCACCGGCCCCACCGGCTCCGGCAAGAGCACCTCGCTCAACGCGTTTCTCCGGAAAATCAATTCCACCGATCTCCGGATCATCACCGTCGAAGACCCCATCGAATACGAAGTGCCCGGCGTGAACCAGATGCAGATCCGCTCCGAGATCGGCCTCACCTTCGCCAGCGCTCTTCGGTCCATTCTTCGCCAAGACCCCGACGTCATCATGGTCGGCGAAATCCGCGACAAGGACACCGCCGAGATCGCGATCCGCGCCTCACTGACCGGCCACTTGGTTTTCTCCACGCTCCACACCAACGACGCGCCCGGTGCCATCACGCGCCTCGTGGATATGGGCATCGAGCCCTTCCTCGTCGCCTCCGCCATCGAGCTTGTCATCGCCCAGCGCCTCGTCCGCCGCCTCTGCCCCAACTGCTGCTCCTCCCAGCCCATCAGTAAGGTCAAGCTCCTCGAGACGCTCGCCATTCTCGAATGCGATGCCGCCGAGGCCGAACTCGTCACCGCGCTCAAACACCCCGTCGGCTGCGACCGCTGCCGCGGCACCGGCTACCGGGGCCGCATCGGTCTCTTCGAGATCTTCCGCCTCAACGACGAACTCCACGAGCTCATCCTGAAACGCGAGAGCACCCGCACCCTCACCCAAGCCGCCCGCAAACAAGGCATGAGAACCCTCGGCCAAAGCGGCTGGGAAAAAGTCAAAGCCGGCCACACCACCCTTGAGGAAGTCCTCCGCGTCGTGACCGTGATCGAAAAGTAACATGGCTCGCTTTGCCTACAGCGCCCGCGACCGCGCCGGCAAATCCCTTTCCGCCGAAATCGACGCCCCGAGCCGCAAGGATGCCTTGCGTCTCCTCTCCGCCCGCGGTCTTCAAGTCGCCCAAGTCACCGAGCTTCAGGCCGGTCCCGCCCCGCGCAAAAGCGCCGGCAAAGCGCCGCCGTCCTCCTCGTCCGCGTCGGCCCCCGCCAAAGGGTCTCGCCCGACGCGCGCCTCGACTCGCCTCAACGCCCAAGCTCCCCGCCGCGCCGAGCGTCTTCCTTTCCTCGAGGCACTCCACGATCTCACCGGCAGCGGCCTGTCCGCCGGCGAAGCCGTCCGTCTCCTCTCGACTCGCATTAAAGAGCCCCGCCTACGCACGCTCTGCGCCGGCGTCTGGGAGCGCATCAGCGAGGGCGCACCGCTCTCCCGCGCCCTCGGAGGATATCCCGAGGTCTTCGATACCGGCACGGTCAATCTCATCCAAGCCGGCGAAGCCACCGGCTCCCTCAACGACACGCTCTCCCGCCTCATCGCCCACCTCGTCGAGCAACGCGAGCTGCGCGCCCAGCTCATGGCGGCCCTCGCCTACCCAGGATTCATGGTCTTCGTCTCGGGCGGCGTCATCCTTTTCTTCCTCACCTTTCTCCTGCCGCGCCTCCAAACGCTCCTGAGCTCGCTCGGCGGTAAGATGCCCGCTTCCACCAAGCTTCTAATCGGCGCCTCGCAGTTCGCCCTCAGTATTTGGGGCATCATGGCCGTCGTCGCGGTCGTGCTCGCCTTGATCTCCTTCATCGGCTGGCGCCAGACTCCCGCCGGCCGCGCCCAGACCGACGCTTGGTTGCTCAAACTCCCGCTCGTCGGACCGTTCCTCGTGGCGCAAACGGTCCACTCCTTCAGCCAAACACTTTCCGTGCTTTTAGAAAACGGCATCACCGCCGCCGAGGCGCTCCGCATGACCGAGAAGCAGATTGCCAACCAGGTCCACCGCGCCGCCTTCAACACCGCCACCGCCCGCGTGCTCGAAGGCGAGGCGCTCTCCGTCGCACTCACCCGCACCGGTTGTTTCCCCGACCTCGTGCTCGACCGCTTGGCGATCGGCGAAAACACCGGCAACGTCGTCCCGAGCCTGAAGAGCATCGCCGCCGCCTACCAAAAAATCATCACCGGCCAGCTCAATTTTTTCACCAAAGTGATTGCCGGCGTCGTGCTCGGCGGCGTGTTCACGTTCGTGGGCTTCATCGCCTTCGCCATCGTCAGCGCCGTCTTCCAAGTCAGCGCCAGCTTCAAACTCGGCGGCTGACCAGGGAGCACCATCTCCCCGGCTCTACGGCACTTCGTAGATCTCGATCAGCCCGTTGCCCGTCCCGCCGTCCGCCCCGCTCAACTGCGCCGTGTAAGCGCCCGGCGGCAACGTCACCAAGAGCGCCGCGTCCTTGCTCCCCGCGTCAAAGGCGAACCCTAGCCCCGGCGTCGCGGCGGCCACGTTCGGGCTCCAGTCGTCGTTTGCCGCGAGCATGACGTCACCGACGGTCCGCACTTCAATCTTCGGGTCGGTCAGCCGGTCGCCGACGCCGAAAGTTGCGAGCTTCGGCCCCACTCCGCGGATCAGCAGCGTCTTCGCCACATCACCCGTCACGGCAAAGCCCGCGATCAAAATTCCGCCGCCCGTGCCGACGCGGTGCAACGTCGCGACGCCGTTCAACGTCGCCGGAGTCGCCGTCACTTCCTCGTAAACTTCGACCAGCGCGATCCCATTGCCCGACGACTTGATTTCCGCCGTCGCCGCGCCGCCGGAGCGCGTCACCAGGGCCGCATCCCGGCTGTTCGCATCAAACCCGAAAGCGCCATAACTCTGAAACACCGGCCCGAGGTTCGGCGCCCAGTTGTCATTGTTGGCCGTCGGCCGTTGCGCGCCGTCAAAAATCTCCAGCCGAGGATCGGGATTAAAATTGGTCACCCCGAAATCGACCAACTTCGGCCCGACCGCGCGCACGAGCAGGTTCTTCGCCGCCGTCGTCGAAAAGCCCACCGTCAACACTTGCGTCGCATCCAAATTCGCCCGCACCGAGAGACTCGACAACCGGTTCACCCCGGTCCCCCGCACCGCCACGATCGCCCCCGCGCTGTTCACTTCGCCCGCCGAGTTTGAAACCGTGCAATAGTAAACACCCGCGTCGCTGGCCGTGACTGGGTTCACGATCAGCTGGGGACCCGTCGCACCCGGGATCGGCACCGCCGGGATGCGTTTCCACTGGTAGTTCAGATTTGGGCCGCTCGCCGCCACGTTGAGCACTATCATCCGACCGGTCGCCGCGATCAGATTGAGCGGCTCCGCCGTGATCACCGGAGCCGTGGCGGCCACGGTCACATTAAAAACAACCTCGGCCGCGCTTCCATTCGAGTCCGTCGCCCGCGCCCGCACCGTCGCCGTGCCCGCCACCCCGCCGGTGAGGGTCAACGTGCTGCCCGCCACCGAGCCTGCCGCCACGATGCTGTTCTGATTCGTCGCGCTAAACGTCACGACCGCTGCCTCGCCGTTCGTCGTCGGATAGATCGGCACCGGCCGCACGCTGCGCACCACCACGAGGTTGGCCGAATTCACGGGCAAACCGAGCACCGGCAGTTCATTGAACGCGCTATTCAAAATCGCCGAGGCATCGACGATCGTCAGCGCTGCGATCGAGTCGGCCACCGTCATCCCGTTGCCGAGCACCCGCGCGAATACGGTGTAACCGCCATTCGTCGCGTCGAGCTGGCCGGCATTATTGCCCGTGTTTACGAACCACTGGCTCGTCGCCGAATTCAACTCATTCGTGCGCGCCATCGCCAGGGTTCCGCGCAGATTCGAGACCCTATTTTCGAGCGCAATCGGCGCATCGGTCGGAATCGTGTTCACCGTTGAACCCGACACCGCGAAACCACCGCCTTGAATCACGAAGTTCCGCACCGAGCGGTGGAAGATGCTGTTCGTGTAAGCCCCGCGGTTCACGTAGTTCAGAAAATTTGTGACGGTCCGGGGGGCATCGTTCGCCAACAGCTCAGCGTTAAACGTCCCCCGCGCCGTATCGAACTGCACGACCTGCCCCGTCACGCCCGGCACGCCGAGAAACGTGCGCAGGTCCACCGTCACTTGGCCGCCTGGCGCCAACAAAGTCGGCGGCGGCGTGCCGAGCGTAGTCGGCGTCGTCGCCTGTTGCGCCCGTAGGCCGAGCGCCAAGACCAACGACCCCAAAAGTCCGCTTAAAAAGATGCGAGGTATCATATGAAAAATTATCCGCTGAGCTTCTTTTTCGCCGCGCCGCTGGCGAACCTGAAATACCCCGCCCCAAAAAGCAGGGCTCTCCCAACCTCCCTCCCGCCGCGACGCCACCGCTTCGCTTCGATGTCTTCGCCCCCGAGCTCAGAAATCCAGCCCCACCAACATCCGCAACAGCGAATAGTCGCGCACGCGCTCGTCGGGATTGTTTTGCCGAGTCTCGTGCCGCACCGCGACGCTCAGCGTTTCCGTGAGTTTCTTGTTCAGCTCGATCCGGTATTCCCATCCGTTTAATTCATTCTTAAACGGCGGATACCACACCCCACGCTCGATGAGTTGGATGCGCCAGGGGAGGCTCCACTCCGCCTCGGCAAACGTCGATGCCGAGGTCTCTGCCGTCCGGTCGCTTTGCGGCGCCGTGACCCACACGTCGAAGAAATTCTCCGATACCCCGAAGCGCAACTTCCGGTCCTTTGCCGCCAACACATTCAGGCCCGCGCCGATTTCTTGCTGGACCAAGAAATAATCGGTAGGGACCCCGTTCGGCCGCTTCGAGGCCCGGTTCCACTCTAACGTCGGCCGATAAACGCCGAAAAATCTTCGCGGAAAATCCCGCCGCCACGAACCGCTCAACCGCGCCACATCCTTCGTCGTCACCTCGGCCGACTGCGCGAAATCATAGCGGGCGATTCCCTCCACCTCATCATTGCTCCACTTCCGCTTGAGCCGCACTTCCGCCGTCGTGTTCGTCCGGTCGGTCACGTCGTTCGCGATCTCGGTCGAAAAAGCAATCCGCCCGTGCCATGGCCCGAGGAACGCCCGCACCCCCTGAGTCAACGCAGACGGCGAAAACTGCGCCCAGCCACCCGTTTTTTCCTTTTCGCCTTTCTCCGGTTTCGCCCGATCCGCCCCCGCTTTCTCTCCCGCCGCCACCGCTGTCTTGGCCACCGCCCGGCTCCCGGGAGTTTTTGCCGCCGCCGGCCCGTCGCCTTGCTCAATCCTCGCTGCCGTCACGGGCACTCGCAGCAAACCGAATTTTTCCGACTGAAAAACCAAAACCCCGCCCGACCGCTCGACCAGTTTTCCCCTCACGCGATCACCGTCGGCATAGATCAGAACCTCCCGGTTTCCGATTGGCTCCGCCGCCCTCAAACCCGCACTGCCAACGAGTCCGCTGGCCGCAAGCCACACGCCACCGCCGAGCACGAATCTGAAAAAATTCCGTGAGCTGAAAACCGCCACCGCGCTTCCGACGCTCGCGCCAAAAAGAAATTTCGTGGAATTTCGAAAACAAATCAGAGCAAGCACGCCTCAAGTTTCGCGCGCAGCTTGGTTTCGTCCAGCTCCGTTCCGATAAAGACCAACTCCTGTCGCCGGTCCCCGTGCGGCTCGGCCCACTTCGCGCGCGCTTCGGCCGTGAGCTGCGCCGCGGTGATGACGCCGCTTTCCCGCAGTGCCGCCGCCCATGTCCCCACCCATTCACGCCGCGCCTGCCCGCCTGCGACCGACAAAAACCCGATGTCAGCCGATCGCTCCGCCACCCAGAAAAATCCTTTCGCCCGCAATAACCCGTCCGGCAACCCGCTTTCCAACCACGCCTCAAACTTCGCTCCGTCCAGCGCCCGCCGCGCTTCCCACACGAAACTCGTGATTCCATAATCCGTCTCGTGCCGCGCTCCGAGGTGGGGCGCGAACTCCGGGCGCGCCTTGACCGCCAGTCCACCCGTCGCTCCGCCCCCACCCCTGCCTTCACCCCGGATCAACCGCACCCACCGCGCCGCGCCGACCGTCGCCGCGCCGTCAAACCTCACCCGCCCCAGCAACCACTCGCTCGCCACCTGCCCCTGCTCCGCGCGCAGTAGCTCCGCCCGCGCATTCAATCCCCCTAAAATCCGCTCCACCTCCGCCAACTCCGTCTCATCCGCCAGATCGCACTTGTTGAGCACGAGCACATCCGCGCATTCCACCTGCTCCACCATCAACTCAAACACCGGCTTCTTCCCCTCCGCCAATCGTTCTCGTTCCTCTTTCTCTTCCTTCTTTCTCCCCTCGTGCGCCGCCTCCGCGCCCAAGCCCCGACTCCGGCGCTGTGCATCCAGAAAACTCCGCGCATCGACCACCGTCACCAACGCGCTCAACTGCGCAAAATCGCCGAGGCTCCGCCAAAACGCGTTCTTCCGCGTGAACAAATCCGCCACGCCCCGCGGCTCCGCCACCCCCGTGGTCTCGACCAAGATATGGTCATACGCCCGCTGCGCCGCCAGTTCCGCGATCGTCTCCGCCAGCGAATCCCGCACCGAGCAGCACACACACCCGTTGCCCAATTCCACCACCCGCGCCGCTCCCGCCCCCGCGACCACCTGCGCATCGACATTGATCGCCGCCACATCGTTGACGATCGCCGCCCACTTCCGCCCCTCCGCCTGACCGAGCAGATGCCGCAGCAAAGTCGTCTTCCCCGCTCCGAGGAAGCCACTCAATACCGTCACTGGCGGTAACGCCTCGCGAGTCATCATCCCGGCAGGCAAACCCGCCCGCTTTCGCATGGCCAGCCCCGATCCGCCCCGCCACGTTGCCTCTCGCATGCTCCGCCTCCTCGCCGTTCTCGCCTTCGTCTTCGCGCCCACGGGCCGCGCCGCCGAGACCCTGGCCATCGCCGCCGCCAGCGATTTGGTTTTCTGTCTCGAGGCACTGAACCGCGCGTTCGCCACGTCGGAACCTTCCGTGAGCCTGAGAGTTTCCACCGGCTCGTCCGGAAATTTTTTCGCCCAGATCAAGAACGGCGCGCCGTTCGATGTCTTTCTTTCCGCCGATCTAATCTACCCGATTAAACTCATCGCCGCCGGAGCGGCGGAGGAGAAGAGCCTCACCCGTTACGGCATCGGCCGAATCGTGCTGTGGACCCGGCGCACCGATCTCGCCATCGACGACCTCGCGTCCGTCGTGCGCGACCCGAGCGTGAAGCGGTTCGCCATCGCCAACCCCGACCACGCACCTTACGGCCGCGCCGCGAAAGAGGCGTTGGATAAATTCGGGGCGTGGGCGGAGGTGCGCCCCAAGCTCGTGCTCGGGGAAAATATCGCGCAGACCGCCCAGTTCGTGCAGACGGGCAACGCCGATGTCGGCATCGTGGCCCTTTCGCTGGTGATCGCCCCCGGGCTCAACCAATCGGGCCGCTGGACGGAAATTCCGTCCTCCGCCCATGCCCCGCTCGAACAAGGCGTCGTGCTGACCCGCCGCGGTGCTTCCAATCCAGCCGCCCGGCGTTACCTCGCGTTCCTCGCCACCCCGGCCGCCCGGACAATCTTTGACCGCTACGGTTTCAGTCTGCCACGTTCCCCTTGATGGGCGATTCGACCTTCACTTTCCTCGGCTTGTCTTCGTCCCTTTGGCAATCGCTTGGCCTCACCCTGCGCCTCGCCGCCATCACGACCCTCATCCTCGGCCTCATCGGCCTGCCCCTCGCGCATTGGCTCAACACGACCCGCGCCCGCGTCGCGCCGTTTTTGGAAACGCTCGTCACCCTGCCGATCGTCCTCCCGCCCACCGTCATCGGTTTCTACATCCTCGTTGGCCTTTCGCCCCAGCACCCGCCCGGCAGTTGGTGGCGCGATCTCACCGGCGAACCGCTGGTCTTTAGTTTCACCGGTCTGGTCATCGCCTCCGTCTTCTACTCACTGCCGTTCGCGGTGCAGCCGTTTCAAGCCGCGCTCCGCGGCGTCCCCCGCGAGCTCCTCGATGCCGGCACCGCCCTCGGCGCCCGTCCGCTCCGCGTTTTTATTCGACTGCACGCGCCGCTCGCTTGGCGCGGCATCGCCGCCGGTCTCACCCTCGGCTTCGCCCACACGCTGGGTGAATTCGGCGTTGTGCTCATGATCGGCGGAGCCATCCCCGGCGTCACCAAAGTCGCCAGCATCGCCCTTTACGACGAGGTCCAAAAACTCGACTACGCCTCGGCCCACGCGTTCGCCGCCATGCTGCTCGTGATCTCGTTTGCGCTTTTGCTCATCGTCACGCTGCTCCAGCGCCGCCGGCCCGCGTAAATCTCCCCACGCTGCCCAGCTTGCCGGCGCGGTCTTTGCCGCCCAAGGTCCGCGCAATGCCGCGCCCGCTTCTTTCGCTTCTTTCCTGCCTCGCGGTGATCACCGGTCTTTTCGCCGCCGAAAAATCCGCTCCGCCCCCAATCAAGATTGAGCCTCTCGACTCCCCTTCAGAAGCCAGCGCAACTGCTCCCACTTTGGCCCGCGCGCCCGATGGCTCCGTCTGGCTTGCTTGGATTGAATCCGCCCCCGGTGGCGCCACCGTCCGCAGCGCGTCGCTCAACCCCACCACGCTGCGCTGGATGGCCGCGCAACGCATCGCCACCGGTCCCCAGATCCTCGACGTCGACACCGCGCCTCCCGCGCTCGCAGTCGGCCAGGGGGGGCGCGTCACCGTCGCATGGACCGAGACCTCTGCGGCGGCCCCCGCAACCGAATCTATTTTGCTGAGTTCCTCGACCGACGCCGGGCTCACGTGGACTGCGCCCTCGCCCCTGACCACCGAGAGCAAAACCAACTCGCTCCCCGTTCTCACCACCGTCGCCGACGGCCGGGTCCTCGCCGCTTGGCTCGACCGCCGCGGCCGCACCACGGGCGACCACGATGTCCGCCTCTACGCGCGCATCGTCGGCGAACCCGCCGGCCCCGATGTCTTGATCGAGGCCCGGGTCAGCGAAAAATCTCCCCCGGCTCTCGTTTCGTTCCCCGATGGCAGCGCCCTGCTTTCCTACCGCACCCTCGGCGAGGGCCTCATCCGTGACATCAATGTCGTCCGCTACCGCGCCGGCCGGTGGGAGAACAACCACAACCTCAACCGCGACGATTGGCGCTCGCCGCACTGCCCCGCCTCCGGTCCCCAGCTCGCCGCTTCCGGCGGTCGCGTGGCCGCAGCCTGGTTCACCGCCGCCGAGGATCGCCCGCGCTTGCGCATCTCCTCGTCGCCCGACGCCGGCTCGCGTTTCCTGATGCCGCTCAACGTCGATTTCGGCCACCCCCTCGGCCGGCCCGCCGTGGCGATGTTGCACGACGGCGCCATTCTCACCCTCTGGGTCGAAGGCGAATCCAGCCAAGCCAAGGGCCCGCCTGCCGGTCTCTGGTTGCGCCGCGCCACGCCCGATTACTCGCTCGATCCTCCGGTACTCGTGATGGCCGAATCAGCCGCCCGTCTTCGCGGCCAACCCCGCCTCGCGATCGTTCGCGATTTCGCCGGAGGCAACAGCGATGTTGTCGCGGTCGCCACCTACGCCACCAGCGGCCCCGGCGGGGGTCTGCGGTCCTGCCTCGTCACCATTCCCGAGGGCGCCCTGCTCGCCGCTGCCGCCGAGTGCGGTTGCGCACCTCCGACCGATCAGATGCTGGGCCATCCGATTCGCGGCGTGATCGTCTCCGTCGATCCGACGCGCGGCGAGGTCGTCGCTCAGCATCCCGATATTCCCGGACTCCGCCTCGGCGGCACCCACACCTACCGGGCCGCACCCGAGCTCATCGCCCGCGTGCAACCCGGCCGGGACTTCCTCGCCCGCATCGAGCAAGCCGGCGACGCGTGGACCCTCTTTGATCTCCGTCTGCTCGTCATTCCGCCCGAGAAGAAAAAGTGATGCCGCCGACGGCTTGACGACTCTGTCATAATACGAACATTCCCGTAGTTTTCGTGCCCGCACCGCTCATTAACTCCCGTTCGCCAAGCCTCCCGCACCGCCTGCTCGCGGCAACGGTGGCCGCGCTGGTGTTGCTGCTGACGGTCCTCTCGGTCAGTCCCCAACTCCACGCCGATCTGCACGCCTGCGGCCACGATCACGGCCATCCGCACGAAGCCCCCGCCGGGAATCCCGATTCCGACGACGGCTGCGTTGTCACCCTCTTCGGCCACGGTATCACCGCGGGCTCCGCGCCGGTCTCGCTCGCGGCGCCCCCCATCGCTTTTGCCGCTCCGAATTTTTCCCGCCCGGCTGAACTCGTTTTTAGCTCGCCCCGTTATCTGCATCTGCCGGGACGTGGTCCCCCGCTGGGCTGAGCCGTCCGTTCCTTCGGTATCACCGCCTCGAGCCTGCGCGCTCGTTTGGGTCGTTACTTCCGTGTCGCCGCGCCTCATCGCGCCGGCCCCTCTGCTCCATTGTCCGTCCCCTTTTTCTCTCTTTCGCCTACCATGATCTCTTTCCGCTCATTCACGCTCCTCATTCTCTCGTTCGCGGCCCTTGCCCGCGCGCAGACCTCAACTCCCGCGGCCCCGGCGCCGGGTGATTCCTCCGCTGAAAAAATCCTCAATCTCGATTCCTTCGTCGTCACCGCCGGTCTGGATCGCAAAACCGCCTTCGAGCTCGCCCAAGGCACTTCCATTCTCGCCGGTGATGAACTCCGTCGCCGCGCCGCCGCCACGCTCGGCGCGACTCTCGCCGCCACGCCCGGCCTGAGCGGCACGGCATTCGGCCCCAACGCCAGCCGGCCTATCATCCGCGGTCTCGGCGGCGAACGCGTGCGCATGTTGGAAAACGGCGTCGGCTCCCTCGACGCGTCCAATGTCAGCCCCGATCACAACGTCAGCGTCGAGCCCCTCCTCGTCGAGCGCATCGAGGTCCTCCGCGGGCCCGCGACCCTGCTCTACGGCAGCTCCGCCGTCGGCGGCGTCGTCAACATAATCGACAACCGCATTCCCTCCGCCGCCCCCGCCGCGCCGTTCGGCGGGACCGCGGAGTTCCGCTACGAATCCGCCGCCGATGAGCGCACCGGCGTCTTCGCCACCGGCGGCGGCTCCAACCGTTTCGCCGTTCAAGTAAACGGCGCCCGCACCACCACGAGCGACGTCGCCATCCCCGACTACGCCGACCCCGAGCATCCGGCCGACCGCGGCACGTTGCCCAACAGCGCCCGCTCCACGAGCAGCGCTTCCGTCGGCGCCACGGCCTTCGGCGCCGCCGGCACGTTCGGGGTAGCCGTCAGCGCCTACGACACGCTTTACGGCGTCCCGGTCGGCGAGCCGATTGCCATCGACCTCGAACAACGCCGGTTTGACCTCCGCAGCGAATTCACCCGGCCCTTCGCGTTTTTCAAATCCGCGAAACTCCGCGTCGGAGTCGCCGATTACACCCACTCCGAGGTCGATCTCGATTCCGGCGACATCAACACCACGTTCAATAACCAAGCCTACGAGGGACGCCTCGAACTCATCCAACAGGAGTCCGGCAACCTCACCGGCACCGTCGGCTATCAGATCGCCCGCAGCGACTTCTCCGCCGTCGGCGCCGAGGTCGTCACTCCGCCGAGCGTCACCCAAAGCCACGCGCTATTTGCCGTCGAATCTTACAAGGTGAGCTCCACCCTCAATCTTGAGTTCGGCGGGCGTTACGAATTCCAGTCCATCCGCATCGGCGAGGTCGACGCAGGACTCCCGGCCTATCCCGGCTACGCCACCCGCACCGGCCAAAAGAATTCGGATCACGGCCTCAGTGTTTCCGCCGGCGCCGTGTACTATCCCGCCAAGGATTACTCGCTCGGCCTCTCCCTCGCCTACTCGCAACGCCTCCCCGCCGCCGTCGAATTATTTTCCAACGGTCCCCATGGCGGCACCGGCTCCTACGAGATCGGCACCACCGGCCTCGACCACGAAAACTCCCTCGGCCTCGACCTCACCTTGCGCAAACGCGCGGGCTTCGTCACCGGCTCCGTCGGCGTCTTCGTCCACCAGATCGACAACTTCATCTTCGAACAACGCGACGAACGCCGCTACTTCGACGACGCCTCCGGCGACCTCCTCAATTACCCCGTGCCCGCCGGCGCCGAGTATTTACCCATCTACCAATTCGTCGCCCGCGACGCCTGGTTCTACGGCGCCGAGGCCGAGGTCCAATTTCACCTCATCGACGGCCCCGGCCAACGGCTCCATCTCTCCCTCCTCGGCGATCTCGTGCGCGCCGAACAAACCACCGACGACCAGGCGCTCCCTCGCATCCCGCCCGCGCGTCTCGGTCTCGGCCTCGCCTATGAGCACGGCCGCTGGTCGCTCGGCACCGAGGTCCGCCACTCGTTCAAGCAAACCCGATTCACCTCTGAGGAAACCGAGACCGATAGCTACACCCTTGTCGGCGTCCATGCGCTCTACCGGTTCGCCGATCGCGGCCCCCGGCGCCCCGGCCTCGAGGTGTTCGCCCGCGGCGATAATCTCACCGACGCCGACGCCCGCCTCGCGACATCCTTCCTCAAAGCCATCGCGCCCCTCCCCGGTCGCAGCTTCACCGTCGGTGCCCGTCTGAGTTTTTAACCCAGCAAAAGCACAACGTCAGTGCTGGCCCCGGGAATTGCACGCTGCCGTTCTCCGGGGCCTTTTTCGTGTTCGCCTTCCGGCATACGGACTCCTCCGCGGCCACTCGCGATTCACTTTGGCTCCGCCCGCGTTGCGCCGCGGTTGAAGAATAATCCAAAATTTTTGGGCCGACACCCACCGCAGTTTGGCTCCAAAAATTTCCCTGTATTTCACCCCGCGCCCCCATGCCTCACTTCTCCTACCTTCCGTTTCGCCGCCGCTCGTTCTCTTTCCCGCTCCGTCTCGCCCTCCTCCTCATCGCCGCCTCTGCGCCGCACACCCGCGCCGCCGATCCCCGGGGCGACGCCCTGACCGCCCCGCTGCTGCCATCCGCCCAGTCGAAAGCACTTTTCAAGCTCCCTCCCGGTTTCGAAATCCAACTCGTCGCCGACGAATCCGAAATCCAAAAGCCCTTCAACCTCGCCTTCGATTCCTTCGGCCGCGTCTGGGTCACCGGCTCCTCCCTCTATCCTTGGCCCGCACGCCGCGACGCGCTCGGCCAACCCATCCCCACCTTCGACAAACATTGGACCGAAAACGGCATCGCCTTCCGCGCCGCCTCCGCCCCGCCCGAGCCCGTCGAGCACGGCACCGACACCGTCCGCATCCTCTCCGATTTCGATCCCGTCACCGGCCGCGCCCGCAAGGTCACCACCTTCGCCGACGGCCTCAACATCCCCATCGGCCTCCTCCCGCTCCCCCGGGCTCCCGGAGCGAAAGGAGACACGCTCCTCGTCTATTCGATTCCCGCGATCTGGCGCCTCACCGACACCGATGGCGACGGCCGCGCCGATCTCCGCGAAAAACTCTATGATGGCTTCGGCTTCCGCGACACCCACGGCATGTCCTCTAGCTATTGGCTCTGGCTCGACGGCTGGGTCTACGGCACCCACGGCTTCGCCAATCCCTCCGAGGTCACGGACCGTGCCGGCCGCACCGTGAAGCTCGCCAGCGGCAACACCTACCGCTTCCGCCCCGACGGCTCCCGCTTCGAGCTCGTCACCCACGGCCAGACCAATCCCTACGGCCTCGCCTTCGATGCCCGCGGCGAACTCTACACCGCCGATTCCCACTCGAAGCCCGTCTACCTCCTCATCCCCGGCGGCTACTACGAAGGCATCAGCAAAGAACATGATGGCCTCGGCTTCGCCCCCGCCCTTACCACCGACGACCACGGCTCCTCCGCCATCGCCGGCATCGCCCACTACTCCGCCAAAACCTTCCCGCCCGAATTCCAAAACAATCTCTTCAACGGCAATCCCGTCACCCGCCGCATCAACCGCGACCGCCTCGACTGGCGCGGCTCCTCGACCTTCGCCGCCCGTCAGCCCGACTTTCTCACGAGCGACGATCCCTCTTTCCGTCCCGTTCAAGTAAAACTCGGCCCCGACGGCGCCCTTTGGCTCGCCGATTTCTACAACCCCATCATCGGCCACTACGAGGTCCCGCTCACGCACCCGTCCCGCGACCGCTCCCACGGCCGCATCTGGCGCATCGTCTGGCGCGGCCTCGACGGCGCCGGCGCCCCGCCAACCCTCCCCAACCTCGCGACCCTCTCGACCGCCGACCTCGTCGCCCGCCTCTCCGATTCCAACAACGTCGTTCGCTCCCTCGCCGTCGCCGAGCTCTTCGCTCGCCCTGATGCGGCCTCCACCGCACCCGCGCTCCTCGCCGCCGCCACGCGCCTCGTGGCCGGCACCGATCCCACGGCCGACGAAACCGCCGCGCTCCCCCTCCTCCTGACCCTTGAGCGACTAGGCCGCACCGACGACGCCCTCCTCCGCCGTGCCCTCACGCGCCCCGCCGGCGACGTCGCCCTCGCAGCCCTCCGCGTCCTCACCCTCCGCACCGACGCCCAAAGCGGCATGAGCGTCCCGCCCATGAGTTCAACTCCGAGCACCCCGAGCGACTCCGCGCCCCTCACGCTCAACTCTCATCTCGCGACCCTCGCACCCGAGTTCTCCACCTCCACCCTCGCGTGGCGCCTGTTCGCCCAGCTCATCGCCCGCGACCCGCAACCTTGGACCGCGCCCATCATCTTGGCGCTCCAAGCCCGCACCACCGACTCGGATCCCCAACTGCTCTACGCCCTCCGCCTCGCCCTCAAGGCCCGCGTCGCCCTCGCGCCCCTCGACGAGCTCAACCGCCTCGCCGCCGAGCCCGCCGCCGCCGAGCGCCTCGCCGATGTCGCCGTCGCCGTGCCCACGCCGGCCGTCGCCGAGTTCCTCCTCACCTACTTGGAGCGCACCCAGTTCGCCTCGCCCCGCGCCGGCGAATTCGCCCGCCACGCCGTGCGCCAGCTCCCCGCCGATCGCCTCGCCGCCATCGAGCCTGTGATGAACTCCCTCGCCACCGCGCCCGCCGCCCAGCAACTCGCCTTCGCCGAAGGTCTCGCCTCCGTGTCCCGCCTCGTCGACCGCACCCTCCCGCCCGTCGTCATCACCTGGATGCAGCGCACCCTCGTCACCACCCTCGGCCTCACCGATCCGGCCCTCGCCCGCCGCGCCGCCGATGCCGTGCGCGATCTCTCTTTCCCGGAGAAAAACCGTTCGCTCCTCACCCTCCTCCTCGACGCCAAGACCGCGAGTTCCCTCCGCACCTCCGCGCTGCGCGCCCTCACCGTCGATGCTGAGTCCGTGCCCGCGCTCATCACCGTCCTGGGTCGCCCCACTGATCCCGTCGCCCTCCGCCGCGCCGCCGCCGATCAACTCGCGCTCCCCGCCGCCGGCGCCCCCGGCCGAGCCGCCCTCGTCGCCGCGCTCCCCACCGCGCAAAACGACTTCGCCCTCGGCCTCGCCATGGCACTCACCCGCACCGATGAAGGCGCCGCCGCCCTCATCGACACCGTCACCGCCGGCCGCGCCCCCGCCGCCCTCCTCCGCCACCGCTACATCGCCGATGCTCTCGCCAAACGCCCCGACGCCCTCCGCGCCCGCGCCGCCGCCCTCGTGAAAAACCTCCCCTCCGAAGACGCCCGCCTCGACGCTCTCATTTTCGCCCGCACCGCCGCCTTCGCCGCCGCCAAGCCCGACACCGCGCGCGGGGCGACGCTCTTCGTCCAAAACTGCGCCGCCTGCCACCGCGTCCAAGATATCGGCGGCAATCTCGGCCCCTCCCTCGACGGCATCGGCTCGCGCACGATCCAGCGCACCATCGAAGACATCCTCGACCCCAGCCGTAACATCGACCCCAACTTCCGCCTCACCACCGTCACGCTGAAAAACGGCGAGACCAAATCCGGCGTAAACCTCCGCCCCGAGGGCCCCGCCACCCTGCTTCGCGACCCCGCGACCAACGAGGAAATCTCCATCCCCACCGCCGACATCCAATCGACCGCCGCCTCCCCCGTCTCCCCCATGCCCGCCGCCTACGACACCTTGTTGAGCGAGTCCGATTTCTTCGACGTCATCACCTACCTCCGCGCCACTCCCTAAGAAACGCCCGTCATTGCGAGGCACCCCGCGCCGCAGCCATCCAGCACTCCATTCCCCACGCTCTCGTTTCCCGGATATAAATTCGGTCATCGCGGCAGCCCGATTGCTCGCCGCTCCTGTCACCCCACCCGTTCCCCCGTCGCCCGATTGACCTCCGGCCTTTCCTCGCCCCAATTTTAAATCATCCAAATTTTGAGTCCCCTTCCGCTCCCATGAGGTACCTGCTCTTCACCTTCCTTTTTGCTTCCCCATTCGCCCTCGGCGCCGCACAACCCGCCGAAAATCTCGCCCGGGCGCTCACGTTGCACGCGTCGTTCGACACCGGCCTCGACGCGGATTTTTCACGCGGCGAAACGACCAGCTACGTGCGCACCAAGACCGGACTCGTGCCCGCCGCCCTCAACGACGAGGTCACGCTCGCCCCCGGCCAGGGCCGTTTCGGCGGCGCGCTGCATTTTCCGAAAAAGGGCAACACGCGCCCGCTCTTCAAAGACGGCGGGGTGCTCGGCTACAACGCCTCAGGTTGGTCCGCCACCGTCTCCGTCTGGCTGCGGCTTGATCCCGACCGAGATCTCGCACCTGGCTACTGCGACCCGGTGCAGATCGTCGGCGACGACGGCAAACAGGGTTTCATCTTTCTTGAGTGGTCCAAGGACGAGACGCCTCGATTTTTCCGCTTCGCCATTCGCCCGCTTTCGTCGATCTGGAATCCCACCAACGTCGGCTGGGAAGACATCCCGGCTGCCCGACGACCGATGGTGCAAATCTCAGGCGCTCCATTTTCACGCGAAGCTTGGACGCACGTCGTTTTCACGCTCGAAAACATCAACGACAAATCCGCCAAGCCCTCCGGTCGCTTGTGGCTCAACGGCCAGCTCCAAGGCGTGATCGAGAACTGGGACCTCACTCTCGGTTGGAAGACCGACGCGGCGCAGCTTGTGCTCGGAGCCGCCTACGTGGGCCACCTCGACGACCTCGCCGTCTTCGACCGTGCACTCTCCGACGCCGAAGTGCGCCAGCTCATGGCCCTGAAAAACGGCGTCCGCGATCTGCGGCCATAGCGCGGTAGCGCCCCGGCGGGCTTTACGGGCCATTCGCGGGCGACGGTGATACCCACTCGGCGGAAGACCGGGAATCCGGGGACATCATCGGCCTTACATCCCCAGTTCTAGCTGTTCGCTCGCCGGCGCGGTGCCGGCGCCGCCTCCCGTTCTCGCCGTTCCAGTTTCGAACCATCGCGGGTCTTCGATCTGCGTCCCGGGCCGCTTCCGGCTTCCATGCCGCAGGAAAACTTTCCGCGCCCCTGCCCGGTGCTCCGCCCGTCGCTTCAGCTCCATGAACTTTCCCCGCGCCAGCCGCACCGCCTCCGCATGATCTACCACCGGTTTCGGGTAATCTCGGCCCACCTTGCACCCTGCCGCCGCCTGCGCGGCCGTCGGCATCCGCCACGGTTCGTGGATGAAGGCTTCGTCCACTTCCGCCAGCTCCGGCACCCAGCGTCGGATAAACACTCCGCGCGGATCCTGATCCAACGATTGTTTCACGGGGGCATACATGCGGAGCGTGTTGATGCCGGTCGTGCCGCTCTGCATCTGCACCTGCGGCCAATGAATCCCCGGTTCATAGTCCGTAAACCACCGCGCGAGTTGCAGCCCGCTCGGCCGCCACGGTAACCACAGATCATAGCTCGCAAACGAGACCAACATCGCCCTCATCCGAAAATTAATCCAACCCGTCGCCCGCAGCGCCCTCATGCAGGCATCCACGAAGGGATAGCCGGTCCGTCCCGTGCCCCACGCCTCCAGCCGGGCCGCACGCTCGTCGGTCCAAGGGCCCGCCCGCAGCTCATCAAGTTCCGGCAAGAACGCCTCGCGTTCGATCCGCGGCTCGTCCTCCAGTTTCTGCGTGAAGTGGCAACGCCAGTGCAGCCGCGCCAAAAAAGCCCGCACCGAGCCGATGCGAAAATCTTCGCCCCTCCCCGCTTGCTTCGCCTCGGCCAGTTCTTCCGCCCGCGCCCACGCCGCGTGCGCGACTTCCCTCGACGAGATCACCCCGTAGGCCAAAGCGACGCTCAGGCGTGAACAGGCCTCCACCGCCGTGATCGGGCTGGACATCTCGCGACTGTAGTTTTTGCCGCGGTACGCCAAGAAGGTCGCGAGCATCCGCTCCGCCTCGACCCGGGTCCCGGCTTGCCGCCCCGGGCAATCATCCGACGCCAAGCCCAACTCCTGCCCCGTGGGGATTGCCCCCGCCGTCACGGTCGTCTCGCCGGGCAGTGCAGCCGCGACGATGGCCAACGGTCCCCGCATCCGTTCCTCCCAATTCGCCGCCCACCCGTCCCGCGAGCGCAGCCGCCGCACCACTCCGTTTTGCCAAATCTCCGTCCAAGGCACCCCGCGCTCCCGCGCCCACCGCCCCACCGCCCGATCCCGCGCATACGTCGCGTCATTGCCGGTTTCCTCGTGCGACCAGAGGTGCATCCGGCCGCACCGCGCCCTCAGCCGCTCCAGCAACTCCGTCACCTCGCCCGTCCGCACGGCCAACGTCACCCCACGCCGCCCCAAATCCTCCCGCAGATTCTTTAAAGCCTCCCGCGCCACCGCCCAATGCCGACCCGCAAAATCTTCCGCGGCCGTCACCGTCGGTTCCACAAAATACACGCCCAAAATCCGCCCGCCGCCACCCCGCGCCGCTTCGCCCGCCCGGGCCAACGCCCCATGGTCCACCACCCGCAGGTCGCGTTTGAACCAAACTACATGCAGCACCTCGTCCCGATTCATCGCCGAAACGTGGCGCATCCGGCCACTCCCGCAAGTGGACTCACCTTGAAACGCCTCGACCTCGCCCCGCGCCCGATTCACCCCACATCTCGCGTTTAACATCGCCCGGCCGCCCCCTGATCTTTCAGGCAAAATCTATCTGCCCGAATATTTTTCGCCTCATTCGCCTCCCGGTAATTGCCAGACTCTGCCCGGCCCGCTTAACTATTACGATGTCGGTTTCCCGTCCTTGGCCCACCCTCTCCGCCCTGATCGCCTTCACGCTGGCCGCCGCGCCCGCCCCGTCCGCCTCCGCCGAACCCGTCGACTTTAACCGGGACATCCGCCCCATCCTGTCGGACAACTGTTATCACTGCCACGGCCCCGACGCCTCATCCCGCAAGTCCGGGCTTCGCCTCGATCTTCAGGCCGATGCCCTCGCCGGCGGCCGATCCGACCTCGCCTCCATCGTCCCCGGCAAGCCCGACGAAAGCGAACTCATCGCCCGCATTTTCAGTCATGATCCCGAGGAGATCATGCCGACACCCGACGCCAACAAGACCCTCACCGCCGCGCAAAAGGACCTACTCCGCCGCTGGATTCTGGAGGGGGCCAAGTGGGACGAACACTGGGCCTATGTCGCCCCCAAGCGCTCCGCGATCCCGCCCCTCGCCGGCACTCAACCCTCCTTTGATCGCCCTCCGCTGCCATCAAACCCCATCGACGCCTTCATCCTCGCCCGCCTGCAAAAGGAGAAAATCTCACCCTCGCCCACCGCCGATCCCATCACCCTCATCCGCCGACTCAGCCTCGATCTGACCGGCCTGCCGCCCACCCCCGCCGAGGTCGCCGCCTTCCTCGCCGATTCCACCCGGAACCCGGCCGCCGCCTACGCCGCCCTCGTCGAACGACTGCTCGCCTCGCCTCACCACGGCGAACGTTGGGCCCGCCCATGGCTTGATGTTGCCCGCTACTCCGATTCCAACGGCTACTCCATCGACGCACCGCGCCAGATCTGGAAATACCGCGATTGGGTCATCGCCGCGCTCAACCGCGATCAACCCTACGACCAATTCGTCATCGACCAACTCGCCGGCGACCTTCGGCCGAATCCGAGCGTCGAACAAAAGGTGGCCACCGGCTTCAATCGCAACACCCAGATCAACCAAGAGGGCGGGATCGATCCCGAGCAGTATCGCGTCGAGGCCGTGATGGACCGCGTCGCGACCTTCGGCAGCACTTTTCTCGGGCTCACCGTCTCCTGCGCCCAATGCCACGATCACAAGTTCGACCCGATTTCCCAGCGCGACTACTTCCGCCTCTACGCATTTTTCAACAACACCGTCGACGACGGTCACGGCAAGAGCACGCCCGGCGGCACCCTCACTTTCCCCGGCGAATCCCACGTCATCGAGAACTTTGCCGCCGCGATCGAGGAAGCACGCGCCGACCTCGAGCACTACCTCAACGCCCGCGGCCCCGACATCGCCGCGTGGCAGGCCAAACTCTCGGCCGAGGAGAAAGCACAATTCGGATCCGTCGCCCGCGTGGCCGTCAAATTGCCGTGGGATCAACAAACCCTCGCCCAACGCCGCGCCCTCTACGGGACGTTCCGCCGCGACGATAATGATTTCTCCGTCCGCCACGAGAAACTCGCCTCGCTCGAACGCAGCGAGGCCAAGGCGATCACGACGCTCGTCATGTCCGAACTGCCGCAACCCCGGGCCAGCGTCCTCTTCATCAAGGGCGACTTCACCCGCCCCGGCGAGTCAGTCACGCCCGGCACGCTCGAGATTCTGCCGCCGCTCGCCACCACCAACCCTTCGCCCAACCGCCTCGACCTCGCCCGCTGGCTCTTCGATCCCGCGCACCCGCTCACCGCCCGCGTGATGGTGAACCGCATCTGGCAGCAGTATTTTGGTCTCGGTCTCGTTGAGACCGAAAATGACTTCGGCTCCCAAGGCTCGCTGCCCAGCCACCCCGAGTTGCTCGACTGGCTCGCCACCGAATTCGTCGCGCAGCAATGGAGCATGAAGGCGATCCACCGGCTCATCGTCACCTCTGCCACGTACCGCCAATCCTCGCTCGCCCGCCCCGACCTCGAACTCGCGGACCCGCTCAACAAACTCATCGCCCGTCAAACCCGACTCCGCCTCGACGCCGAACTCGTGCGCGACGTCGCCCTTGCCGCCAGCGGCCTTTACCACCCCGCGCTGGGTGGCCCGCCCGTTTTTCCAGCTCAGCCCGACGGCGTGATGAATCTCGGCCAATCGAAGCGCGCCTGGATCGCCAGCACCGGGCCCGCCCGTTTCCGCCGTGCGCTCTATACCCACCATTGGCGCGCCACCCCGCACCCCGCCGTCGCGGTCTTCGATGCCCCCGACGCCTTCAGCGCCTGCACCCGCCGGCTCCGCTCCAACACGCCGCTCCAAGCCCTCACGCTGCTCAACGATCTCCAGTTTTTCGAATTCGCCGAGGCCCTCGCCGCCCGGGTCCAACGCGAGGGCGGCGCCACCGATCCTGCGCGCCTCGAGTATGCCTTCCGGCTCTGCGTTTCACGCTCTCCCACCGCCGCCGAGCGCTCCCGCCTCCTCGCCCTCCTGCGCGAACTCCAAGACCCCGCCCGCGCCACCGCCAGCGATCCGGCCGCCACCCCGTTCGAAGCGTGGACCACCCTCGCCCGCGTCCTGCTCAACCTCGACGAAACGATCACCCGAAGCTGATTCCCCCAGTCGGGCAGGGTCTCCGACCCGCCCTCCGCGCGCACCGCCTCCCAATTCTCAAAAATCCCCAGCCCTTTTCCATGCCGCCTGAATCCGCTCCGTCATTCGACCCCGCATCCCGTCGCCACTTTTTCAGCCGGTGCGCTCTCGGCTTGGGCGGCATCGCTCTGGCCTCGATGCTCAACGAGCGCCGCGCCCACGGTGCGGCACCGTCGGCTGCACCCGGCGGCCCCGCCCCGATCGCCGATCCCATGGCGCCCCGGCCCACTCATTTCCCCGCGCGCGCCAAAAACGTCATCTATCTTTTCATGGCCGGCGGTCCGAGCCAGCTCGACCTGTTCGACTACAAACCCCGCCTCGCCGCGCTCAACGGCCAGCCCGTTCCCGAATCGCTGATTGCCGGCAAGCGCTTCGCGTTCATGGACACCTCGCACGGCACGAAACTCCTCGGTAGCCGCCGCGCCTTCGCGCAACACGGCCGCAGCGGCGCGTGGGTCTCCGATCTTTTCCCCTACACCGCGGGCGTCGTCGACGACATCACTCTGCTCAAATCCTGCGCCGCCGATCTCTTCAATCACGCCCCGGCCAAACTTTTCATGAACACCGGCTCGGGGCAATTCGGTCGCCCGAGCATGGGCTCTTGGATCACCTACGGCCTCGGCAGTGAATCGAACAATCTCCCGGGCTTCGTCGTTCTGCAGTCCGGCCCGCGCGGTCCCCGTGGCGGCGCCGTCAATTGGGGCACCGGCTTTTTGCCCACGACCTACCAAGGGGTTCCTTTCCGGGGCAACGGCGACCCGATCCTCAATCTTACCAGTCCCAAAGGGATCACCGCCACCCGCCAGCGCCAGGCCATCGACGCGATCCGCGATCTCAATCTCCAGCAGGCCGTCGCCACCGGCGACGCCGAGATTCACACGCGCATCGCCGCCTACGAGATGGCCAGCCGGATGCAGTCCAGCGCCCCCGAACTCGTCGATCTGAGCAGCGAGACCGAGGCCACGCTCAAGCTCTACGGCGTCGAAAAAGACAAACCGTCCTTCGCCCGCAACTGCCTCCTCGCCCGACGTCTCGTCGAGCGCGGCTCCCGGTTCATCCAGCTTTACCACACCAACTGGGACAGCCACGGCGGCCCCGGCGAGAATCTCCAATCCGACTTCGAAGCCCGCTGCCGCGAGGTTGACCAAGGCCAAGCCGCCCTCGTCACCGACCTCAAACAACGCGGCCTGCTCAAAGACACGCTCGTCGTCTGGGGCGGCGAATTCGGCCGTACCCCCATGGGCGAGAACCGCGACACGACCGGCCGCAACCACCACATCGACGCGTTCACCATGTGGTTCGCCGGCGGCGGCACGAAGCCCGGCACGATCATCGGCGAGACCGACGAACTCGGTTTCAACGCCGTCACCGACCGCGCCCACGTCCACGACATCCACGCGACAATCCTTCATCTCCTTGGGATCGATCACAAAAAACTGACCTTCCGTTTTCAAGGCCGGGACTTCCGCCTCACCGACGTCCACGGCCACCTGATCGAAAAACTCCTCGCCTGATAAATGTAGGGCAGGGTCTTTGACCCGCCCCTCCGCGGCCCCAGCCCCACCCTCACCCACGCCATGTTCACCCGCCGCCATTTCCTGAAAACCACCGGCACGGCCGCCGCTTGCACGTTCTTGCCCGCCCGCGCCCGCGCGGTGTCCGCGCCGGCTGTGCTTGGCCAAGGTGATTTTCGCTACCGCGTCGTCCCCGGCTGGGGCGTCCTCGGCGCCGATACGCCCGTGAAGAATTGCCACGGCCTCGCCCGCGACCGCGCCGGCCACATTATTCTCCTCACCGATCACGTCGCCAACAACGTCATCGTCTACGACCGCGCCGGCCGCCTCGTCCATAAATGGGGCACCGCCTACCCCGGCGCGCACGGCCTTTCGCTGGTGACCGAGGGCCATCGAGACGTCCTCTTCATCACGGATCTCGCAAAACATCTCGTCGTCAAAACTACGCTCGATGGCACCGTGCTCGACGAGTGGCGTTGGCCGGAAAACTCAGGCCACTACGAAAACGCCGATCAATATCGCCCGTCGTGGACCCTCCACCTGCCCAACGGCGAGTTCTACGTGCTCGATGGTTACGGCCGCGATCACATCCTGCACTACGGCACTGACGGTAAACTCATTCGCGTCTTTGGCGGCGCCCAGGGCGGCATTGCCCACTGGGGCCCCCACGGCGGCATGATCGACTCGCCGAAAAATTCTGATCCCACGCTCCTGATCGCCATGAGCGACCAGCAGTATCTCCTCCGCCTCGCGCTCGACGGCCGCCACTTCGGGCGCACCCCGCTGCCCGGCGGCAACCCCCGCCAAATCCGCCGCCACGGCGACCACTACTTTGTCGCGCACCTCGCCGACAACTGGCCCAAGGACCGCAACAGTCGCGGCTTTCTTTCCGTGCTCGATGCCAAACTCCTCGTCGTCTCGAACATCGCCGGCACCGCTCCGGTTTATTCCGACGCCGGCGAACTCCAACCCATGAAGACGCAAGAGCCCGTGTTCACGCACCCTCACGATCTGCTCGTCGACGACGATGGCCTCTACGTCGCCCAGTTCGCTTCCAACCAGACTTACCCCATCAAGCTCGAACGCATCTAAAAAGTAGGGCGAGGTCTCCGACCTGCCCTTCCGCTCCCCCGGCGAGGAAAGCTCGCCCGCGACCTTGCGCTCCGCCCGCCGCATCCCTCCTCCTTGCCCCGCTCGGCCCACCACCTGCTCCTTCCTTTTATGCAAATTCGCTTAGCCCTCTTCCTCGCGCTCGCTGTCCCCTCATTTTTCCTGTCTGCCGCCCCCGCAGCTCACGCCGCCCTCACCCCCGACGAGCAAAAGATCGTGGCCGCCGTCAACGCGCAGGCCGGCACCTTTGCCCGCGATCTGGAGCAACACGTTCAACTCGACAGCACCACCGAGAATCTCGCCGGAGTCCGTCAACTCTCCGATCTCTACGGCGCGCAACTCTCCGCCCTCGGCCTCACCTATCGTTTCGCCGCGCTTCCCGCTGCCACCGGCCGCGCCGGACACCTGATCGCCGAGCACGCTGGCAGCCGGGGCCAACGCGTGCTCCTCATCGGCCACCTCGATACCGTCCTCCCCGGCGGCAACTTCCGCCGCGACGGCGACAAGGCCTTCGGCTCCGGCGCCAGCGACATCAAAGGCGGCAACCTCGTCATCGTCTACGCCCTCCGCGCCCTCCACACCGCCGGTCTGCTCGCCAACACCCGCATCATCGTCGTGATGACCGGCGACGAAGAAGCCGTCGCCCGCCCCGTGGAAACCGCCCGCGCCGAGCTCTTCGCCGCCGCCCAGCGCAGCGACGTCGCTCTCGCTTTTGAAGGCGCCATCGGGAAAACCGGCACCGTCGCCCGCCGCGGGAGCGCGTCGTGGGAAGTCGAAGTCCAAGGCGCCACCGGCCATTCTTCCGCCATTTTCTCCGCCGCGATGGGCGCGGGCTCGGTTTACGAGGCGGCCCGCATTCTCTCCGGCTTCTATGCGGAACTTCGCCCCCTCGACGGCCTCACGCTCAATCCCGCCCTCATCGTGGGCGGCACCGAAACCACCCTCGACCGCACCGGCGGAAAGACCGAGGGCAAGACCAACATCACCGCGCAGAGCACCCGCATCCGCGGCGACCTCCGCACCACCAGCGCCGCCCAACTCGCCCAAGCCCAGGCCCTCATGCGCGCCATCGTCGCCAAAAATCTTCCGCGCACCTCCGCCACCATCACCTTTAGCGAGGGCTATCCCGCCATGCCCGATTCCCCCGCCAACCGCGCGGTGCTCGCCCAACTCGACCAAGCCAGCCGCGACCTCGGCTTCGGCGCCATCACCGCCTACGACCCACGTTCCCGCGGCGCCGGCGACGTCGCGTTCGTCTCCCCGCCCCTGCCCGCGCTCGACGGCCTCGGCCTCCGCGGCGGCGGCGCCCACGCCCCCGGCGAATGGGCCGACCTAGCCACCGCCCCCGAAATCATCCAGCGCACCGCCCTCCTCATTTACCGGCTCACGCGTTAAGCCCACTCCGCCTCTTCCTATGCCGCACGCCACCCCGCCCTCCTCCCGCCGCCAATTCCTCACCGCCGCGGCCGCCGGCTTCACCGCCGCCGCGCTCCCGCGATCCGCCTTCGCCGCCGAGTCCGCCGCCACCGCCCCGACTCCGGGCCCCGTGCGCAACCCCACCGCCTACCGCTTCGCCATCGGTGAGATCGAGGCCTGGTCCATCAGCGATGCCAGCATGGCCCTCAAAGAAGGCCTCGCCCTCATGCTCCCGGAGGCCGACCGCCCCGTCATGCGGGCCGACCTCGAGTCCCGTGGCGAGCGCACCGATGTGCTCCCGCTCTACGTTAACATCCTTGTAGCCAAAATCGGCAACGAAGTCGTCCTCTTCGACGCCGGCTTCGGCGCCACCAAGAACCCCGACAATGGCTGGCTCATGGCCAACCTCTCCGCTATCGGCATCGCCCCAGAAAAGGTAACCCACGCCTTCCTCAGCCACGCCCACGCCGACCACCTCAACGGCTTCGTCACCGGCAACCGTCCCGCCTTCCCCAACGCCGCCGTCCACTGCCTGCGCGAAGAACTGGATTTCTGGCGCGCGCTCACGCCCGACTTTTCCCAGACCAAGCGCGATCCCAGGGGCCTCCCCGGCATGATCAAATCCAACCGCGCCAAATTCGACATCCTCCAACCCCAGCTCCAGCTCCACTGCGAGGGCGACTCCGTGCTCGGCGGCGCAATTACGTTCGTGCCCGGCCGCGGCCACACCGCCGGCCACGCCCTCTTCCGCCTCCGTTCCGGCTCGCACTCGCTCCTCCATTTCATGGACGTTGCCCACCACCACACGCTCATGTTCTCCGACCCGTCATGGGCTATCAACTTCGACCACCACCCCGAGCAAGCCGTCGACACCCGCAAGAAAATCTTCGTCGAACTCTCCACCACCCACGAGCGCGCCTACGGCTTTCACCTCCCCTTCCCCGGCCTCGGACGAGTCGCCCGCGCCGACCGTGGCTACACTTGGCAACAAGAACGCTGGAACTGGGGTATTTGACCACAGTCGTCGCCCCGCCGTTCTCGCTTTCCAACTTTCTGCCCTCCCATTCCAATTTCCACCATGAGATTATCCGCAGTCTTCGCCCTCTTCGCGACGCTCACCGCCCAAGCTTTCGCGGCCACCCCGACCCCCGCCCCCGCGAACCCCGTCCGCGCCCTCCTCATCACCGGCGGCTGCTGCCACGATTATGATTTTCAGGCCAAAGCTCTCACCGAGGGCGTCAAGCAGGTGGGCAACGTCACGTGGACCGTCGTGAACGAAGGCGGCAAAACCACCCGCGCCCAGATCAAACTCTACGAAGATCCCAACTGGGCCAAAGCCTACGATGTCGTCGTGCACAACGAGTGCTTCGCCGACACCAACGACCCGGCCTACATCGCAAAAATTCTCGCCGGCCATCGCACCGGCACTCCCGCCGTCGTGATTCATTGCGCGATGCACACCTACCGCGCCCTCGCCGACGACTCGTGGCGCGAGTTCTTGGGCGTCACCAGCCGCAAGCACGATCATCAGGCAAACTACGCCGTCATCCCCACCGCCGCCGGCCAAGCCCACCCGGCGCTCCGCGGCTTCCCCGCCGTCTGGACCACGCCCATGGACGAGCTCTACATCATCGAGAAACTATGGCCCAAGGCGCAGGCGCTCGCGGTTTCAAAAAGTGAAAAAGACGGCAAGGACCACGCCGCCATCTGGATCAACGACTACCACGGCACCCGGGTTTTTGGCACAACCTTTGGTCACGGCAACGCCACGTGGGCCGATCCGATCTTCATCCGCACCGTCGCCCAAGGCCTGCTCTGGGCCAGCGGCCGATCCAAGAGCGCCCCGTAATCCGGACGGCCGAGAAAGAACAGACGGTCATGGCGAGTCTCCCGCCAAGCGGGCGACGGAGCAATCCAGCGAGGCCGCCACCGCGCGCTCCGCGCCCCACGCGATGACCGCACGGTTGGGCGGAACGGCAAAACTCAACGTTTGGCGACGTCCTGCACGCAGCGGAAGCCCGCGTGATTGCTGCCCGTGTCGGGCGCGCCTTTGCCCCGCGTGCCCACCATGTAACGGGTGCAATATTGGTCTGTGCAGAGGAACGAACCGCTCCGCTGCACGCGTTTTACCATACCGGGCTCGGCGGGATCATAGCTCTCGCTTTGGGCCACTCCCCGCGGGTCGCGGACGACGCCACCGCCCGCCGCTCTCACCGCGAGCGCATACGCATCGGGCCGATACCAATCGCTGCACCACTCCCACACATTTCCCGACATATCAAAAAGGCCGTAGGCATTGGCCGGGAACGAGGCCACGGGCGCGACGCCGGCAAAACCGTCGCCTGCGTCGTTCTGATGCGGGAACGTCCCCTGCCAAATGTTGGCCAGCCACTTGCCCTCAACCGTGAGATCGGTGCCCCAGGAGTAGCGTTGGCCCGTCAGCCCGCCCCGCGCGGCAAACTCCCACTCGGCTTCCGTCGGCAAACGCTTTCCGGCCCAGGCGGCGTAGGCCTCGGCATCGACGTAGGCAATATGAACGACCGGCTCACGGTCGCGGCCGGTCAGATTGCTCGTCGGACCGGTCGGATGACGCCAATTGGCGCCGGGGACGTAGCGCCACCACCGCAGGGCGTTGCCGAGCGGCACGGGCTCGCGGGGCTGTTCAAACACGATCGAGCCGGCGACCAACATCTCCGGCTGCGCGCCGGGATAATCTTCGGGACGCGGGACTTTTTCCGCAAACGTCACGTAGCCCGTGGCCGCGACGAACCGGGCAAACTCGGCGTTGGTGACCTCGGTGCGGTCCATCCAAAATCCGCCGACCGATACGCGGTGAATGGGCCGCGCGTCCTCCATCGGCTCGTTGCCACCGCAGAGTTCGCGACGTGGATCGCTTGAACCCATCGAGAACTCGCCGCCCGGAATCCAAGCCATGCCCTCGGGCGCAGGCGTGGGCGCGACATTCGCGGCCGAATCAACAACCGTGGGAAGATAGCGGTCCGCGCCCTCGGGCGCGACCGCAGGAACGGACAGATCCGGGCGCGCCAGCATCGCGGGCGGAGGCACGGCGATCGTGGTGCCCAAGAGACCGATAGCAGCGATCAAGACAACGAAGCCGGCAGGGCGAATAGTATACGGATTCATGCGAAAGTAAGAACGACGGGGCAAAGACGGCCGGGCGGAGAAAACAGACCGAAAATGCGGAGGGCGCAGGCCGTCAACCGGACCGATTTCGAACGACGGATTGAAACGCGGCCCCGGCATCTCGCCCGGGTTCCAAACCCGGGCGGGATGCGCCGCCCACGCCGGGTCACGGATCGACGTCGTAGACCTCAATCAGACCGATGCCCGTGTTGTTGGTCGTACCGACGCCGCTGAGCTGGGCCGTATAAGAGCCGGGCGGAAGCATGATGATAATCGCGGAGTCCAGGCTGCCGTTGGCCAACGGGAAGACGCCGGCGCCGGCCGTGGCGGCCGCGAGGAACGCGGCATCCTCGCCCGAGGCCCAGTTGTCGTTGGTGGCAAGAATCCGGCGCTGCGGCGTCGCATCGAACAGCGTGAGCTGCGGGTCGTTCAGCACGGAATTGGCACCGATCCCGGGGAAGATGCGGAGGGTCGGGCCGATCCCGCGGATGAGCACGCGGCGCGTCACGGTGCCAGTGACGGCGAAGCCCGCGATGAGCACGTTTTCGCCTGAGCCCACGTTGGTGCGGGTCGAGACGCCGATCGCCTTGGGCCCGGTGAGCGCGACGCTCGCGTCGTAAACTTCCACGATAGCCACGCCGGTGGTGTTACCGGCTCCGCGCGCCTGCACGGTGTAGCTACCGGGATTGAGGGTCGCGAGGACGACGGCGTCGCGGGAGTTGTTGGGCAAAGCGAAGGTGCGCAGGCGCGTGGTCGCTTGCTGGATCGCCGTGACGGCGGCCGCGCCGCCGACTTGCGTGCCCCAATCCTCGTTCGTCTGCACTACAGCCCCGGCCGAGTTGAGCAGCGTGAGATTGGGATCGGCCAAGAACCCGGTGATCCCCTGCCCGGCAAGAGTGGGACCGATCACCCGGATCAGCATCTGCTTCGTGCCCGTGCCGGTGACCGCGAAACCAGCCGTGAGGACGTTGGCGCCGTTGCCGGCGAGGCCACGCGACGAGATGCTGCCGAGACGGGTCGGCGCGGTGGACAGCGTGAGGAGCGCCGGATTGCTCGTGACCGAGCCGGCACTCGTCGTGACCACGACGGAATAATTACCCGCTTGCGGCGTGTTGACGTTGGTCAGGAGCAGGGTGGCGGAATTGCCCCCGGCGATCGGCGCGCCGTTCTGGAGCCATTGGTAACTGATCGGCGGAGCGCCGAGCGCGACGACCGAGAAGATCGCACCGGAGCGAGGTGCAATCGTGAGCGGCTGGGGCTGCCGCGTGATCGTCACGTAGCGGAACGAGTAAAGCGGATCTTTCAGCGCGGCGTCAGCCACGGCGGTCAGGTCGAGGAGCACGAGCAAGGCTGCGACCCGGGTCGCAACTTGCGCCGCCGTCGAAACCGTGTTGGTCGTAGCCGACGCTTCCTGAGGAGTGACGACCGTCGGCCGACTGAGTTGGTAATAAAGCGCGGCCGTGCGTCCGGCGGCGATGAGGGCGGCGTTGCCCGCGTTGCGGATCGAAATGAATTCGGCGATGGCGGTGTTAAGCCCCACCGGTTGGTAGCCCCGGCCGATGCCGAGCGACACGTTCGCCGTGTCATTGCTCATGAAACGCAGCACATCCAAGTCGCTGGGTCCGGCGAGACCGGCTCCGGTGTGCAGACGAGCCAGGAACGTCCGGGCCGGCAGCACGCCGTTAGGATTATTGAGCAGCGCGGCGGTGGGCGTTGCGCCATATTTCACGAGATACTCGGGCGAGCCAATAATCGCTCCGACGACATTCGACAGGCTGCCGCGATTGTTGAAGATATTCGTGTAGTTGGCGGACGTCGGCCACTCGCCCATCAGCAGCCAGTAGGCGGCGAGTGCGTTGGCGATTTGGTTAAAATTGGTGTTGTTGAACGCACCGTTGCCCGTGGCGAGGTTGGCGGCGAACTGCGCCCGCGTGAGAGCACCGGACGCAAGCTGGGCTTCGAACGCCGCGAGTTGCACCGCGTTCGGCGCCGCGGCCGCGATATCGGTCGCCGTCTGCAAAATGAACGCCGTGTCGTCGAGCAGCGGATTGTTGGGCCGCACCGTGACATTTAACACCGGGGAAAGCGCGGTGTTGCCGGTGTTATCCGTCGCGAGCGCGTAGACGTTGTAGGTTCCGGTCGGCGCGGGCGTATAGGTGAACGACCACGTTGGCCCGGCACCATTCAGCCCGCCGCCCGGGATCGCCACTCCGTTGGAAAAATACGTCACGGAATTGATCGTGCCGTCGGAATCCTGCGGGGTTGCAGTGAGGGTGACGGTGCGGCCAAACGCCACGGAAGCCGGCGTGGCCGCGATGCTGAGCGTGGGCGCGGCGCTGGCGGCCGTCGTCAGGTTGAGATTGCTGATGCCCGTGGCGACCGCGTTGCCGGCGTTGTCGCGGGCGACGGCTTGCACTTCATAACTCCCGGCGGTCAGACCGGCAAAGCTCGTGGGAATCCGCCAGAGGTTCGCGAGCTGCTCGCGAACGCCGAAGCCGAGGCTGTTTCGATTAAGGAAGAACTCGACCGAATCGATGAAGCCGTCGCCGTCGGTCGCGGTGGCCGTCAGCGAAACCGTCGAGGCGGTGGTGGTCGTGCCGGGAAAGTTGGTGAACGTAATCACCGGCAAATTGCCCGAGGCGTTGTTGAGTCGGACCGTGCGGGTCGTCGGACTGGTCGTCGAAATGGTCCCGCCGGCGAGGGAGGCTGTCAGGCCGATCGTATAGGTATCAGCCACAGCGTTGGTGAAGATACCGCGATAGGTCGTGGTGGTGCCGACCCGCGTGGCCGTGATCGACGGAACGTTGCGGCCGCCCGAGCCTCTGACCGTGAACTGGACCGTGGGGTTGAGCGTCTGGTCGGCCAACGTGACCGTGGCGGCGAGGTAGGTCGGAGCGCCAACGGTGGTCTCGGTCGAATTGTCGGTCGGGAGATTGAGCGTCACTACCGGCGCAGCGGTGGCGGTCACGTTTAGCGTGACCACGGTCGAGATGCTGGTGTTGCCCGTGTCATCGGTGACCGAGGCAAAGAGTCGGAACGTGCCGGCCGCGGTCGGCGTGAAGAAAAACGAAGCAACCCCGCCGTTGATCGGATTGAGCTGCGCAGCGCCCGATGGCACGCCGTTGGAGTAGAGCTGGATCGAGGCGACGTTGCCGTCCGTGTCGGTCGGGAGCGCGAGGAGCTGGAAGGTGTTGCCCTGCGCAATCGTCGTGCCGCCGAGAGCTTGGACTTGGATCGTCGGCGGCGCGCTCGACGACGGGTTCACGGCGAGGTTGATCAAACCGGACTGCGTCTGAACGCCGGAATTATCGCGGGCAATGACGAAGAGCTGCACCGGATAAGCGCCGGCGCCGTTGGGTGTAATCGCGGAAAAATCGAAGGCGCCGAAGTTGTAAACGAGCCGATAGAGATTCGCGGTCGGGACCTCGCGCGCCCCGGTCCCGAGCCGGGTGGCGTTGATGCCGTCGGTGAGGAAAAACTCCACGGAGGCGATGTTCAGCGAAGTGTTACCGGGCGCGACCGTCGCCACAATATTGGCGGTTGAGAGCGATTGCAGGCCGAGACCGGGGATCGGATTCACGCCCACGCCGGTGATGACGGGCGGCGGGGTCGTGAGAGCCACGACGCTCACGAAGGTCGGGAGCGAGGTCGAAGTCAGAGAATTGGTGTCGGTCACCCGGGCGGTGATCGGTGCGACGCCCAACTGCGCAGTGGTCGGCGTCCAAAGCAATGAGTAGGTGCTGCCGTTGGCTACCGTCGGAGTCGTGCGGGTGCCGACGACATTGCCGGAAACAAGGAATTCCACGAGCAGGACCGTCGCGGCGCTGCCACCGGTAGCGGTGGCCGAAAGGGTGAGCGGCACGCCAGGGGTTGCCCTCGTCGGTGCGACTTGAGTCCCGAGCGGCGACGTGATTGCAGCCGATGGGCTCGTGAAGGCGGCTGTCACGGTCGCCGCGTTCGAAAGCGTGGTGTTCCCGCGATCGTCGGTAGCGATTGCCTCGATGACGTAGCTACCAGGAAGGGTTGGAACAAACGAGCCGACGTAGGGAGAGGCCACGACCGGACTACCCACCGGCGCACCGTTGGCGTAAAACTGAACGCTGGCGACACTGCCACCGACGCTCAGCGCGGTTGCGGCGAGGCTGATGGCTGTCCCAGGAATGGCGACCGAACCATTGGTCGGCGTGATCAGGGTGGAGGTCGGCGGCCGCCCGACCGCGGAAACAACGGTCAGCGTCTGTGAAACATCGCGGGAAAAACCGGCGTTGTCGATGGATCGGATGGTCAGCGAGTAGAGGCCGGTCGCCGCGGGCGCCACGTACTTATAGACGTAGGGCGCGGTAGTCATCTCTCCGACTTTGACGTCATCGATATAAAACTCGACGCCGACAATGGCACGGCCCGCGGCGGCTTGGGTGGTCGCGAGCACGAAGCGCGTCGCTCCGGCCGGCAAGGTGGTGCCGGGCGCGACCCCAGGTGAAAGGGCCACCGTCAATGCGGGAGCGGAGGTGTCCGAGACGACCACGTTCACGATCGACGACGTCGCCGCGACTGTAAGTGAATCGGTGGCGCGGGCCGTCAACTGAATGGTGCCCGCGGCGGTCGGCGTCCACGCGATCGAATATGGCGCAGTCGTGACCGGCGCGCCAATGGCGACACCGTTGGCAAAAAACGCGACTGAACTGATGGTCGCTCCGGTGCTAGCGCTGGCTGAAGCCGTGACGGTGACTGAAGTTCCGACGGTAGCGGTGGCGTTATTAACCGGGGCGCTAATGGCGACCGTAGTCACAGCAGCTGCCGCTGCCGTGACGCTGACCGCGCTTGAGGTTACCACCACACCATTGGAGTCGGTGACACGGGCGGTAAGAGAAAAATTTCCCGCTGTTGAGGGGATCCACGTGGTTGAGTAAGGCGCCGCCGTCACCGTGCTCACAATCGTGGTGCCGACGAGGAACTGGACTTGCGCCACGGTAGCGCTCGCGCCGGGGGCGGCGGTCGCCGTGAGGGTCACATTGCTACCGGCGGTAACGACCGAGCCCATCGACGGCGCGGTGAGTGAAATCGTGGGCGCTGCGGCAG
>CAMBRG010000020.1 GCA_945869845.1 Opitutus sp. GAS368 | reverse complement strand
GCTCAAAGCGAGCCGTCGCAGCGCGGATTCTATGCCGGCGCCCTCGGCTACTTTGGTTACGACGGCAATTCCGACACCTGCATCATGCTTCGAACCGCCCTGCTCAAGGGCGGCCAGCTGCACATCCAGGCCGGCGCCGGGGTCGTCGCTGACTCGGTCCCCGCCTCGGAGTATCAAGAGACGATCAGCAAGGCGACCGCTTTACTGAAAGCCGCCGCAATCGCCTCCGAATTCTGATCTTGGGGCACGTCGTTGCCCCTTCGAGGCGGTCGTGAGCCTGCATGCGGGCCAACTCGCTCACGGCTTGCGCCAAAAATACCCGAAAATTTGTCGCGGCGGTATGCAACCAGCGTTCGCGCTCACTCGTAGAGATAATTGGAACAGTTTCCGCTTAGGTTCGGAACCACTCAGTCCTTTGAACCTCTCACCACAAACACACTTCATTATGGCTTCTAAAACAAAGTCGCCCCGCACTTCGCGAAAAGATGACGCTTCCGCTCCGGAAGCTCTCCCGACAACTGCCCTTCACCCGGCGCTGGACTCCGCTCCTTCGTTCCTCGAGAAATCCGACCGCACCATCGAGGCTCCAATCCCCCACGGCGAACGGAGCAATCTCCAGCTTTATCTCCAAGAGATCGGAAAAACTCCACTGCTCACCATCGCAGAAGAGGTCACTTTGGCTCGCCGGATCCGTCGCGGTGACAAAGCCGCCCGCGATCACATGATCTCGGCCAACTTGCGCCTCGTCGTGAAGATCGCAATGGACTACAAGGACTTCGGTCTGCCCCTGCTCGATCTAATCAGCGAGGGCAACATCGGCCTAATCAAGGCCGTGGAGCGTTTCGATCCTCGAAAGGGCGGAAAGTTATCCACCTACGCCGCTTGGTGGATTAAGCAGTCAATCAAACGTGCTCTCGCCAACCAGTCTAAGACCATTCGCCTCCCGGTTCATCTCGTGGATAAAATCTCGAAGATGCGGAAAATGGCCATGAAGCTTTCCGAGCAACTCGGTCGCGAGCCGACCGACGAAGAATTGGCCATCGAACTCCAAATCCCGACCTCGAAGGTCGCTCATCTCAAGTCGGTCAGTGTTCGCCCAGCCTCGCTTGACGCGCCAATCGGCGAGTCGGGTGACTCGGGCACCTTTGGCGAAATCGTTGGCGATGAAAACGCCGTGAGTCCCTACGAGGGCCTGCGGGATCGGAACCGCAATTCCGACCTCAATGAGATGGTCAATTCGCTCGAGAAACGCGAAGCGGAGATCATCAAACTGCGCTTCGGTCTCGATGGCCGGGATGAGCTCACGTTGGAGGAGGTCGGCCGTCGCTTCAACGTCACGCGCGAGCGCATCCGTCAGCTCGAATACTTGGCGCTTTCCAAAATGCGGCGCGCGATGACGAAACATGAAGCCATCCGCACCACCGAGGAAATCGATGAGGAAGACCGTAACCGGCAGCGCATGGATATCATCCGCGAATTCATCGAGAGCAAAGCCACAAAGTCTGAGCTCAACTGAAGCCATTCAGATCACTTTTTGGTCACCAGGCCGGCGCAGGAGCGTCGGCCTTTTTTGTGCCCTAATTCGTCCCAACCTCAAACGGGTCATGCCTTCAAGGGCGCTTGAAGCCCGGGCCGTTTCCTCCAACGGCCCAAACTCTCTCGACCCTTGCAGCCCACGCACATTTCCCTCCCGGATCACTCCTTGACTCCCCTCTGAGCCAACTTAGCCTCCGCCACTTTTCTTCGGCATGGCGCAAGACCTGAAAGACACTCTCCAGCTCCCAAAAACGGACTTCTCAATGCGCGCCGGCCTGGCCCAGCGGGAGCCGGGTCGGGTCGCCCACTGGGAACAGATCGGGCTTTACGCTCGGCTTCAGGCCAACCGGGCCGCGGCGGAAAAAACCTTCGTCCTCCACGATGGGCCTCCCTTCACCAACGGTGATGTGCACATCGGCACCGCGCTGAACAAGACCCTCAAGGATATCACGATTCGGTATAAAACCCTCCGCGGATATCGCACGCCCTACGTTCCGGGCTGGGACTGCCACGGCCTGCCCATCGAGCAGAAGGTCACCCGCGAGCTTCGCGAAAAAAACGAGACCGTCTCCACCGGCGAACTTCGCGCCCGCTGTGATGCATTTTCCGAATCCTGGATCGCCAAGCAGACGACCCAGTTCAAACGACTGGGCATCGTCGCCGACTGGGCCCACGAGTATAAGACCAAGGCACCGGCTTTCGAAGCCGACATTTTCCGCACCTTCGCTGCGTTCGTTGAAAAGGGCTTGGTCTACCGCAGCAAGAAGCCGGTTTACTGGAGTATTCCTTTCGAGACCGCCCTCGCCGAGGCTGAGATCGAATACAAAGACCACACCTCCATCGCCATCTGGGTGAAGTTTCTGGTCCCGACTGGGGAGGCCGAAAAATTCGGCCTGCCGGCGGACAAGCCGCTCTACGTCGTCATCTGGACCACGACTCCTTGGACGATTCCCGCCAATCTCGCAGTCGCCCTGCATCCCGATATCGATTACGCTGTCGCCGACACCGGGAGCGAGCGCATCATCGTCGCAGCTGCTTTGCTCGGATCTGTTCTCGCCTCGGCCAAAATCGAGACCGCGCCGACCATCACGGCAACGCGCAAGGGATCCACGCTCGAACACCTCGCGGCTCGTCATCCTTTTATCGACCGCGCAGCCCCCATCGTTCTCGCGGATTACGTCACCACCGACAGCGGTACCGGCGCGGTGCACACCGCCCCCGGCCATGGCGCCGAAGATTATCTTACCGGTCTGAAATACAAATTGGCGATTTATTGCCCCGTTGGGGATGACGGTCGGTATCTAAACGATGGTCAGGTGCCAGCGGATCTCGTCGGCATCACGACCTTGGAGACCGTTGAAGACTTGGCCGCTAAAAAGCCGTCGCCGGCGAACCTCGCTGTCCTCAAGAAACTCGCCGAAGCCGGCGCACTGTTGGCCAAAGCTAAGTATCCTCACAGCTACCCGCACTGCTGGCGCTCCAAGACTCCGATCATTTTCCGCGCCGTCGACCAGTGGTTTGTGTCGCTCGACAAGGCCGACACCCGGGCAACCGCACTCGCCGCGATCAAAACGGTCCAATGGATTCCAGGCTGGGGCGAGGCCCGCATCCGCGGCGCGGTCGAATCCCGCCCCGATTGGTGCATCAGCCGTCAACGATCGTGGGGCGTGCCGATTCCGGCATTCTTCGACGAAAACAAGAACGCTTATCTCGACGCCGGAGTTGCTCGCGCCGTGGCCGGTAAGATCGCCACCGCCGGCACTAATTTTTGGTATAATGCCAACGCCGCCGATATCCTCGCCGGCATCGCGTTGCCGGCGCACTGGCCCGCGCCGACGGCTCTGACCTGCGGTCGGGACACCCTCGATGTTTGGATCGACTCGGGCTCCTCCCATGCCGCGGTTCTGGGCAACGCTCAGGGCGGCACCTCTTGGCCAGCCGACCTCTACCTCGAGGGCAGCGACCAACATCGCGGCTGGTTCCAGTCCTCGCTCTGGACCGGCGTCATCGCCAACGGCGGTCCGCCTTACCGGGCCGTCCTGACCCACGGGTTCATCGTTGATAAAGCCCGTCAAAAAATCTCCAAGAGTAGCACCTACCAAAAACCCCAGACGAGCGACGCCTACATCGCAATCCACGGAGCTGATGTGATTCGCCTCTGGATCGCCTCCCAAGATTTCCGCGACGACATCCCGGTGGATGATGAGATTCTGAAGAACGTCGCCGAGTCGTATCGGCTCCTCCGTAACACCTTTCGCTACCAGCTTTCCAACCTCTTCGACTACCAGTTCGCTCGGGATGCTATCCCCTACGCGCAACTCGACTTCCTCGACCGCTGGGCCCTGCACCAGACCGCTACTCTCCTGCGCGAATGCACTGCGGCTTACGACGCCTATGAGTTCCATCGCGTCTACCAACTCTGCAACCAATTCTGCGCCGTCACGCTCTCGGCCGTTTACCATGATGTCCTGAAGGACCGGCTCTACACCCTCGGCACCCACGCGCCTCTGCGGCGCTCGTCCCAGACCGCGATCCATCATATCTTCCGCAGCCTGATAAAGATTCTTTCGCCTATCCTCACTTTTACGGCCGACGAAGCCTGGTCTTACGCCACGGCCAACGTGGAATACACTCAGGACTCAGTTCATCTTCAAAACTGGCCCGTGGCACCATCAGAGTGGAGCGACCCCACCCTCGAATCGGATTTTGCCGCGCTCCTGCGAGTTCGCGCTCAAGTCACCGAAGCCATCGAACCACTTCGGGCCGCCGGCCACTTGGGTAAATCGCTCGACGCCGCCGTGACTCTGACGGCCAGCGACGCCCCCACCCTCGCCGTGCTTCAGCGGCAGCGCGAGTTTCTCCCCGAACTCTTTATCGTTTCGCTCGTGAACGTAGAGACCACCGATGCCGGAGCCCCTCTGTCAGTGTCGGTCCGCCCGTGCGCGGATCTTGGCTACGTTCGTTGCCCACGCTGCTGGCGCTGGGTTCCCGCGGTGCACAGCACGCCCAACGGCGACCTTTGCCCACGTTGCATTCAGTCGCTTGCTTCCTAAACTCCACGCTTCCCCCTAAATCCCCATGGCTAAGAAAACAAAAAAGCCCGCCAAGCCTGCTGTGAAAACTGCCAAGCCAAAATTGAAGGCTAAGCCCAAGCCCAAGGCCAAGCTCAAGGCTAAGCCCAAGCCCAAGGCCAAGCCCACCCCAAAGGCTGTCGCAAAAAAGCCCGTCAAAAGTCGGCCCAAATCCGCCCCGGTTAAGCGCAGCAAGCATTCCGTTTCGGAGCAACGTGCGCCCAAGCCCGTCGCCAAACCGGCGCCGCCTTCCGCGCCTGCTAAAATTTCTACCAACATGGAAAAACCCTCTAAGAAAAACGCCTTGCGCAACAGCATCCTGAAGCGCAAAGCCACCGCCAAACCCATCGCGTTCAGCCTCGATGAAGTCCGCGCCATCGCGCAGACCACCGTCGAGAAGCCCGAAAAAGACAAATCCGCCAAAGTCGCCGTCAAAGTTAAGCCGACGAAACAGGTGCTTGTGCTCGAGAAGGCCGCGAAACCCAGCCACGTGAAGGCGGCGTCTCTCGCTGACATCCTCGGCTTCAATCCGAAGAAAGTGAAATCGATCGAAGCGGTCCTCGAGGTTGAAGTCCCGGAGAAATACAAACGCTTTTACAAGCTCTTGCTTGATCTCCGCCGTCACCTGACCGCGGGCATCGAACTTCACTCCGAAGAGACGCTCAAGCGCTCCTCCAAAGACGACTCGGGCGACTTATCCTCCTACGGCCAGCACCAAGCCGACTCGGGCACCGACACCTTCGACCGTGATTTCGCACTCAGCCTTGTCTCCAGCGAGCAGGAGGCCCTCGGCGAAATCGAGGCTGCCATTAAGCGCATCAAAGACGGCACCTACGGCGTCTGCGAGGTTACCCAAGAGCCGATCGCAAAAGATCGTCTGCTGGCTGTGCCCTTTACCCGCTATTCGGCCAGCGCGCAGAAGGAGCTTGAGCGGAACCGCCACCGTTCCCGCACCCAAGCCGGCATTCTCGGCGAACTGGGCGAAGACGGTGCTCCCAGCGGCACGAGCGGCGACGACAACGGCGAGTAATTCTCTCGCTCGAGGGCCCACCACTGCGAACGCGACCGAGCCGGTGACGATGCCCGATCCTAGCAAGCCCACCGCCGCGAGGGTCGCGGCGCCCGCGCCTTGGCTCCGTCGGCTGCTGGCTTACCGCCGACTGCTCGGCATCGCAGCGGTCGTGCTGATCGCCGATCAGCTGACCAAGTTGGCGATCGTCGCCCAGCTCCCGTTCCCAACCTATGGCGAAGGCCACGGAGCGATCACTGTAATCAGAGATTTCTTCTACATCGTCCACGTCGGTAACACCGGGGCGGCGTGGAGTATGTTCTCCGGCCAGAGCGTCCTACTCGCAATTTTCGCCTTGGTCACGCTGGCTGCCATCGGCATCTGGCGTCACGCCCTAGGCCTGCGGGAGCGCCGCTCCCAGCTATGTTTTGGTCTCCTTTGCGGCGGCATCGTCGGCAATGTCATCGACCGCTTGGCTTACGGTCATGTGGTCGATTTTATCGACCTACACTTCGGCAGTTACGTTTACCCGACCTTCAACGTCGCCGACTCCGGCATCTGCGTGGGCGTCGGTTTCTACCTCTGGCACTCACTCCGCGAGCCGAATTAGACCGAACCGGTTACTCAACGTTGGCGATCTGCTCGCGGATTCGCTCCAGCTCATTCTTCAACTCGATCACCGCCCGAGAGATCGTGAGGTCGTTGGCCTTGCTGCCGATCGTGTTAACCTCGCGGCCTATCTCCTGTAAAATGAACTCCGATTTGCGGCCAATTTCGCCATCCGACTTCAGCAAGGCGGTGAATTGCTCGAGATGACTACGCAAACGAGTCAGTTCCTCCGTCACATCGCAACGGTCGGCGAAGAGCGCGAGTTCCTTCAGCACCCGCTCGTCGTCTACCTTTAAGTCCAATTCCGCCGTCCGCAGGCGGAGCAGGAGTTGATTCCGGTAGAGCGGCGGCACGAGCGGCGCGCGCGCGGCGATGAGATCCACTTGCCGGCGCAGCAGCTCAAGGCGGCCAATGAAATCCACGAGGAGCGCTTCGCCTTCCTTGGCGCGCATCGCCACAAACGCCCGCAAAGCCGATTCCAGCGCGGCTAGCACGAATTCCTCAGCCTCTTCCATCGATGGAAAATCATTCGCTTTGCGCTGCGACCGGGCGATGTCCCACAACAGCTCGGGGGTCGGCGTAAACCCGATCCCCTGCCTGGACGCGAACGCAGCCAGTCGATTCAGCGTCTCAACCGCGGCCGTCTCGTCCCAAACCTCCTGCCGACTGCCGGCGGCACCGGTCAGTTCAATCTGCACATGGACCTTCCCCCGTGACGCATGGCGCCGGCCTTTCTCGGTGATCACTGGCTCCAGCGCCGCCCACTCCTCGGGCAATTTTACCGTCAAATCGAGCGTCTTCCGGTTAACCGAGCTCACTTGAATCGTAATCGTATCCGACCCGAGCCCCACCGTCGCCCGTCCATAACCGGTCATGGACTTCATAAAGCGACGCCGAGGATTTTTGCCACTTGGTTCACATCCTTGTCCCCGCGGCCCGAAAGATTCACCACCAGAATTTCATCTTTCCGCATGAGCTTGGCCCGCTTGATCGCGTGCACCACCGCGTGGGTGCTTTCCAATGCGGGGATGATTCCCTCCAATCGCGACAACAACTGAAACGTCTCCATGACCTCGTCGTCGCAGGCGTATGCAAAATCGATCCGCTTTTGATCGCGGTAGAAGGCGTGCTCCGGCCCGATCGCCGCGTAGTCGAGTCCGGCACTCACCGAGTGCGTGAGTTCAATCTGCCCGTCGGGATCTTGGAGGATGTAGGTCTTGGCGCCTTGTAGGACACCGAGCTTTCCGCCCTCAAATCGCGCCGCATGTTCGCCGCGGCGAATCCCGCGCCCGCCCGCTTCGACCCCGATCAGCCGCACCGATTTCTCCCCGAGAAAATCAAAGAAAAATCCGATCGCATTCGACCCACCGCCCACGCACGCAATCATCTCGTCGGGCAGACGGCCCTCGCGGGCCAGCAACTGCGCCTTCGTTTCTTGGCCAATCACCCGGTGAAAATCCCGCACCATCATGGGATACGGGTGCGAGCCAAGCGCCGAGCCGAGGATGTAGTGGGTGCCACGGACATTGGTCACCCAGTCCCGCATCGCCTCGTTGACTGCGTCTTTGAGCGTCTTCTGACCCGAGGTGACGGCCCGCACTTCAGCGCCCATCAATCGCATCCGAAACACATTCAGCGCCTGCCGCTCCATATCGACGGCTCCCATGTACACGACGCATTCGAGGCCAAACTTCGCGCACACGGCCGCCGTCGCCACCCCGTGTTGACCGGCACCCGTTTCGGCGATGATCCGTTTTTTCCCCATGCGCAACGCGAGCATGGCCTGCCCCAAGGCGTTGTTGATCTTGTGTGCCCCCGTGTGCAGCAGGTCCTCGCGCTTGAGATAAATCTTAGCGCCCCCGCAGTGCGCCGTGAGTCGTTCGGCGAGATAAAGCTCCGTCGGCCGCCCGGCGAATTCCTTCAGGTGCTCCTTTAACTTCGCTTGAAACGCTGGATCGTCTCGGGCCTCCGCGTAGACTGCGCCCAGGTCTTCAAGCGCCGTCATCAAGGTCTCAGGTACAAACACTCCGCCATAGCGGCCGAAGTGGCCACCCGCGTCCGGAAGCGAATGCCGGTCCGGCGTGGCAGCGGTGTCAAAAGTGGAGGATGCGATCATGGGTGGTTTCGGAAGATGTGAGACAAAGATGCGGAGGCAAGCGGGCGAACTAAACTCGTTTCACCGTCACCAGAGTCAGGTCATCACGCTGCGGGGTTTCCCCCGTAAAATGCCCCACCGCGCTCAGTATGCCGTCGTTCACTTCCTGCGCGGAGCGTTGTTGCAAGGTCCGAACCACATCGGCGAGGCGATGTCCGGAGAATTCTTTACCATCTTCGTTCGGCGCTTCGCTGATCCCGTCCGTATAAAGCACCAGCAAATCTCCGAGGCCGAAGGGCTCCGTATGATCGGTAATCACTTCCGAAAAAAGTGGGTCCGGCACCATCCCGAGCGGCATCCCTTCGGAACCGATAAAAACAGGCAAAAATGCACCGCTCTTGGCGTCGAGCCGCGCGAACAGCGGCAATTCATGGCCAGCCCGGGCAAAGGTCACACTCCGTGCGACCGTGTCGATCAACGCGTAAAGCATCGTGATGTAGTGACCTTGATCGATGTCCGCCGCCAACACGCGATTCAACTCGATGAGCACTCGCCTAGGGGAATCGTGGCGCGGGGCTATCTGCAGCAGATTCGTCCGACATATCGCCATGAGTAGCGAAGCCGGGATACCTTTGCCGGCGACATCGGCCACCACGATCGCGAGACGCGTCGGCGACAACGGGATGACGTCGTAAAGGTCGCCGCCGATCTTTTGCGCCGGTTTGTACCGCGCATCCAAATCAATGCCCTCGATGGTGTCGGTCTTGCGTGGCAACAGCATCCGCTGAATTCCACTCGCGACCGAGATATCCAAATCGAGTTGCTGCTGCTCCATCTGCAGGTGCAAAAACTCGGCGTTGTGCAAGGCCAGAGCCGCTTGCTCCGCCAAAGACTCCATCAGCGAAAACTCCATCTCCGAGAACGACCGCCCGCCGGCGGCATTGGCTACCGCCAAGATCCCAAACGAACGATCGCGAAAGCAGAGTGGCACCGCGATCACCGAGCGCACCACGAGGGCCGGATCGTCGTGCCGGACCACGCGCCGATCTCTGGTCGCGTCGGCCAATAATTCCCCCCGGCCGGTCCTCGCCACGCGACCCACGATTCCTTCGCTGTCGGGAAACTCCTCGGCCTGCAGCACTTGCTCGATAAACTTGGCGCGGGTGGTCAGCTTGGACTTGGCCTCATCGTCGAGCGGCCGATGGGGTGGAAACAATCCTTCTACCGCCGACCCGCGCAGCGTGCCGCGTTCGGTGCGCTGAAACAAACAAGCACTCAGCGCTCCGGTGCAAAGAATCGACGCGTGCACGATCCGCTGGTGCAACTCGGCCCGCGTCAGGCCCGCTCCCAGCGCTTCAACCATGAGGTGCATGAACTCAACCACCCGCTGCCGGTCCTGCGTCGCCTGCTGCCGGGCCGTTTCACTCGCATCGGCTGCGGCGCGCGCGCGCCAAAAGGGCACCGCCAAGACCGCGACCCCCACCACAAACGCAATGACGATGGCAAAAACCATGAACGAAAACTGTGGGCCACAGCTGCCGAGACGGGCAATCGTGAAGACTACAAAAAAGAGAAAGAGCGCCCGGGGCCATCCCCGGCGGCAGCGGTCATCTCCGGGTCAGCTTTGCTCAACGCGATTCTTCAGAAACGACAATACATCCTGAAACTTCGACCGGTTGCTTTCATCGGCGGCCACCAGGTGCTCGTGAGATTCGAGCGCTAACTTCGCGCGATCCAGCTCTCCCGGATTAGACGCCGCCAGAGCCGTCTCACACTTGCCGTAGCTCATCGGCTTGTCTCCGGCGTCGACCGTCAGCAGACGATGCAAACCCAAGTTGCGGATCAGCTCAAGATTCCTAACTCCCACCCGAGCGAGTACAATGCTACCGGGGGGATTGGTCTTCTTTAGCTCCAGCGCCACCCCCGCCAGCACGCCGAGAAACGTGCTGTCCATGCTCGTGCAGTTATGAAAATCCACCACAAAGTGCCGGCGCCCTTGGCGCAGCATCTCGCCGACGAAATCTCTCAGACCGGTGCTGTTTTGAAAACATGCCCGACCCTCGATGCGCACGACCACCGGATCAGAATGAGGATCTACGAGATAAACGGAAGGAGTCGAATCAGGCATGGAGAAGAAAAACGAAACAACCTGCTAGAACGGCACTATTCCCAGATACTTGAACCGTCGCCCGCACCGCCGGCGAGTCACCCACCCACGGTGGCTCGACGGCGGCGCGCGCAGAATTCAAAATCAATTTTGCGCGATAATCTGCCGCAACACATAGGGCAGAATCCCACCGTGTTGGTAGTAGTCGATCTCGATCGGGGTATCGATGCGACAACGCACGACCACGTGCCCGACCGCACCGCTCTTGCGCGTGATTTTCAACGTGAGGTCCTGCTGGGGCTTGATCGTTTCATCGAGACCCACGACGTCGTAAGACTCGGTGCCATCAAGCTGCAGCGTCTGCGCCGTGGTTCCGTCTTTGAATTGCAGGGGCAGCACGCCCATGCCCACGAGGTTGGACCGATGAATGCGCTCGAAGCTTTGGGCGACGACGACTTTGACGCCCAGAAGATTGGTCCCTTTCGCGGCCCAGTCGCGGGAAGAACCGGTGCCATATTCCTGACCGGCCAAGATGATCAACGGAGTACCCGCCTTTTGATAAGCCATCGAGGCATCGTAGATCGAGGTCTTGACCCCATCCGCGCCAAGCGTGTTGCCACCCTCTTCGCCGCCGAGCATCAGATTCTTGATGCGGACGTTGGCAAAGGTGCCGCGCGTCATGATGCGATCGTTGCCGCGGCGCGAGCCGTAGGAGTTGAAGTCTGCATAGGTCACACCGCTTTCGAGGAGGAACTTGCCCGCGGGCGAGCTCTGCTTGATCGCGCCGGCCGGCGAGATGTGGTCGGTCGTGACCGAGTCACCGAACAGGCCCAGAGCGCGCGCTCCGGTGATCGGCTTGATCGCGCCGGGGGTCATCGAGAAGTTCGTGAAAAACGGCGGCTCTTGGATGTAGGTCGATTTCGCCTCGAAGGCGTAAACATTGCCCGTCGTTGCCGGGATCTCGTTCCACTTCGGATTCTGCTCGGCGAAGTTGATGTAGAGACGGCGGAACACCTCGGGCTTGAGCGCGGCCTGCAGCTGGTCGCGGACCTCTTGCAGCGAGGGCCAGATATCTTTCAAGAACACGGGCGCGCCGGCCTGATCGTGGCCGAGCGGCTCGGTCGAGAGGTCGATATCGACCCGGCCCGCGAGGGCAAATGCGACGACTAGCGGCGGCGACATCAGGAAATTCGACTTGATGTTCTGGTGGACGCGCGCCTCGAAATTGCGGTTACCCGAAAGCACGGAGGCCGCAACGAGATCGTTTTTCACCACTGCCTCCTCGATCGGCGCCGAGAGCGGGCCGGAGTTTCCGATACAGGTCGTGCAACCGTAGCCGACCGTCTGAAAGCCGAGTTGGTCGAGGTAAGGCGTGAGGCCGGTCTTATCGAGATAGTCGGTCACGACGCGTGAGCCGGGCGCGAGCGACGATTTCACCAGCGGGTTCACTTTGAGGCCCTTGGCCACAGCCTTTTTGGCGAGGAGACCGGCGGCGAGCATGACGCTCGGGTTGGAAGTATTGGTGCAGCTCGTGATCGCAGCAATCAGCACGGAGCCGTGGCCGAGCTTCGTGCCACCGATGTCGACGGTCACGGTCGAGAATTCTTCGGCCTTCTTGCCAAAACCATTTTCGGCGACGGGCTTGGAGAACGCCGCGACGAATTCCTGCTTCATCTTCGAGAGCTCGATCCGGTCCTGTGGACGCTTGGGACCGGCGACGCTCGGTCCAACCGACGAGAGGTCGAGCGAAAGATCAGTCGAATACTCGATCTGACCTTTCTCGGGAATACCCCAGAGATTCTGCGCCCGGTAGTAAGCCTCGTAGAGCGCGAGCTGCTTGGGGTCGCGGCCGGTGGCCCGGAGGTAATTGACGCACTCGGCGTCAATCGGGAAGAAGCCCATCGTCGCGCCGTATTCGGGCGCCATGTTGGCGATCGTAGCGCGGTCCACGACGGGCAGCGCGGTAGCGCCAGGACCATAAAATTCGACGAACTTGCCGACGACTTTGGCTTTGCGGAGTTGCTGGGTGAGCGTCAGCGCGAGGTCGGTGGCGGTGACGCCTTCGCGCAGAGCGCCGGTGAGATACACGCCGACGACGTCCGGCGTGAGGAAATAAACCGGTTGGCCCAACATGCCGGCCTCAGCCTCAATGCCGCCGACGCCCCAGCCCACGATGCCGAGACCGTTGATCATCGTCGTGTGCGAATCGGTGCCGACGAGCGTGTCGGGATAGTAAATCGCGCCCGCGTTCAGCACGCCCTTCGCGAGATACTCCAAGTTCACTTGATGGACGATGCCGATGCCGGGAGGGACGACCTTGAAGGTGTCGAACGCCTGCATGCCCCACTTCAAAAATTGGTAACGCTCGCGGTTGCGTGAGAACTCGAGTTCGAGATTCTTCGCCAACGCATCGGCACTGCCCGCAAAATCAACCTGCACCGAGTGGTCGACGACGAGATCCACCGGCACGAGGGGCTCGATGATCTTCGGGTTTTTGCCCAGCTTCGTGACGGCCGAGCGCATGGCGGCGAGGTCCACCAAGAGCGGCACGCCGGTAAAATCCTGCAACACGATACGCGCCACGACGAAGGGGATTTCCTCCGTGCGGTCAGCCTTCGCCGCCCAAGTTGCGAGCGCCTTGACGGCGGGCTCGGCGACCCGCTTGCCGTCGCAATTGCGCAGCAGCGACTCCAGCACAATCCGAATCGAGACCGGCAGCTTGCTCACATTGTAACCGGCCTTTTCGAGGGCGGGCAACGAGTAGAACGAGTGCGATTCGCCGTTGGCGGAGAAGGTCTGGAGCGTGTTAAACGGATTGGGAAGGCTCATGAAGTTGGATTTTCGATACTCGATTGAAAGGGAGCGCGGGCCGCGATCGTAGCTAGGTTTATTTGCCGAGCACGGCCTTGATCGCGTCGAAATTCGGCAGATCTTTCGGCGTGGCGGTCTGCTCGGCGTAGGTTACGACGCCATCTTGGCCGACGACGAATGCAGCGCGAGCCGAGGTGTCGCCGATGCCCGCGAGCATCGGGAAAAGCACGCCATACGCCTTGGTCGTTTCTTTGTTCAAGTCCGAGAGCAGCGTAATGCCGATCTTGTTAGCCTGGGCCCAAGCTTCCTGGGCAAACGGGCTGTCCACGCTAATGGCGTAAACCGTGGCCCCGAGTTTTTCGTAATCACCGAGGCCGCTCGTCTGATCGCACATTTCCTGCGTGCAGACGCCCGTGTAAGCGAGCGGGAAGAACAAAATCACGGTCTGCTTCACGCCAAAGTTGGCGCTAAGTTTCACGTCGACGAGACCGTCGGCGGTTTTGGACTTGAGCGTAAAATCAGGGGCTTTTGAGCCGACGGCGATGGGCATGGTGGTGATGAATAAGGGTGGATGGAAACGAGATGAAAGGGATGAGCTAGACTCCCGCGCAACGCCGCCGCAAACCGTTTTTCCCGATAGCTGACGTTTTTCTACGTTAAGGCGGGGCGGCATTAGAAACGCTCTTGCGCGGCCGGCGCGGCGGGCCGTTAACTTTCTCCCCCGTGATGAACTTCATCGAAGAACTCCAATGGCGCGGCCTCATCGCCGATTGCACCGACCTGGCTGCGCTCACTCAGCGCCTGAGCACGGGGCCGATCACGCTTTATTGCGGCTTCGATCCGACCGGGGACTCGCTCCACGTCGGTCATTTGGTGCCGCAGTTGACGTTGCGCCGCTTTCAGCTGGCCGGTCATCACGCGATCAGCCTCGCCGGCGGCGCTACCGGCATGATCGGCGACCCAGGCGGCAAGTCCGCCGAGCGCAATCTGCTCAGCCGCGAGCAACTCGCCTACAATTACGGCCGAATCTGTCTCCAACTCGGGCGCCTCCTCGATTTTTCCTCCGCCGGCAATCCGGCGAGGATCGTCAACAACGCCGATTGGACGGCGCCGATCAGCTTCCTCGATTTTCTGCGCGACGTCGGCAAACACTTTTCGCTCGGCAGCATGATCGCCAAGGACAGCGTAAAAAACCGTCTCGGCAGCGAGGCCGGCATCAGCTTCACGGAGTTCAGCTACCAATTGCTGCAGGCCAACGATTTTTGCCATTTGAGGCAGAATCTAACCTGCGAACTCCAGATCGGTGGCACCGAGCAATGGGGCAACATCACGGCGGGCACCGATCTCATCCGCAAAAAAACGGGACTCTCCGCGTGGGGCCTCACCTTCCCTCTCATCACCAAAGCTGACGGCACCAAGTTTGGTAAAACCGAGGGTGGCGCGGTCTGGCTCGATCCGGAAAAAACGAGCCCCTACAAGTTCTACCAATTCTTTATCAACACCGAGGATGCCAAGGTCGGCGAATACCTCCGCAAGTTTACATTCCTCGCCCGCGATGAAATCGAAGCGCTCGAAGCCAAACACGCCGCCAACCCCGGCGCTCGCGAGGCCCACAAAGCCCTCGCCACCGAGATCACGCGCACCGTTCATGGCCAAGGCGCGCTTGATGCCGCCCTCAAAGCGAGCGCGATTCTTTTCGGCGCCGAGATCGGCGACACCAGTGCAGCCACCTTTGGTGACGTTGTCGGCGAGGTTCCGACCATCAACGTGCCCGCTCATGCCGATTGGCTTGCGGGCCAGACGTTGCCACTAACCGAGGCCTTGGTGCTCGCGCAACTTGCCCACTCAAAGGGGCAAGCCCGCAAGGACATCGAGGGCGGCGGCGTTTACGTTAATAACATCAAGGTCGCCGACTTCGCTCGTGCCCTCGGCCAAGCTGATCTGCTGTTCGGCAAATTTGTCCTCCTGCGCAAAGGCAAGCGCACCTATTCAGTCCTTTCCCTCGTCTAACCCGCTAATATCCCATGAAAACACTCCGCCTCCTCGCCCTCCTAGCATGTTCTTTCGCGCTCTCGTGGAACGCCGCTGCCGCGCAGACTCCTCCGCAACTTGGCCTCCAAACTTGGACGTGCCGCAACATGACTTTCGACCAAGTCGTGGCCTTTGCGACCAAGCACGGCATCAAGCACCTCCAGTTCATCAAGTCGCACCTCGATCCCACGGCGCCGGCGGCCGAGAGCCTCCGCAAGAAGGCCGTGCTCGAGCAAAACGGACTCGTCGCCTACACGTTTGGCGTCAACGGCACCTCCATGGATAAAGAGGCGAACCGAAAGCTGTTCGAATTCGCAAAATTGATGGGCATCAAAATCATCATCGTTGAACCCCGGAACTTGGCCGAATGGGACAATCTCGAAGCCCTCGTGAAGGAATACGACATCAAGCTCGCGATCCACAATCACGGCAAAGGCTCGGTTTACGGCGATCCCGCCACCGTGCAGAAAATCCTCGACGCCCGCGACCGCCGCATCGGGGTGTGCCTCGATATCGGCTGGATCACCGCCGCCGGCTTCGATGCGGCCAAGGTGTTTAGCGATTACGGCGACCGGGTTTTTGATATGCACCTGAAGGACAAGAAAGTTGAAATGGTCGACGGCAAGACCGTCGCCGTTGACACCGAGATCGGCAAGGGAGGCGCAAACTACGCGGGCCTGTTCGCCGCCGTGAAGAAGTCCGGCTGGCAGGGCGTGCTCGCCCTTGAGACCGATAGCAAAACCTTCTCGGAAGACCCCAATCGTCTCGCCACCGAGGCCAGCACGTTTTTCTACGCTAACTTTTCGAAGCCCGCCGCGAAATAGCCGGGAAGTTCAGTCGGTCTCAATCGCAAGGCCGGCTCAAACGTCCGCTTCGACTCAAAAAAACATCGCCTCGCTCAGCGCATTTTCAGGCGCGAGCAGGCTCACGGCGGCGGGCAGTTCCGTGCGGCCGGTGCCGAAGTCGGCCAGAAATAGGGCCGCGCCCGTGCCCGCATCGCCTCGCCAGGAAAAATACTTGCGGTCGGCGTAAGTGAACGTGAGCGCGAGGGCCTGCGGCGTCGCTTCCGTCGAGGCGACCAATTCAAACGTCGCGCGGTTTTCTCCGCCTTGGCCGATGCGGTCCTGCACCCAAGCGAGCAACACCCGGGCCTCGGCGGCAAGGTGGAGCCCATAGCTTAGCGTGACCGCAGTCAGCCCGCCACACAGGGCGGACATCGGATAACGACTGAGAAACTGCCCGAGCGATTGCCGCACGGGCAGTAATCGGGCAAAGGCCAAATCCCGCACGTTCTCCGGCCGCGGCCACGCGTAAGTCAGCGCGTCCGCCGGGGCGATCGCGCTGTCGAGCAACACGCGGTGCGCGCGGGTAAGCAGGTAACGATAATCCGCCAAACGCCCGCTCGCGCTGAAACGATGGGCCCAGTAGTAAAGCGGTAGATCGGTCGACAGGCAGATCGACACCTGATTCTCCAGAAATTTCCGGGCCGAGCTCGGATAACTCAAAAGAACGAACTCACAGCAGCGCGTGTCGCCTTTTGATTTCCCGAGAAAGCATTCACCGTAAATTTTCGCCCGCATCTCCGCCACGCTTGCGTCATCCGATGAAGGGCAAAGCACGACCACGCGGCAGGGATAGCGGCGCGAAAAACGGACAGCGGTCTCGAACTGCTTGACCGCATCGGCGGCCGTGGAATTAAGCCCAAGATGCAACACGAAGTTAACTTGGGTCGCCTTGGTCTCGCCCTTGTCCGGCGCCGGGCCGCCGCTGGCGGCAGTATCGGCCCACATCTTCGCTAGGCTCGAGGAGATCGAACCCACGGGCAATTCGATACCCGGAAGCGCGTCGAAAATCGCGGGCATGGCAGCTTAGGGCTGACGCCAAACGTGCTGGTTTGCCGCCACCAGCGCTTCGCCCGTGGCCGGGCCCCACGAGCCGGCTGGGTAGCTGTCCATGCCTTCGCGGCCGGCGATTTTCCAATGTTCGAGCACCGGAGTGTAAAGTTTCCACGACGTCTCGGCTTCGTCGCCACGGATAAAAAGCGTGCCGTCACCGATCATGGCATCGAGCACCAGCCGCTCGTAAGCCTCGGGGGTGTTGGAGCCAAACGTGGTCGCGTAACGGAAGCTCATTTTCACCGGCTGGGTGCGGGTCTCGAGACCGGGAATCTTGGTGTTAATGATCAGGCTCAGGCCCTCGTCGGGCTGAATCTGAAAAGCGAGCGTGTTGGCCGCGAGGTCGAAGCCGCCGTCTTTGGAGAACAACGTGCCGGGCGGGCGCTTGAAGTTGATCGCGATCTCGGACACCCGGCGCGCCATGCGTTTGCCGGAGCGCAGATAAAACGGGACGCCTTGCCAGCGCCAATTGTTGATCGAGAGCCGGATGCCGGCGTAGGTCTCGGTGGCCGATTCCGGCGCGATGCCGCCTTCTTGGAGATAACCGGGAACAGCTTTGCCGCCCATCATGCCCGCGGCGTATTGCGCGCGGGCGACGTCTCCATCCACGCCGAGATTAAGCGGCTGGATCGCCCTGAGCACTTTGACTTTTTCATCCCGCACCGCCTCGGCATCCATGGAAACAGGCGGCTCCATCGCGGTGAGCGCGAGCAATTGCATCGTGTGATTCTGGATCATGTCGCGCAACGCACCGCTCTGCTCGTAATAACCGCCGCGGGTGCCGACACCCACTTCCTCCGCGACGGTGATTTGAACACTGTCGATGAAGTTACGGTTCCACAGGGGCTCGAAGATTGCGTTGCTGAAACGCTGCACGAGCAAATCCTGCACCGTCTCCTTCCCGAGGTAATGATCGATCCGGTAGACTTGGTGCTCGGCCAGCACGGAGCGGATCGTGACATTGAGCGCGCGGGCCGACTCGAGGTCTTTGCCGAAAGGTTTTTCGATAATGACCTTCGTGTGATGAGCCTGACCGAGATACTTGGCCGCCAGACCGCTGGCACCCAGATTTTGCAAAATCGGAGCAAACACCGAGGGCGGGGTTGAAATATAAAAAAGCGTCTGCACTTCGCGCCCGATCTTCTTTTCCAGCGCCGCGATGTGGGCGGCGAGCCGGTCGAATGCGGCTTTTTCATCGTAGCCGCCGGCAACGTAAGAGGTATTCGCCGCGACGCGCGCCCAGACCTCGGCATTCAGTTCGCGGCGGGAGAATTCCTTGATCGCATCCGTGGCCAGCGCGCGAAATTCTTCATCCGGAATCGCCTTCCGGCCGTAGCCGACGAGAAAGAAATCGGCCGGCAACAGGTTGTCGTGACCAAGATTGTAAACCGCCGGGATGAGCTTGCGGGCCGTCAGATCGCCGGACGCACCGAAAATGACCACAACCGTCGGAGGCGCTCCCCGGTGTTTGCTCAGGCCTTGGAGAAATGGATGACGCGCAGATTCGGCCATAGAAGAGAATTTCTCTGCAACGCCCGGAGTTGAAGCAAGGGAAATGGCGGCGGCGACCACGGTCGACATGACGCCGGGACGCACCACTCAGGGTTGAAAGTGTTTCGGGAAAAGACGCACGTTCGCAAAATGGCGCACGTTCGCAGCGCCGCCCGGTGCAAACACGACTTCCACCACATCGAGCCGGAAAGTGACAGGAGGATACTGCAAGCTGCGAAGGTAAGCGGTCGCGGCGCGACGGAGCACCGCTTTTTTTCGGGCATTCACGGAATGGAACCCCGAGACCAACGCGGCGGCAGCCCGGGTCTTCACCTCCACGAAAACCAACACTTCGCCATCACGCGCGACCAGATCAATCTCCTCGCGCCGATCCCTCGGATTGCGCCAGTTCCGTGCAACGATGGAAAAAGCCTGTTCACGTTGTAAAAACTCCGCCGCTGCGGCCTCGCCCCGGGCTCCGGAATTCTCTTCGGCTGCGGACGGCAACCCCAGGAACTGTTTTAAGCGCGATAACATGCAGGCATGGCCAAGAAATCTCACTGCGAGTCGAACGACCAAATGGCAATCTCACACGTGTGCCCTGTTCTTGCGCCCATAGCCGCCTCAACTATCGCCACCCCTCTCCGTGACGAGCAGATCGTTGCGGCAGCCGATCGCAAACACGGCTTTCCGTCCCAACCCAGACGCAATCTTCACCGCCGCCGAAGCCCGCCAACTTTCCAAACGCTTCTTCAAAACCGGGGAAGGCCAATCGCAGTCCTTCGACATCGTCTCCGCTTCCGTCTCCGCCGGGATGACCTTCCCGTAGCCGAGCGTGTCTTGCAGTTCATCAATCAAGGCGGACGAGACGGCGGCGAATCCGGGAGAAGTGAGGCCCCACCCCAATTTGAAGTGACGTGACCCCAGCTCGGGCGCCGCGCCGCGTTTAAGAGTAGCGAATCGTGTTCCCTGCCCCGGACTACGCTTCACGTAATAGCCAAATTTGGCTTTCGCCAAATTCCGCGCCGGCGCCGTCAAACCACCCCGTGGCCCCGCCCGACCACATTCCGATCTTCCCGCATTCCGGTCCGCCTGCACTCCCGGCTCGCCCACCCTGCCGTGCTAATTTCTACTCGCTACCCTCTACCGGCTACCCGCTACTTCTGCCCTCCTTCCCCCATGCCAACTTGGAACCGATTTAAATCCCTCTACTACCAAAACCCCGCGCTCGGTCTCGCGCTCGATATCAGCCGCATCCCGTTTCCCGACGACTACCTCGCCGCAAAAGATCCGGCGCTCCAACAGGCCTTCGCCGACATGGCCGCGCTCGAATCCGGGGCCATCGCCAATCCCGACGAGAACCGTATGGTCGGTCATTACTGGCTGCGTGCGCCCCAGCTCGCCCCGACGCCCGCCCTCGCCGCCGAGATTTCGTCCACGCTCACCGCGATCCAAGACTTCGCCGCCAAAATCCACGCCGGCACCATCGCCGGCCCCAAAGGTAAATTCAAAAACCTGCTCGTGATCGGCATCGGCGGCTCGACCCTCGGACCGCAGCTCGTCCAACACGCACTCGGCCAACCCCGCAAAGATAAGCTCGCCGTGTCCTTCTTCGACAACACCGATCCCGACGGCATCGACTACGTTCTCGCCGGCCTTCGCGGCCAACTCGCCAAAACCCTCGTCGTCGTCATTTCCAAATCCGGCGGCACCGCCGAGACCCGCAACGGCCAACTCGAAGCCTCCGCCGCCTTCCAAGCCGCCGGGCTCGATTTCACGCAACACTTTGTCGCCGTCACCGGTGCCGGTTCGAAACTCGACCAGACCGCGGTTGTCCAAAACTGGCTCGCCCGTTTTCCGATGTGGGATTGGGTCGGCGGCCGCACATCGGAACTCTCCGCCGTCGGCCTCCTCCCCGCCGCGCTGCAGGGCCTCGACATTCAAGCGATGCTCGAGGGCGCCGCCGCGATGGACGTCGTCACCCGCAACACGACGGTCGCCCAAAACCCGGCCGCTCTCCTCGCCCTCATGTGGCACTACGCCACCGACGGTCGCGGGGCCAAGGACATGGTCGTCCTCCCCTACAAAGACCGCCTCCTCCTCTTTTCGCGTTACCTCCAACAGCTCGTGATGGAATCCATCGGCAAAGAACACGACCTCAAGGGTAACGTCGTGAACCAGGGCATCGCCGTTTACGGCAACAAGGGCTCCACCGATCAGCACGCCTACGTCCAGCAACTGCGCGATGGCGTGAACAATTTTTTCGTCACCTTCATCGAAGTCCTCAAAGACCGCGACACGAAGTCCTCTCTCGAGGTCGAACCCGGCATCACCGCCGGCGATTTCCTCCAAGGCTTTTACCTCGGCACTCGCGACGCCCTCACCGAAAAGGACCGTCACTCCGTCACCATCACCTTGGACGACGTCTCGCCGCGCTCTCTCGGCCTGTTGATCGCCCTCTATGAACGCGTCGTCGGCCTCTATGCGTCGCTCGTCGGGATCAACGCCTATCATCAGCCCGGCGTCGAAGCCGGGAAAAAAGCCGCCGGCGGCGTCATCGCGCTGAAACTCAAAATCGCCGCTGCGCTCAAGGCCGTCCCGGGCACCCCGTTCACCGCCGACCAACTCGCCGCCCAAGTCGGCGATCCCGAGAAAACCGAGCTCGTCTTCAAAATCCTCGAGCACCTCGCGGCCAACAAGGGCGCCGGCATTAAGAAACGCCCCAAGACCCCGTGGTACAAATCCACCTACCGCTCCGCCTAGCCTACCCCGCACGACCCGGCGCAATCTGGCCCTCAGATTGGGCCGCGCATCCGCCTTAGGATTTCTCCACATGAACCGCCTCCTGCTCGTCCTCAGCCTCTGCGCTTTTACCGTAAGCGGCTCGTTGGGCGCGCTCTATTGGCAGTCCCTTGAGACCCGCCGCGATCTCGCCTCCCGCAACACCGCGCTCGATGGCCAGCTCGCCGCCTCCCGCGAGATTGCCTCCTCCTTCCAAAAACAAGCCGTCGTCGCCGGCGCCCAACTCGAGGTCGCCCAATCCCGGCTCTCCACCGCCGAGTCCCGCACCACCCAACTCGCCAACGACCTCGCCGCCTCGCGCACCGCGCTCGTCGCCCGCGAACAAGCCGAGCGCACCCTGCGCGACGAACTCACTTCGCTTCGCCAAGACCTCGCCGACACCCGCGCCGCCGCCATCCCGCCCGCCCAGGTCGAGGCCTACAAGTCCACCATCGCCGAACTTGAGCGCCAGCTCGCCACGGCCAAAAACGGCGCCGCCGTGCCGACTGCCGCCGGCGCCTCGACCGCCGTCTTCTCCAGCCGGGCCGGCCGCAACTCCGCCGCGGTGATGAGCGTCGGCCCCGACAACGCCTTCGTCGTTCTCAACTACGGCACCAACCGCGGCGCCCAAGTCGGCCAGCGCTTCGCTATCCGCAGCGGCTCGGATTTGCTCGCCACCGTTAGCCTGAGCGACGTGCGTTCGCAGTTTTCCATCGCGCAGGTGGAACCGGATTCATTGCGCGGCGTCTTGCACAAAGGCGATTTGGCCCTACTCACTCCTTAACTAATCTACGATGAACTCGCTCAAAAAATCCCTCCTGTTCCTGCTTCTCGCCACCTTCGTCGCCCTCTTTGGCGGCTGCGAAACCCGTCGCCAGAAAGACACCGCCATCCCTTGGAGCCGCCCCGCCGGTTGGGAAGGCCAAATCCCCGGGATGGGCCAACAGGGCGGCCGCTAAGTCACTGTCCCTTCGCCTCGTCTTCCTTCGTGGCGGACGGGGCGAAGCGGCGGGTTCGCCAAACTCCCTCGCCACTTCCCTCTCGCCATATCCGGCCTCGCGCCGGATTTTTTGTGCCCACGCATGACCGAGCCCGCCACCAATCCTTCGCTCATTCCGTCGCCCGGCACGCTCTACGTCGTCGCCACGCCCATCGGCAATCTCGCCGATCTCACCGAACGCGCCCGCGCCATCCTCGGCGCCGTTGATCTCGTCGCCTGCGAAGACACCCGCACCACCGGCGGCCTGCTCACGCGCTTCGGCCTGCACCGGCCGCTCGTTTCCTATCACGACCACAACGAGACCGCCGCCGCGGAATTCATTGCGCAAAAAATCGCCGCAGGCCAATCCGTGGCCCTTGTCAGCGACGCCGGTACGCCCGCCATCAGCGATCCCGGTTTCCGGCTCGTGCGCGCCTGCCGCCGCCTCGGCCTACCGGTGATCCCCGTGCCCGGCGCCTGCGCGGTCGCGGCCGTCCTCAGCGCCAGCGGTCTCCCCACCAACGGTTTTCTCTTCGCCGGTTTTCTCATCGCAAAAACCTCCGCCCGCACCGCGTTCTTGGAAAAATACCGCACCTTCGAGTTCACCCTCGCGCTCTACGAGAGCTGCCACCGGATCGACAAATTCGCCGCCGAAATTGTCGAAAAACTCGGCCCCGATCGCGTCGTCTGTATCGCCCGCGAAGTGACCAAACTCCACGAAACCTGGTACGTCGGCCGCGCCGCCGATGTCTGCGAGCGGCTGCTCAAAGGCAGTCTCAAGGGCGAATTCGTCGTCCTGATCGCCCCCGCCGACTTCGTGCTTTAGTCCCCGCTAACGCTCCGAAAGCTATGTCGGCTTTTCTTTCGGGTATTTCGTGTGTTTCGTGGTGGCCATGTCCGGTCCTTCCGTCGCCGTCATCGATATCGGTTCGAATTCCATAAAAATCCTCGTGGCGGCGCGCGACGCCGCCGGCGGACTTAGCTCGCGCCACTACCGCACGATCGACGCGCGGATCAGCGCCGGCCTCAGCCGCGCCGAACCCCGCCTCACCGCCGAGGGGATGGCTCGTGGCCTAGACGCCATCCGGTCCCTCTTGGCCGACGCCGCCACCCACTCGCCGACCAAAATCATCCTTGTCGCCACGAGCGCCGTCCGCGACGCGCTCAACGGCGCCGAATTTATCGCCCAAGTCCTCGCCGCCACCGGTCGCCCGATCCGACTGCTCTCCGGCGAGGAGGAGGCCAATCTCATCGGCCGCGGTCTGACCTGTGATCCCGCCCTCGGTGCTTTGCGCGACTTCTACGTCTTCGACCTCGGCGGCGGGAGCTTGGAGTGCCTCGCGTTTCGCGACCGCCGGATCGAGCAAGCCGTGAGTCTGCAACTCGGCTGCGTGCGCCTCACTGAAAAATTGGTTCAGGACCCGACGGCCCCGCTCACCACCCACCAAGTCATCGCGATCGCCACCTACACCCGCGACCTCATCGGGCGCTCCAGCTTTAAATTCTCCCTTCCGCCGACGGCCACCGCCATCGGCACCGGCGGCACTTTCAGCGCCGTGCGCACGATTCATGGCGCCCGTGCTGGCCACACCCTCGCCGAGACCGCGACAAACCTCCCCCGCGCGAGCCTGGTCACGCTCCTTGATGAGTTGGGTAAACTCCCGCTCGTTGACCGAAAGAAAATCCCGGGCCTGCCCCCCGCCCGCGCTGATGTTTTTCCGGCGGCCCTCGCGACCGTGATTACCTTGGCCGAGCTGGGAAATTTTTCAGCCTTCGAGAACTCACTTTATAACCTCCGCTGGGGCATCGCCGCCGAAGCCCTGGACTAGAAACTCAAAACCCGACCGACCGCCGGTGCCCGCGCAAAATGAGCCCGCACTTTTTTCCAGCCATGACCCCACGTTTTCATCCCGCCGTCGCGTTTTTGTGGCTGTGGATCACGGTCGTCACCAGCTCGGCGCAACCCGTCACGACGCTCATCCCGCTACCTGCGGGCGGGAGACTCGCGACCGAGTTCATGGCGGATTTCCCCCGCGAAGGCCTGCAACTCTAGTCTTGGAAACCGCCCCGCCCGCCCCGCCGACCAAGGTGTTTTGCCTCGCCTGGGACCCCCTCGCACCGACTCTACCGCTTTTCCCCGGCAGCGCCGACTCTGCTTTGCTCGTCACCCTTGCTCCTGGCGCTTACACGGCCGTGATCGAATCCCCCACCGGTGCCGGTGGCGTTGCCCTCGTGGAGGTTTACGAAGTCCGGTAGAATCCCGTTACGCTTCCCGCACGTGCGCCGGAGGGGGCGCCGGTTTACCTTTTCGCTTCACCGGCTCGGCCGCGATCAGCTTCCGCCTCTCTTCGCTGCGGGTGAGCTTACGCAGTTGCGCCAGTTGGGCTTCAAAATCCGCCGGCAACGGGGCCTTCAGGTCCAGAATTTTTCCCGAGATCGGATGCGTCACCACGATGTGCTCCGCGTGCAACATCACCCGTTCCGGTTGCTTCGGCAGACGAGGGTCGGGTTTCCAACCGTAGATCTCGTCACCCAAAACCGTGTGCCCGAGCGCCTTCATGTGGACTCGGATCTGGTGCGTTCGGCCGGTGTGAATCGTGCAACGCATGAGCGTCGCAATCTTCCCGAATCCTTCCACCACCGCCCAATCGGTGTGCGCGTCGCGGCCGCGGCCGCTTTCGTCTTCCTCGTCGATGGCCGTCATCTTGTGCCGGTGCTGCTGATTGCGCCCGATCGCCTTTCTCATGCTGCCGCTCAACAGACCGGGCGCGCCCGTCACGAGCGTGAGATATTCTTTCTGCAGCTCGCGTTCCTTGAATTGCTCCGCGAGCCCGCGGTGCGCGAGGTCGCTCTTCGCCACCAAAATCACCCCCGAGGTTTCGCGGTCCAACCGGTGCACGATGCCCGGCCGTTCCACGCCACCGACTCCGCTCAACTTGCCTTTGCAGTGCGCGAGGAGCGCATGGACGAGGGTGTCATCCCGCGTGCCCGCCCCGGGATGCACGACCATGCCCGCAGCCTTGTTGATCGCGAGCATGTGCTTGTCCTCGAATATCACGGCCAGCGGAATCTCCACCGCCCGCACCCCCGAGGGAATCAGATCGGGAAAAGCAAAACTGATCTCCATGCCACCCACGACTTCTTGGTCCCGCGGAATCGGCTTTCCCGCCATCCGCACCAGACCCGCGTCAAACGAGCGGTGAAACGCCACGCGGCTGTGCTCGGGGAACGCCCGGGCAAGAATTTTATCGGCGCGGTTGCGGCGGATGGTGGGCGGAATGGTGTAGATTTGTTCGGTCACGGATTTTTGCGGGCGGATCACCCGGCCATCACCATCGCCAACCGGTCGATCTCCGCGAGCCACTTCTGTCGGACCGCTCCCGGCACGTCCGCCACGGCCCAACCGTTGCGGGCCAATTGAGCCAGTTCCCCGCGGGAGAATCCGGCCTCATTGACCAGCGCCAGATACTCGTCGCTCACCCGGTTCGCAAAAACCAGCGGATCATCCGTGCTCACCGTGCAGCGCACGCCCGCCTGCAGCAGCCGTCGCAACGGATGCTCGGCCAGCGTGGGCACCACCCGCAGTTTCAAATTGCTGATCGGACAGGTATCAAACGTCACCCCGCGGTCCCGCGCCAACGCGACCACCGCCGCATCCTCGATCGCCCGGATCCCATGCTGGACCCGGGTCACGCCCAAGATCTCGATGGCCTCACGCACCCGGTGCGGACCGTCGAATTCCCCGGCGTGGGCCTTCGTTACTTTCCCCGCCGCCCGCAGCCGGGCCCAGACCTTGGCCGTCCAGGGTTCGGTCGGCAGCGACTCCAGGCCGTGCAAATCCACGCCCGCGAGGTCGTCCCAGTTCTCCAAATCATCGATCACCGCCTGCATCGGCCCGGCGTAATCCGTCCGCAACATGCCCGCAAAGATCCGCACCTCCAATCCCGGAGGCACCGCCGCCCTGATCGCCGCAATGATCTCGCGGCCAGGCACGCCGATGAACTGCGTGATCGGCAGGTGGAAACTTGTTTCCACGTAGCGCACGTTTTCGACGACATGCCGGGCAAACGTCACCCGGGCCGATTCATAGTAACGCTCCGCCGAGATGAACCACGGCAGCGCATGCCCGAGCAAAATCTCGTCGAATTTCTGGAAACTCGGAAACCGGTAGTCCGGTTCGTGGAAGAACGGCGCCGCCGGATAGGTGTCCGGCTGCCAGGCCCTCAGCAGCTGATACGGCAAGCCGGCCTCGATGTGGAGGTGCGTCTCGGTCTTCGGCAGCGCTTGGACGAAGTCACGCATGGCAGCTTGGGGTCGGCGCCCGCTTGCGGGCGACTAAATCGCGCGCACGCGCGCTCCTACTTCTTCCCCAGCAGATAGTCAGGGTTCAACTTGTGGAGCGCCTTCGGCACAAAGATGCCGTCCTTGCGGATCAACTTGCCGTCGAACCAGATTTCGCCGCCGCCATACTCAGGCCGTTGGATGCACACCATGTCCCAATGCACTTGGGATTTGTTGCCGTTGCCGACGCCTTCGTAGGCCTGCCCGGGCGTGAAGTGGAAGGAGCCCGCGATTTTTTCGTCGAAAAGGATATCGCGCATCGGCTCGAGAATGTGCGGGTTGAAGCCGATCGCGAACTCGCCGATGTAGCGCGCCCCGGCGTCGCTGTCCAAAATCTCATTGAGGCGTTTCGTGTTATTGGCCGTCGCTTCGACGATTCTCCCTTTTTTGAAAACTAGCCGGATATTGTCGAAGGAAGCGCCGAGGTAGACCGTCGGCGCGTTATACTGGATCACACCTTCGACGGAGTCCTTCACCGGGCACGAGAAAACTTCGCCGTCGGGGATGTTGCGCAGGCCGCCGCAGGGCTGCGAGCCGATGCCTTTGATGGAAAACGTGAGATCGGTCCCCGGACCCTTGATCTGCACGCGGTCGGTTTTCGCCATCAGGTCGCCCAGCACTTTCATGCCGGGCGTGAGCAGGCTGTAGTCGAGATTGCAGACCTTGAAATAGAAATCCTCAAACGCCTCGGTACTCTTCCCCGCCTGTTGCGCCATCGCCGAAGTCGGCCAACGCAGCACGACCCATTTGGTCTTGCCCACGCGATGGTCGAGCACCGGTTTCATCAGCCGGGAGATCAGCTGCGTCCGCGCCGAGGGCACGTCGGAGTTTTCAAAAATGTTATCCGCGCCGCGCAGGGCGATGTAGGCGTCCATCTTCTGCATCCGCTGCAATTCGACGGCGGCGTGGGGCTCGTATTGCGCCTCAGTCGCGCCAAGCGCGAGCTCGCGCGAGACCCGCGCCCGGTGCAGCTGCACGTAAGGGGTCGCGCCTCTGGCCCGGGTCGCGCGCACGAGGGCGATGACCATCGCGTCAGGCACGTCGAAAGCATCAATGAGCACGCGTTCACCCGGTTTAAGGGCGGTGGAAAATCCGGTGAGACCGGCCGCAAGTTGGATGTAACGGGAGTCGATGATCATGTAATTTAAGCGCTCAGCTAACGTCACGCCGCCCGCCGCCTGCAAGCGAAAGCTACCGCGTCCCGTCCCGCGGAAAACAAATGCGCCCCACGGCTTCTTCGAAGTCCGCTGCACCCCGGATGATGTCGATCTCAAGCCGCAGATAGAAAAGCGGCAGCGGACACGCCCGAGTTTCCGCGATGCGCACCGCGTCCTTCTCGGTCGTCACCAAGCACTCCGCGCCTCCGCGCTGAGCCGCAGCAAACAGCTCGGCCAAATCCTCCTCCTCGTAGCGATAATGGTCCAAATAGCGCTCGCGGCCCATGACGAGCGCCCCGAGATCGCGCAAAAATTTCTCGAAGCTTTCCGGCGTCGCGATGCCACTGAAAGCAAAGACCCGCCGCCCTTTCAGCCACGCCAGCGGCACGCGGGCCTCCGGCGCATCGACCGCGACCCCGAAGCGTTGCAGATACTGCGGCCGGTGCGCGCACTCGATGATGTCGGCCTTCGGATTGTGCTCCCGAATCAGGGCCTCCAATTCGTTATCCCGTTCGCCGTTTGATTTCGTCAGGAAAATATAACTCGCCCGGTTCAGGTGCTTGATCGGTTCGCGCAGCACGCCGCGCGGCAGCATGTGGCCGTTGCCGAAGGGATTGGTCTTGTCCACCAGCAGCAGATTCAGCCGCCCTTTAAGCGGCAGATACTGGAAGCCGTCGTCCAGAATCAGAGTGTCGCAACCGAATTTCTTGATCGCATACGCGCCGGCCTTCACGCGGTTTTTATCCACGAGCACGACGACCCCGGGCAGATTTTTCGCCAACATGAACGGTTCGTCGCCGGCCGTCTCGCTATCGAGCAACACCCGCACGCCGTCGCTCACGACCCGGGGCGGCGCCTCGGCCGTATGCGTGAGCTTAAACCACCACTTTTTCCAAAACGGCGGCGCCTTGCTTTTATAGCCGCGACTGAGGATGGCGACTTTGCGGCCCCGGTCGCGCAGCGCCCGCGCAAATTTTTCCACCACCGGCGTCTTGCCGGTGCCGCCGACGGTAAGATTGCCCACGACCACGACGAGACAACCCAGCGGGTGGTCGTGAAAAATACGGTGCCGATAGAGCCAAAGCCGCGTCTGCACGATCCCGTTGAACAACCACGACAGCGCCTGCAAAAACGCCCCATAAACACTCGCTCCGGCATCCGCGCGCCGGTCGAGCACGATGTCCACCGTGTAGAGCTCAAACGTGCGAAACTTCTTCTTCAACCAGTGCAGCGGCATGGGGTTTTTATGGACGCCTTGATGCCAGTGATGAAGATTGACGGCCTCCGGCGCGTAAACTGTTTTCGCAATGCCCACGGGCCACTTTTATGAGCTACAAACTCTTCATCCCCGGCCCCATCGCCGTCTCGGAAAAAACGCTCCGCGCCATGGCGCAGCCCATGATCGGCCATCGCAGCACCGACTTTGTCGCGCTCTACAATTCCATCCAGCCCGAGCTCCAGGCCCTGGCCGCCACGAAAGATCCGGTCTATCTCTCGACCAGCTCCGCGTGGGGCGTGATGGAAGGCGCGCTGCGGAACGTCTGCCAAAAGAAGGTGCTCACCTGCATGAACGGCGCGTTCTCCGACAAGTGGAACGATGTCGCCCTGCGCTGCGGGCTCGCCGCCACCGCCCTCAAGTTTGACTGGGGTCAACCCGTCGACCCCGAAGCCATCCGCCGCGAACTCGCCACCGGCGGCTACGACGCGATCACTCTCATTCACAATGAAACCTCCTGTGGCTGCATGAGCGATTTGCCGGCGATTATGGCCGTCCTGCGCGATTTCCCGGAGGTGATCTCGATCATCGATACCGTCAGTTCCTTCAGCGTGCTGCCCATCCATAAGGACGAACTCGGCATCGATATCCTCATCACCGGTTCGCAAAAGGCCCTCGCCCTCCCGCCCGGGCTGGCCCTCTGCTCCGTCTCGAAACGCGCCCTCGAACGCGCCGCCAAATGCCCTACCCGCGGCTACTATTTCGACCTGATCGAGTTTCAAAAAAACCACGAGAATGGTATGACGCCCAGCACCCCGGTCATCCCGCTCATCTACGCCCTCAAGTCGAAGCTCGATGACATCAAAACCGAGGGCCACGCGGCCCGCTTTGCCCGTCACGCCCGCCTCAATTCCACCGTCCGCGACTTCGTTTTCGCCAAGGGTTTCAAGCTATTCCCCAAGGAGGGCTACGGCTCGCTATCGTTGAACTGCTTCGCCAACACGCAAAACCTCGACCTCGGCGCGTTGAACAAAATTCTGAAATCGAAGCACGGCCTCGTGATCGACGGAGGCTACGGCAAACTGAAGGGGAAAACCTTCCGCATCTCCAACATGGGCGACGAAACCGACGAAACCATCGCCGCGATGCTCAAATCCCTCGACGCCGCTCTCGCCGAAACGCCGAAGTCGGCGACCCCCTGACCCGCCGAGTCCCGCCCAAGGGAAAGCCCGGCTGTGGGGTAGCCGCACATCCGAACAAATCACTGCTCTTTGGTGCGGTCTTTGCCTCGGTCGATGCCCAAGGTCAGCAACGCGAACGAACCGGTCGCCTGCGTCTTGGCACCGCCGCTCGCGCCGATGCGATCAGCCCGGGGCGGATTCGTCCACCAGCCGAGTGGTCACTGGGCCCTCCACCGCCCTCGCGCTTTTAGCAACCTGAAGACGTGCTTAGCCGGAACCTATCATGGCGCAGAGCCCAAAGATCTTCAGCGCTGCACCGCTGCGTTCGTCGTTCGATTCAACCGGCGCAATCCGCCGATGGCGGCCTTTCACTCCTTGATGGGTATCGCCCGTCCGATTCAGCCGTGCCCAGCGGCGAAAATCAGCCAACCGGACTCTACGGAATAAGCAGATAGAAATTAATACCGAAGATTTTTGCGCTACGGCCGAATCCCAAAACGCGTCCGGTGAGTCCGGCCACGCTCCGACTCGAGCCCAAGGATCCGCACTCACTTCGGCCCCAGCAAAGCATCTCCAACCTCGGGCGCGGCAAACATCCGCGCCGCGTCGTGATCGATACCCCGCGCTTCCACTTTGCGCCACCCAAAGGTCCAGCCCCGCTCCTTCGCCATCGCCTGAGCGAGCGCGTAGCAGGCGAGGTTGCGCGCATAACGATGAGGCCCCTGCTTCATCCCCGCCGCGCTCGCATCAAAGCGACGGCGGGGCGTCGTGTCTGCCGTGCCCAGATAAAGGGTCAAAGGCGCCGCAAGATACCGGCGTAGCATCGTCTCGTCCCGCAACTCGGCCGGCAGTCCGCCCAGCCCGTAGCCGAACCCATGCTCCGTGCTCGGAAACAAAAGCGAGCCCGCGTTTCCCGCCACGATCCGCCTCGCCTCACCCGGTTGAAACGCGGCCAATCGCACCAAGAACTGCGCACCGGCCGAATGCCCAATCAGGTAAAACGGCAGCGTCGGCCGATTTTCCCGCATACGCACATCCGCCACGATCGCGTCCACCACATTGAACATCCATCGCTCTTTCGGATTCACTTCGCCGCCCGCGATCAACACCCCGCCCCGTTGATACCATTCTTCGTCGGGAAACGCGCCCTCATCCAGCCGCGGCGCGACCAACATCATCCCAAATCGCTCGGCCATCGGGATCGCGAACTCGAGATATTCAGCCGCATTGCGCATCACCCCGTGAAATACCACCAGCAACGGTCCGTCGCTGTAGCCGACCGGTTTGTAAGTGTAGAGCGTGACCGGCGCGCCGCCATACTTGACCTCCGCTTGCCCGCGCCCCGTCGGCAACGGCGCCGCAACGACCTTGGTTGTCATCAGCCCGAGCAGAATCACGAGGCCACTCCATTTTCTCATGGGCCGCAGCCTGCCTTCCATTGTTGTCGGCGCAACCGCTGATCATCGATCGACTGAGCGCGGCTCGCTGGGTTCAGCCGAAGCGATCAGCCGACCCTTTGCAAAGGGCGACGCCGCCACTTCCCATCAGCCAGCCGGCGGCGCCGGGAAAACCCGGCGACGTTTTGATGAAAAAGGCACACCGGCGGAGGAAGGATCCGGCGGATTCGGCCGGGACGGTCGCCGGTCACCGTGAAGGGCGTTCTCGGCGGCGCGGCGGATTTGGAAGTCCTGCATGCGGTGAAACAAATCAATGAGCTGCGTCGGTTGAGAATACACGTCGAGCCCCGCCCGATCCAAGGCGCCGAGCAACTCGTGCGTCGCTTCGAGCGTCGAAAGGCACCCCGGCTCCGGCTGGCGTTTGATGATATAGCGGCTCGGAGCGGCGTTGGTAAACATGACGCGCGGCAGCCGTTGCAGACTGAGGCTGGTGCGAAACATGGGGCGCACCAGTCGCCACGTCGCATCGAGCAAGAAGACCACCAGCCGCCGTCCCGCCAGATCGGCGACGGGCAACTCGCCTTTTGAAAGATCCCGCGACTCACGTCCCGGGTAGAGCAGCACCGGAAAATTCTGCGGATCGTTAATCAGCGCCTGCACCGCCTCGTGCTCGTCGAAGCCGATGCCGAGGTGCAGCTCGCTGTCGGCGAGACACAGATGAGTGAGCCGGCCGGTGTTCGCCTTCACCCGCTTGTGTTCATACGGGTGCATGAGGATTACAAACTTCGTGCGCGTCGGCATGGGCGTAATCGACCCACACCAGCAATGCGGTTGCGGCCAATTGCAGCGGTAGCACATCACCCGGCTCATGGTGCAGCGTCGCGCGCAACGACCGGCCACTCCAAGGCCCGGGCGCTGGCAAAGCGACGCGCCTCGCCGCTGATCGGATCGGCAAAAGCAATGTGCTTGGCGAGGAGCTGCAACGGCTGCCCGAAATCGTCGCTGTTCTCCGGCAAATGCACCGGGTAGATTTGATCGTTGCGAATGGGGATGCCCAGCGCCGCACAGTGCGCGCGCAACTGGTGTTTACGGCCGGTGATCGGGTTGAGGCCGTAACGCGCCCACTTGCCGTGGATCTCCAACCGCTCGATCCGCGTTTCAGCGTTGGGCTCACCCGCCACTTCGCGCATCTGCATGAATCGCTCCGGATTTTCTTCCAGCCGGCTGCGGTGATTCAACGGCAACTCAAGTTCCGGCCGCCACGGCGCGATGGCTTCGTAGCCCTTACGGATCGATTTTTCCAAGAAGAGATTCTGGTAACGGCCACGCGTTGCAGGTTGCACGGTGAAGACCACGAGCCCGGCCGTCTCGCGGTCGATCCGGTGGATCGGCGAGAGAGAATCGAGACCGAGCCTGCGCTTGAGGCGCACCAGCAGCGTTTCCTGCAAATAGCGTCCCGAAGGAATCACCGGCAAAAAATGCGGCTTATCGGCCACGACGAGCAACTCGTCTTGGAAGAGCACGACCTCGTCAAAGGGGATGCGGGCTTCCGCCTCGATCGAACGGTAATAGTGGATGCGTTGGCCGGCGGCGTAAGGCAGGTTGGCGGGCACAGCAACGCCGCTCTCGTCCAAGACTTCGCCTTTTTCAAACCGAGCCACCCAAGCCGCCTCCGACACGCCGGGAAATCGCTGCAGCAGAAACTCACGCAAGGTCGTCCACGGGCCGACCGGCAAGACGACCGAGCTCGGACTCACCCCATCGCGGGTGAGTCTTGGCGGCAGCGCATCAGCGAAATCGCGAGAGTGGAGTTCGTTTAAATTCAAGGGTCGTCGGACGTTCAGCGCCTCGGACTAAGCCGAGGCCACACCCCCGGAGCGTGGTCGGCCGAGGCGGGCCATGCGAACCACCTTTTCTGAAATCATGCGAATCGGCTCGCCCAAGTTCGCCGCCTTGGCCCCGCCGCTGCTCAGGTTGGGCGCTGACCCTGTTCGATCGCCGCCAATTGATCGCTCGCTGAGCCCTGCTCGCCGCAACCCTGCTCAGCCCATTCGCGCCCAACGTGGTCGCCTAGGCCGCCACCCCGGCGCCCGCTCTACGCAAGCCGCTGATTCCGTGCGCCCTCGCCCTGCGCGTTGGCGATGTCGTCATTCCCGAGCAGTGGGCTTACCACAGCGAAGCCGCTTATCTCAACCCGACGCCCGACGGCAAAGACGGGATGAAAGCGGATTACTTCACCAAACGTTACCCGAACTACGGTATGATTTTTCCGGCGGACATTTTTGCCGTCCGCGCGAGCAAAGAACGGTTTGAGCGCGTCGCCTACTTCCCCGTCGACGCCACCTTGCCGGAAGTCGCCCGCCGCGCCGTTAAGAAACTTGGGCCGGTCAGCAGCGACAAGACCGGGCGTGAAATCACCGTGAGCGTCGGCGGCGTCGGCGTGACCGGCACCGTTTTTCTCGACAACCGCGATTACCGCAAATTCGTCCACGACACGTGGGGTGCCCGCTGCGCCGATAGGGAGACGACCGCTTACGCCCACGTCTGCTACACCAACGAGATCCCATTTCTCGCGATCCGAGCCCTCAGCGATCTCGCCGGCGGTCAGGACCACGCCGAACTAAATGGCATCGACGCCAATGCAGGAATTTCGTCGGCCCACGCTGTAAAAGTTCTCCGCGCCATTTTGCGCGAGCTGTGAAGCTTGTAATGCAACGGGAGCTTTAGCTTCGAACTCCGGCCTGCGTGAGTCCCACCTCTAACCCCGGCCGTTTTTAGGTTTTACCAAGTTCAGCGCCCGACCGGCTGGTCCTTGGGGAGCGGGGTGGCGAGACGTTGGACCGCCGGAGCCAAGCGGCTCAGTAAGATGCTGGGCGGAGGCGTCGAGTCCACGATCGCAAGAAATTTCTCCCGGCGCTGCTTCAAAAGCTCGCGGGCTTTCGTCTGCTGCTCGGCGTCGAGCTTGAGTTCCTTGACGAGCAAATCGTGCTTCATCGTTGGCGCTACCATCCAAAGAACGCCTGAAAGCGATCGTTGGCGAAGTTGGTCGATTTCATCATCCGTCAGGGGCTTAACTCCCGCCGCTACGTCCGCCAAGCCCTTGGCCATTCGCTCGGCGCGACGCTTCTGACCTGCCGCGTAGTGAGCGCGCTGTTCGGACGTGAGACTCGCCGCAAGTTGGCCGTCAAACTCTGCATCGATTTGGTCGAGCCGTTGGCGATAGCTGTCGATTTGAGGACGCAGGCGCTCGATCTCGGCCACCAACTGGGCGCGATTCTGAGGAGAGCGGGCGGGCGCAGCTTGCGGCCCGCCCGGCTTGGCGGCTGTCGCGGTGGCGGGCACGGTCGCCGCCTTGCTGGTAAATTCCCCCATCAAGGTCGCCGGCGGCGCCGGAACCGGGCGGGTGCGTTCGGTGCGCAAGCCAGCAATGTAGCCAAGGGCAAAAACCACCACGGTGAGACCGGAGATAACAAGTGCGCGCTTCATCAGAGATTCACTGCAAATTCGTCGGCGGCGTCAGTGATTTTTTTCCAACCCGCCAAATTAAAATCGTTTTCGGCCGCATCGCGCGCGGAGTCCCCGCTGAGGGTCACCACGAGGAAGCAGACGGCAACGGTCACCGCGCTCAGGGCAAAGATACTCGTCAAAGAGGGCGCAGCCTTGGCGCCCACTCTGGCCGCACGCACGACGCGGTCGGCGAAGCCGGGCCGGAGCTGGGTGGCCGCGTGGCGGCGAAGGTCAGACCAGACTTGGGTTTCAGTTTTCATGGTTCGGTTGGTAATGTTCTCGAAGGTGTTCTCGGGCACGGTGGAGGCGGGCCTTCACGGCCGCCACGCTGGTGCGCAGGGTGACTGCGATCTCCGCATGACTGCGCCCTTCCTGCACGAGGGCGAGTAAGGCCCGGTCCTGCGGCCGGAGCTGGGCGAGCGCATGGCGCAAAGCGTCGAGCTCTTCGGAGCCGACCGCGCCTTCAGGCTCAGGGACGTTTTCGTGTTCCGGCGCAAACGGCGTAAAGATGCGTCGCAGTTTTTGGCGGCGGAGGTGATCGATGCAGGTGTTCCGCGCGAGCCGGAAAAGCCAAGACTCGAACTGCGCCGGCGCCTGCAGCCCCGCCAGCGCGCGGACCATTTTGATGAAGACAAGTTGAGCGATGTCCTCGATGGCATCACTGCGGCCGATGATCGCATAGATAAACCCGGCAATGCGGTGCTGGTAAGCCACGATGAGCTCGCGCTGGGCATCGGGCTCGCCGCGTTGCGCGCGGCGAACAAGATCGACCGAAGGAGTCGGTGAAGTGGATTCCATGCAGAGTTCATTGTGCTGTCCGGGCCAGACGCGGGACGTCGGCGAAAGATACACCGCTCGGCGATGAAGGGCGATCCGCCTTGAGGCAAACTTTACCTAGGCAGCACGCCAAAAATTAAGCCGCGCCCGCCGTTTCGCCTGCTCAGCCCGTCGGCGGTGCGCCGGCGCCCAGCATCCGCACGCGTCGGTCTTTCCGGGGAAACTGGAGGGTGACCACCGTGCCCACGCCCTCCTTACTCTCGATCCCCACTTGCCCCCCATGTTCGCGCAGGATGCGCTGCACGATCATCAATCCGAGCCCGTGACCGCCCGGTTTTGTCGTATGGTAGGGTTGAAAAACCCGCACGAGATCCTCCTGCTTGATCCCGCTGCCGCTGTCGCCGAAGAGCAAAAAAACCGAGTCGTCGTCGGCCCGCGCGCGAATCTTCAAACGACCGCCCGGCTCCATCGCATCCAACGCGTTCTTCGCGAGGTTGAAAAAGACCTGCTTGAGCTGGTTCCGATCGGCCATCACCACCGGCAGATCGCCCGAGGCTTCCACTTCAACGGCGATTCGACGGTCGGCGAACTCCCGTTGCTGAAAGCGTAGCACTTCCGCCAGGACTTCGGCCAGATCGAGCTCCGCCAAATCCGGCGGTTGAGGGCGGATCGCTTCAAGGAAATGCGCGATGATCCCGTCGAGCCGTGCAACTTCCGCGCGACAGACATCGACCGATTCGACGAGCGAATCCGTATCTTTTGACGCCTTCAATTTCTTCAACTTCCGCGTGATCAACTGGAGGTGGATCGTGAGCGAGTTGAGCGGATTTCCGAGCTCGTGCGCGACTCCTGCGGCCAGCAAAAGGATCGAAGACGTGCGTTCATCCTCCAACTGCTGAGCCGTCGCGTGTTTATCCCGGGTGACATCGGTGAGGATCACCGCAAACCGCCGAGCGTCGCCGCGGGCTTCGCCCCGGAATGGCACCATGTAGAGCCGCACCGTCCGCGGTTCGGGATAGGTCAGCTCAAACTCCCGCGCCACCACCGGCAGCGCCGCTGCGGTATCATCTTCCAGCGTCCCGCCCAAAGACGGCCGCAGCCCGGGAATGAGTCGCCACAAAGTTTGGCCCGCCAGTTCGTCCTCCCCGAGCCCAATCAGTCGGTGCGCCGCGTCGTTCGCGTAGTCGATCTCTCCGTCGAGCGTGATCACCAGCACCCCTTCTTGGAGCGTGTTAAAGATCTCTTCGAACAGACCGCGTTCCCGGGCCAAGCGTTGGACCAGATTCGCGAGATTGACCGAATCGAGCGTGTCGAGCCGACCCAGCACCCGATCAAGCGAGGAGTTTTTCTTACCGGCCATAAAAGGTTTTTGGGACATGGGGCCCGCGCGGTCAACGGCCTCCGTCGCCCGTTGGCTTCATGGGTCGCTGAGGAAATCCAACTGCGTGGGATCGACCCGCCCGGCGAGCAGCTTGCGCAGAAACATCTCGCGATGTTGGGCCGTGCGACCGAGCCGAAGCACGGCCTCGCGGTGCTCCTCGGTGCCATAGCCTTTGTGGGCCCCGAATCCATAACCGGGGAACGTGCGATCAAGCTCCTCCATCTGTCGGTCGCGAGTCACCTTCGCGATGATCGACGCCATCGCGATGCAGAGCGAGCGGGCATCGCCGGAGACGATCCCGGTGTGCGGATAAGGGAAATTGCGCAGGGGCAAGCCGTCGACCAACACCCGCGCCAAAACCGTCGGTTTAAAGCCGGCAATCTCCTCGGGCGCGGAGAACAAGTCCGGCTCCGTTCTCCGTTCGAATGCACTCGGCGGATAAATGCCTTCGAGCGCGCGGCGCATAGCCAGCTTGGTCGCACCAAGGATGTTGAATTGCGCGATCTCACCGACATCCGCCGAGCCGAAATGGGCATGGATTTTTCCTTCCGCCGCCAGCGCCTCAAAGTCCAACCAAAGGGAATCACGCTCCGCCGCCGTAAGCTGCTTCGAATCGTTGATCCGGCGGGCATTGATTTCGGCCCACCGGCTTTCGAGAAAGTCCCGCGTGACCAAGACCGCGCCCGCCACCACCGGGCCAGCGAGCGCACCGCGGCCCGCTTCATCGACTCCGATCAGACTGGCCACGCCCTCAATCTGCTTGAGATCGAAACCGCGAAGTTGGCGCCGTTTGGACATGCGGGACAAGAATCGGGATAGGCCGCGGCGAGACCGTTCACCACTCCATCTTCGGCGGCGGCGGCTTTAACGGCAACTCGTCGAGCTTCCCGGCGGCGGCGACCACTTCGTAGGCCGTGCGAAAGTGCAACTTGGCAAAATCGCCGAGCGCACGCGCACCAAATTTTTGCATGATCTGGTCGGCCTGCCCTTTCACCAACGGCCCTGCGCCCTTTTGGAGCTTTTCCCCAAACTGCTGCGAGAGCGTGTGCATGGCCCGGATAAATTCCGCCCGCGCCACAACCGAAGCGGCGGCGACGACCGGATCCGACTCCGCCTTGGTGCGCATCCTGAGTTCAAAATTTTGCACGCCTTTCTTCGTCAATTCACGCTGCACCAGCGGTTGTTCGGTGAACTGGTCGAGCAGCCCCCAAGGCACCGGACGTTTCGCGAGCGCATCGCCGAGCGCCGTAGCGTGCTGCCAAGCGAGCAAACGGTTCAGATTCGCCCCGGGGCGTCCCATCAGCTCGTTGTAGCGAGCCATGGTCCGGCAATAACAGACCTCAACCACCACGCCTTTGGTGCCCCGGATCAACGCGTCGAGCCGGACAATCTGGTTGTCCACGAT
>CAMBRG010000019.1 GCA_945869845.1 Opitutus sp. GAS368 | reverse complement strand
TCGAAAGCGGCAAGATCGACGCCAATCGCCCGCGCACCAACTCCCCGCGCGACACCCTGACCAAGTGGTTTCAAACTCCATTCAATAAAGTCACGCACAGTCCGGGCACGGTCGATTTCAACCAAATCAACCGCGATCTGGTGCGTTCCCCAGGTGATTGGTTTGCGCAGCCCGGCGTCATCTACGAGAGCAACAACGCGGCGGCTCCGTCCCGGCTCCAGTATGGTTGGCAAACCCTGCTGGGTCGGCCCGTGAGTCCCACCATCCCCGCCGCGTTTCAGGCTAACATGGTTTCTCTCACCACCGGCAGTCAGTATTACTCGTCCGCTGCCGCGGCTGCCCAGGGCATCAAATTTGGCTCTTTCTTCGTGGACGAGGAGATCGGCGACACCTCGATTTTCGATTGGCGCAACCAACTGCTCGATGGTCCCAACAAACGCGAGTGGGAGAATTTCCAAGTGGGCAACGTCAGCTACGATCACCTTTGGACGCACCCGCTCGGCACGATGGGCTTCGAGGCCGCGATCAGCCGCGAGGAACACACGCGCAACTTCTACGACCTCTTCGCCAGCAACCGCGGTTACACGATCAATATCGACATCAACACCACGCTGCCGTGGGGCGCGCCCAATCCTAATTTCGGCCGCCCCTTCATGGCCGGCACCGGCACCCGCTCGAGCACCCGTGAAGACCGCAGCTCCGATCGCTTGACTGCCTTTCTTGAACTCGATTTCGCCCGCAACACCGAGCGCTTCAAGTGGCTTGGCCGGCATAATTTCACCGGGTTCGGCAATCGCTTCACTTATGATGAGGCGACGTTCTCCGGCACCAACACCACCGACCTCAACTGGGTTCTTCAAACCCGCTCGGCGATCAATCCCGTCACGGCCCGCGATGACATCAATTCCAGCGATGGAACCGTCCGCACCGTCGTCTATCTCGGCCCCAGTTTGGCCAACGCCGCCACCGCGAAGGGAGCCAACCTGCAGGGCATCCAGACGGAGCTGAATCCGGCCAACGTCACCGGTTGGACTTGGGACCAAGTGAGCCGCACGTTTGTCACCCGACCGGTGCAAATCTCGCGGATAATCGACGATGAAGTTTTCTACCGCCAAGCCACCAACGCCTCTCTGGTCCGTCAAGTCATCGAATCTCAATCCGCCGTCCACCAAGCCCGCTGGCTCAAGGGCGAATGGGTCGTGACCACGCTGGGCTGGCGCAACGACAAGGTGAAGTCCTACCGCAAGAACGACGACAACAACGTGCGCAATCAGTATAACTTCGTCGACCGCGCGAGCCCCAACTTCGTGCTGCCCTCCACGCCCGGCTCCGTCTTCGAGCAAGCGATTTGGAGCCACGGCTTCGTCGTGCACCGGCCGCCGTTCCTCAAATTTATGCCCGGAGTCGATTTCTCGGTCTTTTACAGCAAGTCGGAGAACTTTCAGCCGGCGGACGCCCGAATCGACATTTTTGGCAAGGCCATCCAGCCGCCCGGTGGCACCACCACCGACCGTGGCTTCACCCTCGGCTTCCTCGGCGGCAAACTGCAAACCCGCTTCAATTGGTTTGAGACGCAATCCGAGCGCGCCACCGACACCTATCCCAATTTTTTGATCGAGACGGATGCCCGCATTGTGCGCTACAACTCCCCCGCCGCGCTCGCGGCCGTTGGCTACAAGGGTTCGCCTCAGTTTCTCAAGGCCCTGATTAACTGGCAGGAATTTACCGGTCCGCCCACGGCCTTGGCGCCCAGCGGTGTCAACGTCACCTACACGGTGCCCGGCAACATGCGCGACACGACGAGCACCGCCTCAAAGGGCTTCGAGTTTGAGTCCACCTATAATCCCACCAACCAGTGGCGGATTGCCTTCAATGTCAGCCAGCAGCTGGCCAGCCAGGCCGACATCGCCCCGGCTTCCCAGGAATTTCTCAAGCTGCGTCTCGCTGAGTGGACCACCGGCGCCGCCTCGAACCTCATCGCCGACGAGTCGGGTCAGCCGGTGCGCATCCGCGTCTACGATACGTTGCTCAACGCCCTCAACGGCAAGCTCGCCCGCTCCGGCCAGAGCGTCTCGGAACTGCGCGAATGGCGCACCAATGTCGTGGCGAACTACACTTTTTCCCGCGACTCCCGCCTCCGCGGCTGGAGCGCTGGCTCGGGCCTACGCTGGCAGGACCGCGTTGGCATCGGTTACCCCATCATCTCTGCAACCATCGACGGCAAGGTCGTTGAAGTGCCCAACCTCCAGCGCCCCTACTACGGTCCGGCGGAGTTCGCCGTCGACAGCTGGGTCGGCTACGGTCGGAAAATCTGGCGGAATCGGATCAACTGGAAATTGCAACTCAACGTCCGCAACCTCCTCGACGACGACCAGTTGATTCCCGCCGCCGCGCAGCCCAACGGTTCCATCTCTTCGTGGATGGCCCCCCAAGGCCGCACTTTTATGCTGCGGTCCACGTTTGAATTCTGAGCGGGGAGACGTCCCTGGCGTCCGCTTTCTGCCGACGAGAGTCGGCCAGCCCGAGCCGCATCGGACCCAACTGGCCGTCTCGGTGGCGAAGGAGAACGAGGCTGGCCTGCAGCTTTCAGTAAGGGTCGGGAAGAGGCGGGAAACCCAACGGGCCGCAGGGCTTGGGAGCACGGCGCAGACAAGCGCTGCGGCGAAGAGCGAGGAAGGGAGGGTAGTTTTTATGGTGAGGACAGTTTCGTGACCGTGGGTTTCGCGAGGGCGACAGCCCGGGGGTGGGCTGGCGGAATTCCTGAACAACCGCGCGAGGCGAAACGGGGCGACGCCTCACGGTGCCCGCTCATCATGCCGCAAGGCTCCGCCGCACGCCATGGACTTACTGCGCCGAGCGCTGGACTAAATCGCTGCTCAGGCGGTGCACGAGAGCTGCGAGACAAAAACCCTCACGGTTTTTCCCGGTTTTGAAACGCATGGACCGGCAGGGGCACGTAGTCGCCCTCGCTCACCATCCAGCGATCAAGGCGTTCGCGCAGGTCCCGCTCGATCACGCTGACGGCGTCTTGCCCGGCGAGATTGCTGAGCTGAAAGGGGTCGTTGTCCAAGTCGTAGAGTTCGAATATGGGCCGGGGATTCTGAAAATACATCCGCGCATGTTCGGCGCTCAGGCGGCCCGCTTTGTGCGCGGCCTTGATCGCTTCCCATGCCACGTTTCGCGTCGCCATATCCACCGGGGTATAGCTGCGCTCGGGAATGGCATTGTAAATGAAGTTGTAGCGCGGCGTGACGACGGAGCGGGACAGGTCGAAGCCATCGGTGCGCGTGATAGGGCCGAAGTGCCAGCCCCGCTCGGCAAAGATCTGCTCGCGCGGGGTGAACGGCTGCCCCAACAGCAGCGGCTTGAAATCGCGGCCGGTCATCCCCTGGTCCGCCGCAACGCCCACCGCGCTCAGGAGGGTCGGGGCGATATCCTCGCCGCTGATCAACGCTTCGCTCACGCTCCCGCCGCGAATCTTGCCCGGCCAACGCACCAGCAGCGGCACATTCAGGCCGCGGGTAAAGAGCGTGCCCTTGCCGCGCAGCAACGCTTCGCCGTTGTCGCCGATAAAGAGCACCAGAGTGTTCTCCGCCAGTCCGCGTTGTTCGAGCACCTGCATGATCAGGCCAAAGCCCGTATCCAAATCGCGGACTTCCGCCAGGTAGCGGGCGTAGTCGAGCCGCACTTCCGGCAGGTCCGGCCAGTCGGCCGGAAGTTTCAGCTGCGCGGGATCAATCCCTTCGTGGTCGTCGCCCCAGGGGCGGTGGGGTTGGTTGAAGCCGAAATAGAGAAAGAAGGGTTTTCCGGCCGGCACTTTGTCGAGGATGGATCCGAACATTGCGGGCACCTTGGGCAGCGCGTCGCCTTTGGTCCGAGCGCTTCGCACAAAATGATCGAACCGCGCCTCAAACTGCGGTCCGCGCACGCCTTGCTCCTCCAGCGCCACCACCACATGGGCCGGATCGTTGATCTGCCCTTCGAGGTGCTGATGCCGCCCGTCCAACCCCACCCAGTATCCGGCGGCGCGCAGCAGATCGGTCACGAAGGGCGTGCCCGCGCGCGCCGGCTGGGCGAAACGCGTGGCGGCAATCCCGATCGGCGAGCGACCCGCAAACATCGCGGTGCGGGAAGGTGCGCATTGCGGCGCCGCGGTGAAGGCGCGGTTGAAACGCATGCCCTGGGCCGCAAAGGCGTCGAGGTGGGGGGTCAAGGCCAGACGCCGACAGTTGACGTCGCCGTAAACTCCGAGATGCGGGACGCTGTGATCGTCGGAAAGTACGAGCAAAATGTTCGGCCGCTCGGCCCGGGCGGACACGGCCGCCGCGACGACGAAAATTAGACGGAGGAGGGATTTCATAGAAGCGGGTTTCAGGGGGAGGGCGGCGCGAAGGTGGGAGCCGCGTTCATTGGCGGAATTCGATCAATCGCACCGTATGCGGCGCCATGGGCAGAGTCAGGCCGCTTTGGCCCAGCGCGACCGGCTGTCCGCTCCAAAGATCGGTGAGCCGGTAGGTCCCGGTGCCGAGTTCTAGGTCGCGCAGGGACCATGTCGATTCGACGGCTGCATCGATCCAGTTGAAAAATCCGAACACGGTGCGGTCGGGTAATTCGAGCTTCCAGATCCGGGGGATGTCGGCGCCGGAAAAGAGATCGAGCGGCACCGCGTGCTTGCCGGAGCGCCACACGTCGAGCAACGGCTTGTGGCGATACAGGTCGAGGCGATCTTTCGGGAGCGACTCGATGCGGTCGCCGCCGAAAAGAAAGCCGCCCATCAGCGCCTGCACGGTGATATGGCAGCGCGCTTCTTCCAGCGTGTATTGCGGCGAGGTGAAGAAGGCGTCGGGGTCGCAGATCGCGATGTGGTTATGAATGTAGTAATTTTGCGCCGCCGCCCGGGCGAAGCGGATCAGGCCCTGGAAGTCGCGGCCCAACGGCACCTCGGCGATCGAGCCGGTGGTCTGGCCGTAAGTGATATTCGCATACGGCTCGGCCGCGCTCCGGACGCCCGTGTGGTTGATGTCGTTGCCGATCCGCACGGCGTCGTAGCACTCGATCGCGCCGAAGAGCCAGCCCATGCTCCGCGTGACGACGAGATCCGCCGGCAGGGCCGCGCGGATCATGCGCACCGCCCGGTTGTGCGCCTGGAGGCCGGTCATGGTGGGATCGTGCCGCGGCGCCTCCTCGAGGCCGCCGTAGTGATGGTCCCACTTCATGAAGGTCGGCTTGTAGTCCTCGACCATCTGCTTGAACTGTCCGGCCAGATAGGGCGGCACGTCGGGATGGCTGCCGTCGAGATACATCATGCCCAGCGAGGTCATCATCTCGGCGTCGTGCGGATCGATCGGCTTCTTGTTGTAAGGCGAGACCAACCAGTCGGGATGATTTTTCCAATAGGGGTCGGTGGGATTCACCCGCAACGGACTGATGTGGAGCCCGAACTTCAGGCCGAGGTCGGTGATCTGATTCGAGAGATCGCGGATGCCGCGGGGAAAATCCGTGTTCACCACATACGAGCCCGGCACGGTCCACCAACCGCCGTCGAGTTGGATGTAGCGATAGCCGGCGTCGTAGAGTTCGTCCCGCATGAACCGCGCCGCTCTCATCACGCCGTCGGCGGTGATTTCGCGGCCATACGAGTGCCAAGTGCTCCAGCCGGGTTCGATAGGCTTCATCGGGCGTCCCATCCGGAGGCTTTCTCCCATGATCCGTCCCACCTCGGCCAGCACCTGGGTCGGCCGCCGGTTTTCCCAGAATCCCACGAGCACGGGATCCACCGCGATTGCCCGGCCCGACTTGACGAGAATCTTCTCGAGTCCCTCGGGACTGCCGCTGCGGTGGGAGACGTCCAGCGCTCCCTGCGCGGAGGTCCGCCACTCGAAGGAGGTCGGCCAGAGTTCGCCTTTCAATGCGGCAAAAGCATAGGTCTGGTTCTTCACGTCGTGCTGAAGCGTCGACACCCAATAGGCGTTGCGTGGATCGCCTCGCCGGCCGGGCTTCAGGTCGGCCATCTGCGCGACCGTGAAGATCCGCCCGTGGTCGGGGGAGTGCAGAGCTTCGGAGAAAACCGTCCAACCCGGATCGGCCCGGGTGACGGGGAGATTGGCGGCCTCGCCTTTGCGGGTCAGCACGCGCACGCCGCCCAACTCGAATTGATCGCGGGCGGTGAGTCCCGCGTTCACGATCACATAGGGGCGATCAGCGGCGGTCTCGATCGTCAGGACAAACTCCTCCAGCGGGGGCAGGCCGGAGCAGCGCAGCACGTGTCGGCCGGAAGCGGACGTCCATTCACGGCGGGGAAAAGCCTCGCCGTGAATCCACTGGCCGTTGACGCGAAGGGAGAACGTGACATCGGCGATGTGCGCTGCGGTTCCCCAACGCAGGGAAAACTCGGCTCCACCGGGGACATGCTCCACCGCAGGCGTGGCGGCGCCGGCGATCCGGGCGAGGGCGAAGCCGATCAGGGCCGCCAGAATTCGGAACATGGGATGGTGCATAGGAGGAGACGAGGGTGGGGTGAATCAGCGGAACAACAGCGGCAAGGTTTCGACCAGATACTCGCGCCAGTTGAGCCAGGTGTGGGCCCCGGCGGTCGGTCGGAATGTGAACCGGATGCCGGCCTGCGTCAGATCGGCGGCCAGTTTTTCCACGCCGGCGAAGCCGCGATCCTCGCGCCCGCAGCCGATCCAGAGCAGCTTGAGCTTTTCGTTGGCGGAGCCGGGAGCCGCGGCGACCCGCGCCAACACCTCCGCCGCGTGGCTTCCGCCGGCACTGAAGACGCCCACATGACTGAAGCGGTCGAGATGACCCAAGCCGATGCTGAGCGACTGCGCGCCGCCCATCGACAATCCCATGATGGCGCGGCCGGGCTGGTCGGTCCGCACCCGAAACGTCTGCTCCACGAGCGGCACGATGGTCCCCAGGAGGTCCGCCGGGAAGACGTTCGTCGGTCGCACCCCGGGCGTGGGCTTTTCGCCCGGTGGGTAGGTGTGGCCCTTCGGCATGACAATGAGCATGGGCTGCATCCGTCCTTCGGCCAACAGGCTGTCGGCAATCAGGTGGGCCCGACCGTAGTGCACCCAGCCGCTTTCGGTTTCGCCGTTGCCGTGCAAAAGATAGAGCACCGGAAGCTTGGTCGCCTGATCCGGGCGATAGCCGGGCGGTGTGTAGATCGTGACCCGCCGCTGGTCGCCTGCGGCGGTGGAATGATACGTGAGGGTGGTGATCGCGCCGTGGGGCACGTCGCGCATCTCCCACGGCATCGCCGGAGTGCCCGGCACTTCCACCGAGCTCGCGGTGGCAACGCGACCCAGTTTGAGCTGAGGGTTGGCCGGATCGAGCGTCCTCACGCCGTCGACGAGAAACGTGTAGGAATAAATCTGCGGGCGGAGGGGCACGGTGGCGGTCCAGTTTCCCAGGCCGTCCTTGGTCATGGGCGTGCGGCCACCGCCCCAATCGCCACCTAGCGAAACCACCGAGGCCTTGGGCGCGGTCAGCGTGAAGGTAACTCGGCCGTCCTTTGAAATCGCCGGGGCATTGTTCAACTCGGCCGCGCGATTCCCTTGATTCTCGTCCTCTTGCGCGGGCAATGGCGACGCGAGGCAGGCGGCGAGCAGGAGGGGAAAGAAACGGGGCATCATGGTGGGTCCTGTCACGGCTGGGCTTTCTTTTTCGCGTTTCGATTCTGCTGCTCGCCCGTTCCGCCGACCCGGGGCGAAGGATACTGGTCAAACGTGTCTCCCCGGCCGAGTGCACGCGGGTCTTCTTGGCGTTTAAGTTCAGACATCAGTTGGGCCCGCAAGGTGGAGAGGTTCGCGGCGTAAGCGGGCTGGCCGGCGAGGTTGGTCACGCAATCGGGATCTTTGCTGAGGTCGAATAACTGTTCGGCGGTGCGTTTGCCGTAGGCGTGTTGCCAGAACGGATCCGACTCGCCGCGCTCGGTCAGCAGGGTCTTGGAGGGACTGGCGTCGGTGTCCTTCAAACCAAGTTCAGGGTTGCCGCACGGCCAGCGGTCGGGCGCGAAGTTTTGCACGTAAAAAAGCGAGCCCGCACGGATGGCGCGCGTAGGATACCCGAGTCCCGCCGGGGAACCGGGGCGCGCCAGCACGTCGTTGCGCTCGCGCCCGACAATCACAAACCCGCGGTCGGCCTTCGCCTGGCCGCGCAGCAAATCGGTGAAGCTGCGGCCGGTCATGGGCGCCATGCCTTGCGCGGTGCCGTTGATGCCGAACAGTTCGAGAAAGGTCGGCGCTAGGTCGATGAAACTGATGAAGTCGGCGACTCGGCCGCCCGGCTGCCCGACTCGCCCGGGCCATGTCACAATGAAAGGAATGTGGTGCGCATCGTCATAGGTGTGCCCCTTCACGCGGGGAAAGGGCATGCCGTGATCCGACGTGACGATGATCAAGGTGTTCTTGGCTTCCCCGCTCTCCTCGAGTGCGGCGAGCAGCGATCCAATCTGCGCGTCGTAGGCTTCGATCTCGATCGCGTAGTCGAGCATGTCGCGGCGCACGGCATCGTTGTCGGGCCAATACGCGGGGACGCGGTCGATGTCGGTGGGCCTCTTGCCGGCCGCGATGCCTGAATCCGGTTTGTAGCCCCGGTGAGGATAATGGCTGCCGAACCAATAAAAAAACGGCTGACCGGGGGCGCGGGTTTTGAGAAAGGCAGCGAGTGCGGCGCCCGGCTCGCGATCGGTGACGACGCCATGCCCCCGGAGGCCGAAATTTCGCGGGCTGCCGTCGGCCATCTTTGCTTCGCCCGGACCCCACGTCTTACCGGCGGAGCCGCAGGCGATGCCGGCCTTGGCGAGGGCTTCGCTGAAAGCCATGAACTTTGCCGGAAAATACGGCTGATGATTCGCCGCATCTTCGAGTTGCCACGGATTGCGCCCGGTGAGGATGGCGGCGCGGGACGGTGCGCACTTCGACGTCGGCGTATAGGCATTGTCAAAGACCAAGCCCTGTCTTGTTAGACGGTCGATGTTCGGCGTCTTCACCCAAGTGCAGCCATAAGCTTCGCCGAAATGGCGGGACGCATCGTCCGCGATGATGAACAGAACATTGGGCCGGACCGCGGTTGCCGCTGCCGCCGCTAGAGCGAAGTGAGGCGTCAGGGTCAGCGCGGTCAGCGCGAGGAAGAGTGAAGGGGATTTCATGGGCCGGAAAATAGGGTGGGTATCTAGGGGCAGAGTTCCAGTTGCGGACTCCGGGTGGTTACTTGGGATCGCGCCAGGCCTGCTGCATGTAGGCGGTGAGTTCCTCGACGATCCGCGGGTTCGCACTCGCGGCATTGTTCGATTCGGTGGAGTCGCGGTCCAAGTTGAACAGTTCAACGATAAGCGATTTGCCCTCAGCAGACTTATTTTTCTTGGCGGAGGATTGGGCGGATGTATCTGCGGAGGCGGTATTGCGGTGAATGAGCTTCCACGGCCACTTGAGCACCGAGCGTTTGCCGCCTTGTTCGCTGAAATTCCAATAGAGATAGGGGTGCTGCTTCTGTTGCGCGTTGTTTCCGAGCAGGGTCGGCAGGAATGAAACACCGTCGCACTCCGCCGTGATCTTGACGCCGGCGAGGTCGGCCGCCGTGGGCATCAGGTCCTGAAAGCCGCTGACGTGCTCGTTGACGGTGCCGGGTTTGATCTTGCCGGGCCAGCGCACGATGAACGGCACGCGCACGCCGCCTTCGGTGAGGTCGCGCTTCGTCCCGGTGAGGCCGCCGCTACTCTGGAAAAACGCCGCCTTGTGACCGCCCTCCTGATGGGGACCGTTGTCGCTGGAGAACATGACGATCGTAGTCTGATCCAGGTTCAGAGCCTTCAGTTGCGCCATCACTGCCCCCACGTCGCGGTCGACGAATTTCATGGCGCTGGCGAAAGCTTTTTCTACCGGAGGCCAGTCGCGCCCGGCGAACTCGGCGTCGGCGGGTGCTTCCATGCCGTGGCCAAGCGGGGACGTTTCGTCCGCCTCGTTGTTCGCATGGGGAAGAATGGGCGTATAATAGAGAAAGAACGGCTTGCTGCGGTCCTTTGCGCGCTCGTCGAGATACCGCTGCACATCGTCAGCCAAAATTTGGGGTGCCCAGTGTTTCCGGCCGTCGATCGGGGCCACACCGGTGCCGGGTTTGTTTTCCGAGCCGGGAATAATCCGGTTGTCGAACGACATCTTGGCCCCGTTGCGAAAGAGGTGGGTGGGGTAACCATTGTGCGCGTGGGCCGTGTCGACGTAGCCGAAGAAATAATCGAAGCCTTTTTTCTGCGGATCATCCGGGGGCAGAGGCATGCCAAGGCCGTATTTTCCGATGCACGCGGTGAGGTAGCCCGCATCCTTGAGCAACCGGGCCACGTTGAGATCCGTGTCTGGCAAGTGACTGGGGCCATTGGCGCGAATGCGGCTGTGGCCGGTGTGCAGGCCGGTCATCAGCACGCAACGCGAGGGGGCGCAGACCGTGGAGCCGGCGTAGTGCCGCGTGAACTTCATGCCTTCGCTCGCCAGGCGGTCGATGTTCGGTGTGCGCAGCGTCTTTTGGCCGTAACAGCCGAAATCGCCATAGCCGGCGTCATCCAGCAGGATGTAGATAATGTTGGGTTGGGCGGGCGGCTGAGCAGGCCCGGCGGCCGGGAGTGCGGCCGGCGAAGTGAGCAAAAGCGCGGCCAGGGTGATGATGTTGAGGGGATTTTTCATAGTGTAATTCGTGGTATTCGAAACCGACGGGTTCGGTTAATTCTCCTTTTTCTCAACGGCATCGGCCTTGTTCCTTTTGCCCTTTTCTTTTTTGCCGGTCTTATCGCCTTTCTCGCCTGCGCCATACTTGGTGCCTTTTGCATAGCCGGCAAATGCTCGCACCTCGGTGGGGGGACGTAGCGCCGGAACTTCGGGCTCTCCCCGGCGCACTTCGATGAGACTAAAGGTATCGTCCTTCGCGTCCGTGTTCACCAAGGCCAAGTCAGCGCCTTTGGTTCCACCATGGCGGAACACGGCGTCGGGTAGGGTTACGGCCTCATGGTGCCATTGTTTGTCGCCTTTGCCTGTCACTGAGAGCGCGGTTTTCATGGTTGGAGCGCCAGCGTCGTAGTCGAGTTTCCAAGTGGAGCCTTCCTGGCCGTCATACCAGACGACGGTAATCGACATGACTTTGGGCTTCGTGTCTTGGGAAAAGCCCTCATGGAGTTTGAAATACAGGGCATTTTTCCCCGAGGAATGCTCGAAGCCGCGGGCAAACCGGGAGTAGATAGGAGAGGTCGGAGTGATGGTTCCGCCGACGCGCCAGAGCGGGATTGAGGTTTCATCGGGCTCGATCTGGTCGAGCAACCGCGAGTAGTTGTCCGGCCAAATATCCCAGCCTACGTCGTTGAATCCGGCTTGGTCGCCCCGTTGTTGGACCTGCCCGAATGCCAGGATCTTCCGGTCGTCGATGGCCGCGCCATACTTGGCATAGGCGGCAACGATCTTCTCCATCCGCTCCACATTTTTGTGAGAGGCAGGCCCAAACGTCGCTTCGGGATAGGCCTTGGTGTCGGCGGCATCCAACCCCTTGTGCAAGGCACAGAACGCGTCGGTGGCGGTCGCCGGAAAAATCTGCCCGGCATACTTGTTGAAGAAATAGAAGGAATAATCGAAGCCCTGCTCTTTGCTCACCTGCATCGCGACTTTGGTGACGTCCCAGATGCTTTGGCCGGAATTCAGGGCATTGATGGCACCCCAGTAAAAGTTGAGCGGGACGTTGAGCTGATACCACGGCCTCGTCCATGTTTGATCCATCTCCGACCGGGCAAAGACGCTCGGTCCTTTGGGATCGATCAGGTAGCGTTGCCAAGTGTTCACCGCAGTCCGCTCGCCGCTCAAATGATGTCCGCGCGAGAGTGCACCTATTTTACTGCCAAAGCTCCCGGTGATATTGCTCGTCACCCATTTCCATTCTTCCGGGTTTTGCCCTTCACCGCCGTTCTCGTCGTCGCCGGAAATGCCGCCGAAAAGCAGGCTGATTTTCGGATCCGGACCTTGATCGAAGAGCTTCGCATACAAGGCGAAGGTCTCCAGCCGGAACGCGAGCCATTGCGGGGAGTTTTTCGGCAAATCGTATTTTGCGTTAAGCGCCTTTCCTTTATAGGGAGTTTCGTCGCCGGTGCAGCCCGTCTTGACTTGGATGAAGGCAATGCGCTCCTGTTTTTCCTTCGAGTAGCTGCGGATGTGTTTGGCTACCGCCGTGAGGAAACGGTGGTAATACGTTTTGTATTCCGGGGAGAGGTAGTAGGGGTAGTGAGGAAATTTATCGGCGTGCCTCTCGTTGTCCGTCACCACCTTGGGGACACCTTGCGCATAAACCCACTCCGGCGTTTTCGGTCCAGCCTCGAAGGAGAAGTAGAGCGAAATCTTGAGCCTATGAGCTCGCTCAATTGCCCGATCCATTGCGCTCCAGTCGTAGAGCCCCGGCTTTTTCTCCACTTCGTCCCACGGTGCATCGCACGCCGTTCCCCGCAGGTAGGGATGCTCACGAGGATCTTGGGCCTCGCCCCGGTCCCACACGCCAAAGGCACTGGGGAGCGGAGCGGCCTGAATTGACCATAGTGCACATGCGCCGATCAGCCCGGTGAGGGTTACTTTGCACGCGAGGGCGTTGAAGAAGGGACGATTATTTTTCATGTTTCAATGGGCGTTCGTGATTTATCCGTGAAGTGTGACGAGGGCCACGCAGAGCGAAGCGAAAGCGACCGGTCTTGAAGCCAGAATCAATCGGGCGAGTGACATTGCTTTTTGGGGATGAGCAAACTTGGGCGAGCGAGCGTTGAGGGGTGGGGCGCGAATTGAGCGGCTGGGGAGACCGGCATCGTCTGCGAGATAGTATTCGTGCCGGTCCGGCGAGCGTATAGACATTCCGCATGGCTCGCTGGACTTTTTGTTTACGCGACTTGAGAGAAGCGGCTTATAGTCCGCCTCACTGTCTAGCCAAGAACGAGGCGACACGGCCAAGTCCAGACCTAATTCAAAAAGTCCAGATTGATGCCAAATTCGTCTATGTCCGATGCGTTGGGCTGTGCGTATCTTCCCTCGGTCTCTCTCCCCCGTTTCGTCACCCCCCCCCTGCTACCATGCTGATTTCTTCCCCGATTCCTGTCATCCCGCGCTGGTTCCCGTTAGCGCTTCTACTTTGTCTGCCGGGGTTAGCCTCCATCGCCTGCGCCCAAGCGGTGGCGAATTCCTCATCTCCGGCCTCGCCGACGGATGATCCCAAGAATGCCACCGCTTCGGAAGTGGTGGAACTCACTCCTTTCACCGTCACGTCGACGTTGGATCGTGGCTATCAAGCGCAATCGACCTTGGGTGGCAGCCGCCTGCGGACCAATCTCAAGGACGTCGCCGCGCCCACCACTGCCTTCACCGCAGAATTTCTCAACGACGTCGGCATCACGAACACCGACGATCTCGCGCGCTACATGCTCAGCACCGAGTATGACTTCGGTGAGAATGCCGGGCCGGGGCAGAACTTTCTTGCGAGTTCGAGCACGCGATCATTGCGGATGCGCGGCCTCCCGGGCGGCACCGTCGCGGTTAACTTTTTCAAATCCGATTTCCCGGCCGACACCTTTAGCACGGAGCGCATTGACCAAGCCCGCGGCCCGAATTCGATCCTGTTCGGCATCGGCTCACCCGGAGGTCTCATCAACGTGACGAACAAACGTGCGTTGCTGGGCAAGAACGCTTTTTCGGCCGCCGTGCAGGGTCGCTCGGAGGGAGGCCTACGCGAAGAGGCCGACTACAACCAGGCCATCGGCGAACACATTTCGCTCCGGGTCGCCGCAGTGAAGGAACAACGCGGCAGCTGGCGCAACTATGAGTTCAGCGACTCGGAACGTGCCTATCTCACCGGGAAATGGCGCGTGGGGCAGAAAACCGAGTTCAATTTCGATCTGGAGAAGGCGGACCTCAATAAGCGGACCATCCGTTCCATCACGGCCTATGATGCCTACACCCGCTGGGCGGCCGCGGGACGCAACGTCGGTGCCATCAATGCCGCGCAGCAAATCTCGGGGGTCGCGGCCAACAACACGCCCTATCTGGTTTTGGACACGGCCTCGGGCGCCGTGACCAATTGGGTCAACAAAACCCGGAGCACCCTTTGGACGGCGATTGATGGCGAAAATGTTCCCATGTCGAATTTCAATGTGTTGCCCAAGGAGACGTCGGTTTACGGGCCGGGTTTTGGTCTCGATACGAAATACGCCCGTCTCGGGGCCTATCTGACCCACTCGTTTACCCCCAACCTCAATCTGGAAATCGCCGGCATGCGCACCGACAGCCATACGGTGAACTCGGACCCACAGACCGCCAACACCCGGGCCATCATCGTCGACACCAACCCGACCCTGCCTTCCGGCGCCGTTAACCCCAATGTCGGCAAAACCTACGTCGAGGGCCTGCCTCAGATCGGATTCGCAGACACCCGCAGTGATTCACTGCGGTCGGTTCTTTCCTACACGCGGGACTTCGGCCGCTGGGGCAAACACACGTTGGCCGGGGTCTATCAATATGACTTCACGAAGTTGTCTCAAATCGCGGTCCGCGAACAAATCATCTCACCCAACGCGCCGAACTTAACCAGCGCCATCAACGCCAACAATCGCATCTTCCGCCGCACCTATGTCGACCTCGCTGGCCCGAGCCGCAACATCGTGATGGCGCCTTACAACCGGCAGGCCTTGGGCACGATCACGGAAACCCTCAGCGGCAGAAGTTACACGACCGCTTTGGTGCCGTTTAACGTCAACGGCATCCTCAACAGTTTCGACAGCCAGACGATGATCGGCATGCTGCAAAGCTCGTTCTGGAAAAATCGAATCAAGACCATCATTGGCACCAGCCGCGATGATCGCAACGACTACGCCTCCACGTCCGTGCTAACGCCTGTGGCTGGCTTTGCTTCCGGCATACCGGGCCCTGTGCGCAGCCAGACGCCCATCAATACGGTCGCTACCAGTGTTTCTTTTAGCGGCGTGCTGCAAGCCACCGAGTGGCTCGGCCTGACCTACAGCCAATCCGGCAACAGCGGCCTGCCCAGCTTTGGGGGACGGCTGAATGTCCCCAATTCAGATGTGGCCGCGTTCGCTCGTCCGCCCACCCCGAAAGGCAAGAGCCAGGACATCGGATTTAAACTGGATCTGTTCAAGAACCGGCTTTTCGTCACCGCGCAGTATTTCCAAACCAGCGCCGATCGCGATTTTGATTTCGGCAACATTGCGTCGTCGATCAACCCGATCTGGAGCGCCCTCGCTTTGGCCGGAAAAATTCCGAGCGGCACCGTGCAAAGCGGCACCGGCCGGACCTTTGATAACCGCACCCAAGGCTACGAGGTGGAACTCACGGCCAACCCCACGGCCTATTGGCGGGTATTCCTGAACTACAGCCAATCGAAGTCCGCTCAAACCAACATCGGGCAAGAGGATTTTGCTTACATCGCCTTTTGGCGCCCGACTTGGGCGGCCAATGCGGCACTGCCCCTGAGCACCGGCGTCGGCACCATCGCCACGCAGCTCGCGGCGCTCGATGTCCGGACGTTTACCGACTTTACGCTCGCCAATGGGCGGCCCGCACTCGGCCAGATGGAGCACAAGCTGAATCTCGTATCGAATTATGAGTTCTCCCGAGGAGCCTTGAAGGGCATCACCGTCGGCGGCGGCGTGCGCTACACCGGCAGGCCGATCAATGGTTATCGCGCCACCGGAACTCCGGGCGGAGCCGTGACGAGCACCGTTTCTTATGGATCGGAGCAAGTGTTTCTCGACCTCAACGCGGCCTACCGCCGGAAGCTTCAGATCATGGGTAAATCCGTCGCCTGGTCCCTGCAGACGAACATTAACAATGCGCTGAACAATGATGCCTTCATTCGGATCAACACCGCTCGGGACGGCGTGTTGACGGCCTATCGGTTCAATCCTCCCCTCGATTGGATCATCACGACCAAGTTCAGTTTCTGATGAGTATCCCCCAATAGAATACCTGACGCTGGCCGGCCGCCGGGGGCCCGGTTAGAATTCCCACCTATGAATCTTCCGCTCGCCATCGGCTCATTTCTTTTTTTCACCGTCGTGGTGGGGTTGATTTCGTGGTGGCAGACCCGCCGCGAGGACAATAGCGACGCGCAAACCTACTTCCTCGCCGGTCGGAAACTGCCGTGGATCCAAGTGGCCGGGGCGCTGTTGCTGACCAACCTTTCCACCGAGCAGCTCATCGGTCTGAACGGGGCGGCGTCCATTCACGGCGCGGTGGTGATGGCGTGGGAGGTCGTGCCGGTGTTCGCATTGATCGCGATGGCGTGGTATTTTCTGCCCCGCTACTGGTCGGGCAACATCACGACCGTGCCGCAGTTTCTCGAACAGCGCTTCGACGCGACGGCGCGCCGGATCATGGGTATCGTGTTTATTATCACGATCGCGCTGAACATCCTGCCGTTTGTCCTCTATTCCGGTGGGTTGGCGATGAGCACGATCTTCCATGTGCACACCCAGCTCGGTATTTCCGAGGGCGCCTCTTTCCAACTGATGGCTTGGAGCATCGGCATCATCGGCACCTGCTACGTGCTCTTCGGCGGCATGAAGGCGGTGGCACTATCCGACACGCTCTACGGTGCCGGCCTGCTCGTGTGCGGTCTGCTCATCCCCGTGCTCGCGCTTTTCAAGTTGGGTGATGGCGACTTCCTCGCGGGTATGAATCGCATGTTGCAGCACCAAGCCGCGAAGATCGACCCGGTAGGTGGTTCAGGCTCAAACGTGCCGTTCGACACGCTCTTCACGGGCATGCTTTTCATCAATCTCTTCTACTGGTGCACCAACCAGATGATCGTGCAGCGCTCCTTCGGCGCGAAGAGCTTCGCCGAGGCTCAAAAGGGAATTCTCGCCACCGCGGGGCTCAAGCTGCTGGGGCCGTTCTTCCTCGTGATCCCTGGCATCATGGCGGCGGAAATGTTTGGCGCCGCCGCGATTGGCAACGGCGACCTCGCTTATTCGCTGTTGGTTGACGCCGTGCTGCCGCCCTATTTGGTGGGTTTGTTCGCCGCGGTTTTCCTCGGCTCCGTGATCAGCTCATTCAACGGCGGACTGCACAGTGTTTCGACCATGTTCAGTTTGGATCTTTATCGAGGCTGGCTCCGGCCCGGAGCTTCGGATCGCGAGATGGTTCGAGCGGGCAAACTCTTCTGCGTCGTGATCATGTTCGTTGCCATTTTCACCACCAACCTGCTGGGCAGCTCTTCCGAGGGAATTTTCACGATGATGAAGCAGGTGATGTCCGCCTTTAAGCTGCCCCTGCTCGCCGTGGTCGTCACCGGGATGCTCAGCCGACGGGTGCCGGCTTGGGCGGCCAATGTGTCGATGATCCTCGGCGTATTCACGTCGATTTTTCTGAACTGCCTGTGGGGCGTTGGGTTCCTCGGGTTGGGGCGCTTCGACGTTTCCTCGTTGCACATCCACTGGCTCCATCTCGCTGCCCTCAACACCCTGTTGCTCTGCGGATTCATGTTGATCGTCGGTTGGTTCGCTCCCGCTGCGCCCGCCGCCGCCAGCGCGAAGCGGGACGGCCTGCCGTCCGACGTCGCCGTGGATCTCACGCCGTGGCGTGGCCTGCGCGTGGCCTCGGTGGTGGTCTCCGTGCTCGCGGTCGTGCTCTATTTTTCCCTGTGGCGTCTCGCCCATTCCGGCTAAGACCGATGGTCATGAGCAAGCCAACCGAAGGCAAACGTCCTGGCGCCGCGTCGGCCAAACCGCGCAACCGCGTGTTGCCGCCCTTGGATCCGAAGGCGTTCTCGCTGGAGGGCTACATGGCGGACGACAAGACGCGCGTGTTCAGTTTCAATGGCCGCAAGCTCGTCTCGGTGCTCGGTCGTGAGGACTTTCCGGGTGAACGGATTTTCAAGCTGCCTACCAAAGTCGTGGAATCGGCCAACCGGCAGGCTCTGACGGCGGCCTTGCTGCCTTGCCGGCTCGGTTATTTCCCCCGGGCCAAGGGACAAAAAGTTTCCCGAGCCAATGGGGATTGGGCCTTCACGCTGCTCTACTGCCTCGATGGAGCGGGCACGCTCGATCTCAGCCAGGGCACGCACCGGATCACCCGAGGTACCATCGCGCTCCTGCGGCCGTTTGAATTTCACGCCTACGCAGCCGACCCGGGCGACCCGTGGTCCTACTATTGGATTCATTTCAACGGCACGGTCGCCCAGCAGTATTACGATATTCTGACCACGGGAGGAAAAAACACCTGCATCGCTGTTCAATCGGATCTCCGTTTCGTCGAGACCTTCGAAAAAATTCTCGGGATCTACCACGCAGGCCAAGCCTACAAGGATTTGGTGCAGGCCTCCTCGGCGATGCATCAACTGCTCGGCGATCTCTTTGGCCAGGTGTGCCGTCGCCCGGCCGTGCAGGAGTCAACGGCAACCCGGATCGAGCGCACGCTCACAATGATGCGCAAAAACCTCCGCGCGCACGTGAGCATCCACGAGTTGGCGGCCAGCACCGGTATGTCCCACGCCTATTTCACCCAACAGTTCCGCAAGCACACCGGTCAAAGCCCGCGAATTTTTTTCAACCGACAGAAGATTGCCAAGGCGTGTGAATACCTCGCCGAAAGTGACGCCAAGGTGGAAAGCATCGCCCACTTAGTCGGCTTTGAGGATCCGTTTTATTTCTGCCGCTTGTTCAAGCGTATTATGCAACGGACTCCGACCATGTATCGCCAGTCGTGCCGCAAAACGTCCGCCGCAGCGAGCTAACCGGACCCACGCCATGAGTGCAGCGCGACAACTCCAGATTCGTTCGAGCTAATGAGTCCCCAGGTGGCGGAGTTTCCGAGCGGTGCGATGGGCAAACACCGCTGACCGATCAAAATTTTTCCTATGGCTACACGACAGACCGTTCTCTTCCTCATCGATACTCAGGGCGCCAATTGCGTCGGTTGCTACCGCCCGGAGTTGGCGTTGGGCACTCCGAACATCGACCGACTCGCGTCCGAGGGTGTCCGGTTTAACGGTGCCTATTCGTGCTCGCCGGTCTGCGGGCCCGCGCGCTCGGCTCTGTTTACGGGGCTTTATCCGCACAGCAACGGCGTCCTCGGCAACGACATGGCGCCCCACCTCGATCTGCCCACTCTCGGTCAGCGCTTGAGCGACGCCGGATTTGCGACCGGTTACATCGGTAAATGGCATCTCGACGGCAGCGACTACTTTGGGGACGGACGCTGTCCTCCCGGCTGGGACCCGGCGTATTGGATGGACGGACGAAACTACCTCGAGTCATTGCCCAATGACGAAGCGCGTGCGCTTTCTCGACGCGTGTTGGCGGCCAAAGACGTGGCCGCGCACGGGATCACCGCCGAATTCACCCATGCCTGGCGGATAGCCGAACGGGCGAGGGAATTTATCCGCGCCCACCGGGATCGGGACTTCCTGTTGGTCGTGTCGATTGACGAACCGCACCATCCGTTCATTGCGCCGGAACCCTACGCCAGCGCATTCGACGAGTTCCTTTTTCCCGTGCCCAATGCGGACGATCCACTCTCGGACAAACCGCGCTCCCAAAAAGAATGGGCTCAGCATACCGAGTCCCATCAGACCCAATTGGCTCGCAGCGGAGGCAAGGCCTACTTGCGCCACCCGCACCATTTTGCGTGCAACAGTTTTTGCGACTCCCAGGTCGGTCGGGTGCTGGCGGCAATCGATGCCGAAACACCCGGGGCCCTCGTCATCCACACCAGCGACCACGGGGACATGTTCGGCAGTCACGGTCTCTATGGCAAAGGTCCGTGCATGTATGAAGAGATCGTCCGCATCCCGTTCATCGTCCGATGGCCCGGCATGGCACCCGCGGGCGCAGTATCCAAAGATCCGATATCGCACATCGATCTGGTGCCAACGCTGCTCGACTACTTCGGGATGGCCGCTCCGTCGATCCTCCAAGGACGTTCGCTACTGCCCCAGATGCGCAATCCGGCCCACCGCACCAATGATTTTGTCTTTATGGAATTCAATCGGTTTGAAATCGACCACGACGGTTTTGGCGCGTTCGCGCCGATGCGCAGTGTCTTTGACGGACGCTACAAACTGGTCATCAACCTGCTCGACACCGATGAATTCTACGATTTGACGGCCGATCCCCTCGAGCTCCAGAACCGGGTCAACGATCCGGCGCTCACCCCTGAACGGGAACGGTTGCTCGACGAGTTGCTCGCTTGGATGAACCGCACGAGAGATCCCTTGCGTGGTCCGCACTGGGCGCGCCGGCCGTGGGGAAGCCGTCCGGGCTCAACGTGGGGCGGGCCGACGCGGCCACGCCCGTTTGATGAAGCGTACTATCCGAAAACTCTGCTCTACGACACCGGAAAAGTCATAGACCGCCTTGAGTATTCCAAACATTAGAAACCATTAAACCCACATTACGAGGTCCCTGATGTCGGAAAATTGGCGGAGGAGACGCGATTTCAACGCGAACCAAAGTGGCGCTAATAGATCGTTCTCGGAGGCGAAATCTCGCCGAAATCCGACGCGATCTCTCCGCCTGCTGCCGAAAATCATTGGGACGGGTGATAAGGATTTGATGGTGCTGTCTCACGGATTTGCACCACTTCGGCCTCGGACATCTTGGTACCCAGTTGCCAATCGAAGATCGACAATCTGGCGCACCCGGCGGCGACGTCTTCATCACATCCGATTGACCCATTGTTAAGCGCGGGCATCGGATGTGCCTGTAGTTTATGCGGAGAATAGGACCCCTATTCTCCGCATAAAAAGCGGAGATTGTCTTTTTCTGTGCGGAGAATACTTGGTATGTTCGCGGCATACACTGCGGAGATTAGATGTATATCCACGAACGAAAGAGTTGGCCAGACTTCACCTGGGATCACGCCGCCATCACTCCGCTGCTGAGTGATGCGAGGCATACGCAGGGGCGCTTGCTCGGCAAGATGGAAGGCTTGGGCTTCCAGCTACGTGAGGAAGCGACCTTGGCCACGCTCACGCAGGACGTGATCAAGACGAGTGAGATTGAAGGGCAGAAGCTGGATGCCCAGCAGGTTCGCTCCTCGATCGCGCGGCGCATGGGCATCGAGATCGCGGCCCTCCCGCAGGTGGATCGCAACGTCGAGGGCATCGTTGAAGTGATGCTGGACGCCACGCGCCACCATCACAAGCCGCTCGATCAGGATCGGCTGTTCGGCTGGCATGCGGCGCTGTTCCCGACCGGGCGCAGCGGCATGCGGAAAATTACCGTAGGCGGCTGGCGCACCGATGCGTCAGGGCCGATGCAGGTTATCTCCGGTGCCTACGGACGGGAGCAGGTTCATTACGAGGCTCCGCGTCATGACAGGCTAAACGCGGAAATGAACCGGTTGCTGGCGTGGCTGAACGCCGGGCCTGCAACCGATCCGGTCCTGACCTCGGCGCTCGCGCATTTTTGGTTCGTTACGATCCATCCATTCGACGACGGCAATGGGCGCATTGCCCGCGCCATCGCCGACATGATCCTCGCGCGCTCTGAAAATAGCGCGCAGCGTTTCTACAGCATGTCCGCGCAAATCCAGCGTGAACGAAATGCCTATTACGACATTCTCGAGGCCAGTCAGCGTGGCGACCTGAACATCACCGCTTGGCTTGAATGGTATCTCGCGTGTCTCAGGCGTGCGATAAATTCATCCCATGAGATTCTCGACGCCGTTTTGACGAAGGCGAATTTCTGGAAACGACACGAAGGGGAGAGATGCAACGACCGTCAGCGCAATCTCATCAACCATCTTCTGGACGGTTTCGACGGCAAACTGACCTCCTCAAAATGGGCTAAGATCGCCAAATGCTCCCCGGACACGGCGCTGCGTGACATCACGGACCTGATCGAACGGAACATTCTGGCCAAGGATGACGCTGGCGGACGCAGCACCGGCTATCACCTGAGATAAAATGATGCCCGGTGCACCTCGCGCTACTCCCCAGGGATGCTGCTTAACCGCCCGCCGGCAACGTCGGCGGGCTGTCACGACAAATCACATCATAGATATCGGACGCCTTTAGGCGGGTTTCCTCGGTTCTATTGTGAGTTTGATTGTAAGTCGGGCCATTTTCCGACTCCGGTTTACCGGTTTCTCCTATGAGAATCGAATTTGGCGGAGAGGGGGGGATTCGAACCCCCGGTGGGCTTTTACACCCACGGCGCTTTAGCAAAGCGCTGCTTTCGACCACTCAGCCACCTCTCCCGCTTAGTTTTCTAGCGAACAAATCGTTCCCGCGAAGAGCAAGGTGTTTCTGCGAAACCTCGATTGGCCCCGCAAAACACCGCCTCACGGTCTATCGTCGTCTTCATCGGCTTCCTGCGGACGTTCAATCTCTTCGCGGCATTCGCTGATGACTCGAAGCCAAATTTCGCGGAGATCAAAGAGCGCGGGTTGGGCGTGCTCCCGAAAGGCCACAATCGCGGGGATCGTCGCGGTCTCCGCTGCATTCAGCAGGGCGAACGTGCTGTTCACGAGGTTGAGCGCGCGCTTGAAGAGGCTGATCGCCATCGCGTAATCGCCGAAGTCCAGCGCGTGGATTGCCTGCGCGGATTGGTCTTCGCTACGGTGCAACGCATTCAGCAGCGCCATGGAAACTGGAACGGGAAGCTTGGCTAGGCTGGCGCGCTCCAGCCATTTTTCTTGCAGGCCTCCGATGATGGCCTTGGTCGAAATGAAGATGGGGTTTTTGTGCAGCGTGTAGACGTCGTCTTCCGCGTCGAAGTCCAGGTCGTCTTCCGCCTCGTCGTCATCATCATCCGAATCCGGAATCTCGCCGCCTTCTTCCGTCCAATCTTCGATACTCCAACCCATCTGCTCGGCGACTTTATCGATCCGGTTGGGGCTTTCGGCGTTGGCCTCGTAGAGTTTGCGGTAACGCGCGATCGAGGCGTCCTGCTCGCGCAGGTAACGTTCCCAATCGAATTCGTTCCAAGCCACTTCGCCGCGATCTTCCCACTCGTTGTTGGAGGGGCCGTCAGAATCAGAGTTGCTCATCAGGTTTTGAGGAAAAGGAGGGGGCGAGTCGGGCGAATGCAAACAAAAATCCCCGTCCCGTGACGGATGTTTTTGCGGATTGAGTCGTGGGCCGGGCGGCGCCTAGGTTCGCGGGCCATGGGTGTCGTTTACCACGAGAACGTTTTCTTTTCAGGCCACGTCCAAGGCGTGGGTTTTCGCTATGCCGTGTTGCAGGTCGCGAAGGAGTATGAAGTGGCGGGAGTGGTCGCCAATCTGGCCGATGGACGGGTGCAGCTTGAGGCGGAGGGGGCGGAGGTGGAAGTGAAGGCGTTTACCGCTGCGGTTGAGGATCGGATGCATGGCTATGTGCGCAAGGTAGAGCGCAGTCACGGACTTCGCGCAGGGCAATTCAGCGGGTTTAAGATGCTATGACGGACGAGACCGAAGCGGCCGTGGAGCTGGAAGGGCTGACTAAAGATTTTGCGACCGGGCTGCGCGGGGTCCGATTGCGGGCGGTGGATCACTTGAGCCTGCGCATCGGCGGGGGTGAAGTGTTCGGCCTGCTCGGGCCCAATGGCTCGGGCAAGAGCACGACCATCAAGGTCATTCTAGGTTTACTTGCGCCAACGGCCGGAGCGTGTCGGGTTTTTGGGGTGCCGAGCGACCGGGTGGAATCGCGGGTGGCGGTAGGTTATCTGCCCGAAGCGCCGAACTTTTATCGCTTTCTCAGCGGGCGGGAGTTGGTGGCGTTTTACGGGCGGATTTGCGGCTTGAGCGGAGCGAAATTGGTGGCCCGGGTGGCGGAGGTAATCGCATGGGTCGGGCTGACGGAGGCGGCGGAGCGACGCGTCGGTACCTATTCGAAAGGGATGCTGCAACGCATTGGTTTGGCGCAGGCGCTGGTGCATGATCCGAGACTGGTGATCCTTGATGAACCGACGGCGGGGGTTGATCCGATCGGCACGGCGGCGATCACGACGCTCATTCGTGGTTTAAAGGCCCAAGGCAAGACGGTGCTGATTACCTCCCATCTTTTGGCCCAGATCGAAGAGGTCTGTGACCGTGTGGCGATTTTGGATCGGGGCCGGTTGTTGGTGAGCGGAACGGTGGCCGAACTGACGGCGCCGTCGGGCGGCGGACCCGATCGCCTGAGCGCGGCGGAACGGGAGGAGTTGAACCACTGGCTGGCCGCCCGTGGGAAATCGCCGACGGCACTCTCGGCCCAGTCAACGCGGCTGGATCAGATTTTTATCGAACACGTGGCGCGGAATCGGCCGAAGGAAAGGGAGGAAAGCGCTTGAAAAAGGTGCCGTTTTCAATGGGGCGCACGGGATTGATCGCCGCGGTCACGTTGCGCGAGGCGCTGCGGCAAAAGCTCGTGGGTTTGTTGGTGTTGGTGGCCGCGGGCTTGGTCGTGGGCGTGCGGGGGTTGCGGGATTTTAATTTCGGCGCGCCGGAGCTGAAGTTCATCGCGGATTTCGGGGATGGGGCGATCGCGGGGTTTGGGGCGGTGCTGGCGATCGTGCTGACGGCGCAGCTCTTCTTCAGCGAGATTGAGAATCGCACCGCGCTCACCCTGCTCGCCAAGCCGGTGTGGCGGACGGAGTTTTTGCTGGGCAAATTTATCGGCGTGGCCGTGGTGCTGGTGACGTTTTGCGGGACGTTGATCGCGACGTTGGCCGTCGTGCTAGGGCAGCGTGAAGCCGGGTTGCGGCTGGAGCAGCCCGAGGCCTTTGCGATTGGCGGAGCGGTGAACTATGGCGCGCTGGTCGTCGCGGCGTGGTTGCACGCGCTCAAATTGATGCTGTTGGCGGCGGGGACTTTGTTGGTGGCGAGTTTCGCCCAGACGCAGATTTACGCGGTGATGATGGGATTTGCCGGTTTCGTGATCTGCCATTTGCAGGGCTTCGCCCATGGGGCTTACGAGCGGAGCGGGGCGAGTGTGATGCTGATGCCGGCGAAGTTAATCCACTGGGTTTTTCCCGATTTCCAACGGTTCGCGGTTGAAGCGGGCGGGGACGGGTCGGCGGTGGCGCTAGGGCGCCTGACGATTTATGCGGCGGGCTACACGGCGGTGGCTTTGGGGCTGGCGGTTTACGTTTTCCGACGACGTGAAGTCTAAGGTCTATTTGCTGGCGTTGGTGTTAGTGGTGCTGGCCGCGGCGGGGGCCGGGCTGCGTTATGCGCTCGGGCCGACGAAGGAGGTTCGGGTGAACGAGACGATATCAGAGTCGCCGGGGGCCGGGGCGCTGTTTGGCTGGTTGGGCGGATTTAAGGCGCTGGCGGCGGATTTTCTTTGGCTGCGGATGTATGCGGGATGGGAAGATCGTGATTTGCCCGGCACGCAGACCCTGATCCGCGCGGTGGTGGCGGTGGATCCCCGGCCGGTTTATTTCTGGCTGAACGGAGCCCGCATTCTCGCCTACGACCTGCCGGCGTGGCGGATCGCGGCGGAAGGTGGCTACGAAGTCGTATCGGCGACGCGGCGGCGTGGGCTCGAAGTCGAGCACGCGCAGATGGCGATCAGGCACATTCAGGCGGCCCGGCGCGTGCAGGCGGGACAGGCTGCGCTCTGGGTCGAGCAGGCGAACATCGAGCTGAACAAGCTCGGAGATTTAGCGGCGGCGGCAGAGAGCTATCGCCGCGCTTGGGTAGAACCGCGGGGACCGTATTATGCGGCGCGCATTTATGGGGAATTGCTCCGCAGGCAGGGGAAGAACGCGGAGGCTTATGTCTGGTTGCGAGAGCTTCATCCCCAGTTGCCGGCCGAGGATGACGCGGCGGATGCGCCCCTGGTGCTGGCGCGGTTGCAGGAGCTGGAAAACGTGTTGGCGGTGCCGGCCGAGCAGCGTTACCGGGCGAAGTGACGAGTGTGGCTTTGACATCGAGGCGGGTAGATTTCTCGATGGCAGAGATGGCCTCATGCCCGATCGATTCCAGCGTGCGACGGTTGATCGGGCTGAAGGCGGCGATCGTGTTGGGCGCGCGGTGGGTGCAGGGGCGCCGTTACGAGCGAGGAACGACTCTTTTCGCCCCGTTTGTTTTCGTTAACGGACTGACGTGCGGACGCGGCGGTTTCGCGGGGGTGGCCATGGCCCTTGGCCTGATTTTGGCGTTGAATCTGGGGCTGCCGGATCCGGCGGCGTTTAAGGGGATTCACGCTGCGTTAATTGTGCCCTCTGGAATTTTATTCGATGGGCCGAGCGCCGGGTTTGGCGTGGTCGGGTTCCTCGCCTTTTTTCTGCCGGTGTTGATCAGTCTGCTCGCGAAGCAGCAGGTGATGCTTTTTAATCGTGGGGGTTAAGGTCTTTCAGCCGATGGAAAAATCACCGGTGTGGTCGATCTGGATTGAGGCGACGCGGCCGAAAACGTTGCCGGCGGCGGTGGCTCCGGTCCTGGTCGGGACGGCGTTGGCGGCTCACGGGGGCAGCGCCGATTACGCGGCGGCGGGCTTGTGTCTGCTCTTTGCGCTCCTGATCCAGATCGGCACAAATTTCGCGAACGACTACTACGACTTCATCCAAGGAGCCGATTCGGCGAGTCGGGTGGGGCCGAGACGGGCGGTGGCGGCTGGGTTGGTGCGGCCGGCGGTGATGAAGCGGGCGATGGTCGCGGTCTTTGCTTTGGCTTTTGCGGTGGGACTGGGGCTGGTCGCCTGGGGCGGACCGGGGCTGATCGTGATCGGCGTGGCGAGTATTGCCTGCGGGGTGGCGTACACCGGCGGGCCGTTTCCACTGGGATACAACGGACTCGGCGACCTATTTGTATTCGTTTTCTTCGGGCTGGTCGCGGTCGGCGCGACTTTTTTTGTTCAAACCGGTGAGGTGACGGTGAACGCGATTTTGGCGGCGATCCCGATCGGATTGTTGGCGGCAAATATTTTGGTCGTGAACAACTATCGCGACGTCGAGACCGATCGAGCGGCGGGGAAGCGGACGTTGGTCGTGCGTTTCGGACGCGGGGCGGCCCGGGCGCAGTTTGACGCCTCCTTGGTGGTGGCGCTTGCGCTGCCTCTCGTGTTGTGGGCTCGAGGATTTTCTCCGTGGGTCTTGGCGCCGCTGTTACTGGCCCCCGTCGCTTGGCGACAGGCGCGGAGATTGAAGGCGAGCGAGACGCCGGCGGAGTTAATCGCCTTGCTGGGTGACACGGGAAAATTGGTGGCGGGATATGCGGTCTTGTTGAGCGGCGGACTCTGGTTTTGAGCGGCCGGTGGCGGTGCTGTCGTCGCGAACGATGGTTTCGGGGGGAGGTGGCGAAATGGGTGGGTAAAACGGGTCTAGCCACGTTTGAGCGCGGTCAACCGAGCGTAGAAAATGGCCGCCGGTGAAAATGGAGCCCAGGTAGTTTTGCGGGAACGGCGGCTTGAGGTTCTTGACTCCGTCGGGGCGGAGAAAAGTCCAGCCATAGCTGAGGCAGAGCAAGGTGCCGTCGCTTACCTGCAGCAGGCAGGAATCCTGCGACCCTCCGATCGCGTGAGCAGAGATGAGCGTGGGCGTCGTCCCACTCACGCCCTTTTGGGAGCGCGCGAGCAGAGCTGGCAGAGCTGGCGGTTGAGATCGGCGTGGTTGTTATTTTCTTCGCCGAAGGCTTTCCGGTTAGGCGCGCGGCGAAAGGCGAGCAGGAATTCCTCGCTCGGGCCCCGTACCACCGCAGGCGGATGGGGAGCGCTCAGTCCGACGGCAACGCCGAGCGCGGTGAACAAAATGTGGGGAGGTGGACACTCATGGTGGAGGTTTACAAAAAAGCCCCGACGTGGGCGTCGGGGCTGGAGGGCTGGCCAAGATCTCGGTTAGAGCTGGGCGGTGAGTTTGGCCTTGAGGGCGGCCTTGGGCATCATGCCGACGATTTGCTCGACGACTTTGCCGCCTTTGAACAGTAGCATGGTCGGGATGGCGCGGATGCCATACTCGGCGGCGATCGTGTCGTGGTCGTCGATGTTGACCTTGGCAATTTTCACTTGGCCGTCCATCTCGGTCGCAATCTCTTCGAGGATCGGCGCGATGGCTTTGCACGGTCCGCACCACGGAGCCCAAAAGTCTACAAGCAGGGGCGTGGTTGCGGCGGCGACGGTCGTTTTGAAGTCGGCGGTGGTGAGATCGGCAATTTTTTCGGACATAGTGGAATGGGCGTTAAGGGAAGGAGGTCTGGAATAGGGCGAAAGGCAAGTGGCGGCTCGGGGCTGCGGGCTAACGTGGGGTGGATTTATAGAGAATCTCGGCGAGTTCGTTCGGCTCGACTTTATGCAGCGGTTTCCCGCGGGTTTTTAGTTCTTCGAACGTTTTTACTACGGTCTCCGTCATCCGGTCGTGAGTCTCGGCGGAACCACCGACGATGGCGAATTGCTCGCCGGTGGTGAGCCGTTTGTGCCCATCGGTATTGTCCAATCCGAGTCCGAGGAGGCCGGCTTTGGGCGCGGAAGGTTTTCGCTTTTTGGTCACGCGAGCAACGTGCTTGGGGCGGCCGCAGTTTCAAGCGGGTTTTCTTCGCGCGCGGTGCAGACGATGTCGGTGAAGGCTTCGTGCTGGGTGAGGTGAAGCTTTCCGAGGCGCGTAAGTTCAAGCACGGCCAAAAAGGTAGCGACGAGTTGGCGGAGAGTTGTGCCGTCGGGGAATAGGTCGGAAAAGATGAACGACTTCTCGGTCCGAATGCGGGCGAGCAGCCACTCCATTTGATCGGAGACGGTGATTGTTTCGTCGTGAATTTCGCCGACGACGAGTTTCTCGGCGAGCCGCCGGAGGACGATATTGAAGGTGTTCCAAAGGTCGATCCGGCCGACGGCTTGCAGGGGCCGCTCGCTGAGCTCGGCGGAGAGTGACGAAACGTGACGCTCCATCAGGTCCTGTTGACGGCGAATGATCGCGGCAAGTTCGCCGGCGGCTTCTTTAAATTTTTTGTATTGGAGCAGCTGGTGGACGAGCTCCCAGCGAGGGTCGATGTCGTCGTCCGGGTTGGCGTTGGGGTCGATCGCGTGGAGGCCTTTGGGCAGGAGGAGCCGGCTCTTTATCTCCATCAACGTGGCTGCCATGACGAAGAATTCGCCGGCGACGTCGAGGTCGAGCGATTGCATCGCCCGAAGGGCTTCGAGGTATTGCTTCGTGACCGACTCGATCGGGATATCGTAGATGTCGATCTCGCTCTTGCGGATGAGAAAAAGCAGCAGGTCAAGCGGGCCTTCGAAGACCTGAAGTTTGATGCGGTAATCGGTTTCGGGAGCCACGGTGCGGAGAGGTTTGGGCGGCGCTGGGGCGCGGCAAATAAAAACGCGCGTCGAAGTCGATTCGATTACTGGCGGCGCAGCGTGGCGACGAAGAAGCCGTCGGTGTTGTGGCGGGCGGGAAGAAGGGTGAGACCGCCGGTCGCGGCGTCGGCGGTGAAGCCAAAAGCCCGGTCGGGCGCCGGGAGCTCCGGGGCAAACGAGGAGTTGGCGGTAAGAAACGCCCGGATCACATCTTCGTTTTCAAAGTGGCTGAGTGAGCAGGTGGCATAAATGAGCTGGCCGCCGGGTCGAACGAGGGCCGCGTAATGAGTGAGGAGCGCGAGCTGTTGCTCGGCGGCCGCGGTGACTTGGGCGGGGGTCGTGGTCCACTTGAGGTGAGGCGACCGGCGCCATGTGCCGGTGCCGCTGCACGGGGCGTCGACGAGGACTCCATCGTAAAGGGCGGTGGGCGCGGCCGGGAGGATTGCGATGTGGTTGAGCCGGGCGCGGGCGGCGCGGATTTGAAGTTCTTTAAGGGCGCTGGCGCGGATGTCGTAGGCGTCGATGTGGCCGTTGGGACCGAGAATCGCGGCGAGTTGCAGGGCTTTGCCGCCGGCGCCGGCGCAGGCGTCGAGCCATCGTCCGCCGGGGGAGATCGCAGCGGAGGCGAGAATCAGTTGCGAACCGAGATCCTGGACTTCGACGAGGCCGGAGAGAAAGGAGTTGGTTTTGGTGATATCGGCATCGGAGAGCAGTTCGAGCGCGCCGGGGAGGACGGCGGCAGGACGAGTGGCCCAGCCGAGGCTTGCGAATTCGGCGAGCACGGGTGCCGGGTCGGGCGTTTGCAGGCGGAGCCAGACGGCGGCGCGAGCGTGCAGGGCGTCGAGGTCGGGCGCGACGCCGGCGGCGGGGCAATGCCGGGCCAGCCACGCGGGCAGGAGCAGCGACGGGTCGAGGTGGTGGTGGGCGGCCCGAGACGCGATGGAAGCAGGGCAACGCGGCCAGTCGCCACAGGTGCCGGCGCGGTAGGCTTTGGTGGCGGGAAGATCGGCGGCTAGCCAAGCCACGATCGTGGAGGCGCGGGCGGGATCGGGGTCGAGCAATGGTTCAATCCACGGAAGGTAGCGCAGCGTCGTGTAGATGAGCTCGCGGTAAAGTTTCCGGTCGCGGGAGCCGAAGGAGCGATTGGCGGCGAACTCCTGTTGAATTCGCAGGGGCAACGCTGGGTCCGTGTGCCAGTGCGGGCGCAGCACGGAGAGGAGGCGGAGGAATACTTTTTGTTGGCTACCGAAAAGGGACATGGTGGGCGATTGGAGTTGAAGCTGGAAAGTTTTGGCGGCGGGGAGCAGAAATCGCCCCCAAGCGGGCCCCCACGTCGCATCAGGGCAGGTGGCTCAGAAATTGCGGGCCGCGACTTGGACGTTGAAGCCGAAGCCGTTTTCGCGGCGACGACCGGAGTAGACGGAAACGACGTATTCGATAAGCCAAGTGTTATCGAGATTCTGGGCGAGACCGTAGGCCTGTTCGTTGAGACGGCGTTCGCGGGCGTCGTATTGGAAGCGGGCGAGCGCGTCGTAGGTTTCATTCAGATGGATGCGCCCCTCGATGCGGTAGTCTTCGCTCTCGCGGCGAAGAAAATTGGTGGCAAAGCGGAGCGACCAAGCATCGCCGTCGCGGAGCGTGATACCGGTGTTGAGCTCTTGGAGTGTGCCGGTGTGCGGCGTGAAGCTTTCGTAGAGATCGAATTGCAGCCACGGGGCTGGCATCAGGGCAATTTCGGTATGGACGGCTGAGAAGTCGCGTTCGCCCGGGCCGCGTTGAAACCGGAAATCGACGGCGTTGTTGAAGACGAGCAGGTCGCGCGAGCCGTAGGTGGCGTCGCGGGTCTGGAGGGTATTGTCGAGGCCGAGGCGGAGGGTGTTGGTGGCGCGGAGATCGTCGATACTACGCTGCTCGCCGAGGCCGAGAGGACGCAGGTAACTGGTGAGAGGCTCGCGGCGGTCGATGCCGGGAATGAAGCGGCGGCCGAGGTCGCCTTGCGGAATGTAACGGTAGCTCAACTTCGGGGTCACGAGATGGCGCAGGCCGTCTATTTTCCACTGGGGGTTTTTGTAAGCGTAGGTGGCGCTGGCCCGGAGCGCGGCATCGACGCCGACCTCACCGAGGGCGCGAGTGTAGCGGCGGCTGGCCTCGGAAGCACCGGCGGGGTTCGAATAGTGGGTCACGCGGGCGCCGGCGGTGGGCGTAACGGTGAGCCATTCGCGGGGCGTGAACGGGCGGGTCAGCGCGTAGTAGGCGTCGGCGCGATCGCTGGCGAGGCGCGGGGCAATCGCCCCGGGAGGGCGCTCGCGGAGGGCCACGACGCTGGCTTGGGCGCGTTGATAAATGCCGTGACCGACGGCGGTGGGGAACAGGTCGTAGCGCAACTCGGGGAGGCGCTCTTGCACGGACTGGTAGGAATAGGGCTGGAGCCGGGCAAAGAGTGAGATCGAGTAGTTGTGACCGGTGTAAAGCGACTCGATGAAGTTATTGGGGGACTGGACGGGGAAGAAGGTCGTGGGGCGAAAATCGCGAATGACCTCAGAATCGCTCCACAGGTTAAAATGTGCCGCCAGCGTGAGATTTTCGGTGAAGCGCTGGGTGTGTTGCCATTCGGCATGACTGCGATCTTCAGGGACGGGGCGACGGAGCACATCGGTGAGTTTCTCACCGGAGTCGCGAATGTAACCGGAACGAAAGAGACCGCGCAGATTTTGGCCGTTGTTTTCGCCGAGGTAGCTGGCGGAAGGACCGGCCATGAAGCCGCGCGCCGTGTAGAAACCGATATCGGCGCCGATTTTTACCCCGGCCGCGGCGGGGACGCGAAGCCCGGCTTCGAGATAAGCGCCGAGGAACTGTCGATAGCCGGCGGTGGCGGAAAGGTAGGAAATGAGAGGTTCGTTCAGGTTTTGGCGAATCTTGGGCAGAGGAATCGGCTGGTTCCGACCCAGACCGAGGCGGGTGTCTTCGCTGCGAAGATCGCGACCGGGCGCATAAAGCAGACGACCGGATTGAACCGTCGGCTGCCACCGGCCGGGCTCGCGAAACGTGACGGTGGCGGCAGAGACGCTGAGTTCATCAACGGAGCCGGAGGCCGTGGCGCCGGAAACGTAGAACGGATGGGAGCCGACGCGGATTGATTCGGCGGTAAAAGATGCGGTGCGCTGTTGGTAGATCAATTTTTGGGCGATGAGCCGCTGGGGACCGCGGGTCAGGGTGACATTCCCGTTGGCGGTGGCGACGTGGGTGATAAAGTTATAGCGGATCTCGTCGGCCGTGAGGAGCGAGGGCCCATCGCTGAGGCTGGCCTTAGTGAAAACGGTTTCTCCCGTGGTGAAGTCGACCGAGGAACTCTCGTATTGGACCTCGGTTTGCGCATCGGGCGTCTGCCCGGTGGCATGCGGGTAGGCCGCGAGCAAAGCGATGGAGACGAAGATGAGACGACAAAGCACCAATCGAGCAAAGGAGTCGCCTCCGGCGCAAGCAAGCCTACGGGAGTGGGCGGCACGCTGGCGTAGTTTTAGCTTTTGCCGGGTTCCTGCGCCCCTCATGGTGCGCCGAATTCATGCCAAAGCCAACGCCGCCGCTCCCGGTCCCTCCCACTGAAATCGCCTCGCTCCGAGCTGAGGTACGTGCGCTCGGCAGCGCGCTGGGCCGCGTGATCACCCGGCTGGAGGGGCCGGAGACCTTCACCACCGTCGAGGCCTTGCGACAGTTGGCCAAAGCGCGGCGGGCGGGTGACGAGCAAGCGGCGCGTGGTTTGGCGGCGCGGATCGCGGAGTTGAGTCCGAGCGAGGCGTTTAACCAAGCGATGGCGTTCACGCTCTATTTCGAGTTGGTGAACCTCGCCGAGGAGAATTTTCGCATCGTGCTGTTGCGCCAGAGACGCGCCGCCCGCGTTAAAGAAGGCACGGCGAGCCCGCCGATGCGTGAATCAATCGAAGCGGCGGTGATCGAGTTGAAACGACGCGGAGTGGGTGCGGCCGCGATGCAGGCCTTGGTGGACCGCCTCATGATCGAGCTCGTGTTTACGGCGCACCCGACGGAATCGAAGCGGCGAACCTTGCTCACGAAGTTGCGGCGACTGGGCGAGATCTTGCGATTGCGCGCGCAGCCCGCGCTGTTGACCGATCCCGCATTGCTGGAGGCCGAATGTGTGGAGCGGGAGATCGCCTCGCTGTGGTTGACCGATCGTAGCCGCGCGGCCCGGCCCGAGGTGACGGATGAAGCGAAGACGGGGCTGTGGTATTTTGACACGACGCTGTTCGAAACCCTGCCGCGTTTGCACGCCGACATGAAGCGTGCGCTCGGTCGGCATTATCCCACGGTCAAGCCGCCGCGGCGTTGGCTGGCGTTTGGTTCGTGGATTGGTGGAGACCGCGACGGCAATCCCGGGGTAACGGGGACGGTGACGGCGGAAGTTCTCCTGCTGCATCGGCGACTCGCGATCGAGAAACTGCGCCTGGCGTCGAGGGATCTGGCGCGCTCACTCACGGTGAGCGACCGGAGAGATTCGGTGGTGCCGGCGTTGAAGCGAGAGCTGCGGGAAAATTTGCACCTCTCGAAGCACGTCGAGGAGTTGAGTAAACGTTATCCGCACGAGCCGTATCGACTCGTCTTGGGTGTGCTGCGCGCGCGTCTGGCGCAGGCGGTGAACGAAGTGCGGGACGGTTCGGACTCGGTGGTCGGCGGGTACCTCGACCGCTCGACGGTGGAGGAAACGCTCGAGACAATCCGAGTCAGCCTGGCCGCGGGGAAGGGGGCCATGTTGGTCGAGGGCGATTTGCAGGTAATGGGCGAGCAGTTCGAGGTGTTTGGCTTGCACACCGCCCGTTTGGATATCCGTCAGCATTCATCGCAGCACGCAGCGGCGGTGGCTGAGATTCTCGAGCGCGGTGACTATGAGGCGCTGACTGAAGGGGAGAAACAGACTCTGCTTTTGGCTGAGCTCGCCAAAGCCAAGGTTTTGTCGGCGGCGACGGTGGCGAACTACTCGGCGGGCACGAGGCACGTGTTGGAGCCGCTCGCGCTGGCGGCGCGGGCGGTGGAGCGGTTTGGCGCCGAGGCGCTGGGCATCGCAATCATCAGCATGACGGACGGAGTGTCGGATGTGCTGGAGTTGGAGCTCTTGCAAAAAATCACCGGCGCGGCGCTGCCGATGGCCCCGCTGTTTGAGACGTTGGATGATTTGGAGCGGGCGCCGGATATTTTGGCGACGCTCTTTACGTTGCCCGGGCGGCAGAAACCGTCGCACCAGCATGTGATGCTAGGATATTCGGACAGCAACAAGGACTGCGGCTACGTGACCGCGAATTGGGCGCTGTTTGAGGCGCAAGCGGCCATCGCGCGCGTGGGGCTTGAACGGGGAGTGAAGATCACGCTTTTCCACGGCCGGGGCGGCAGTATCGCGCGGGGCGGCGGCCCGGCGGCCAAGGCGATTTTGGCCCAGCCGGCCGGCCTACGCGACGGAGGAATCCGCGTGACCGAGCAAGGTGAGGTGCTTTCCACGCGGTATCATGATCCCGATCTGGCGCATCGAATTCTCGAGCAGATGGCCTATGGCGTAATGCTTGGGACGCACGCCGCGGAAACCAAGGCCGAGGTACCGGCGGCATGGCGCGAAGCGATGGCGGTGATGAGCTCGGCGGGGTTCGCCGCCTACAAAGCCATCGTGCACGACGATCCGGAATTTCTCGTCTTTTGGAAGCAGGCGACGCCGATCGACGAGATCAGCAATCTGAAGTTTGGATCGCGGCCGACCTTCCGGCGGGCGACGACCAGCGTCGAAGACCTCCGGGCGATTCCCTGGGTGTTTTCCTGGATGCAGAGTCGTTTCAATTTCCCCGGGTGGTTTGGTTTGGGCTCGGCCCTCGAGGCGATTTTGCAACGGGGCCCTGCGGGTAAAAAGCTGCTGAGGACGATGCACCAGGAGTGGCCGTTTTTTCAGACCATGATCAACAATGCCCAACTCACGATGCACAAGGCGGACATGGGCATCGCGTCCCTTTACGCCGAGTTGGTCGACGACCCCAAGATCCGGAAGCGAATTCTTGGCCTGCTCACGGTGGAGTTTGAGCGAACGGCGCGAGCGATTCTCGCGGTCACGGGCGAGCGGCAGATGTTGGCGCGGGAACCGGTGCTGTTGAAGTCGGTGCAACTGAGGAATCCTTACATTGATCCCCTCAACTACATCCAGGTCGACATGCTGCGCCGTCTTCGGATTCAGGCGGCGGGCAAGAAACTTTCCTCGAGCGACGCCGAAGCGGCGCGGGCCGTGGTGGAGTTGACGATCAATGGAATATCGGGCGGGCTGAAGAACACGGGTTAGGCCCCGTGGGCGAGAACACCGATCGGTCAGTATTCGCGGCTAGACGAGCGGGGTGGCAGGAGTCACGGTCGCGGTGTTTCCATCGTGATAACTTCCAAATCTGATCTGGCGGCCTTGCTCAGCGCAACTCACGCGGCGCCCCATGGGGTGCTTGGAATGCACCCCCACAAGCGCGGTCGAAGCCAAGGGGTGGTCGTCAGGGCTCTGTTGGGCGATGCGGTGAGCTGTTCGGTCGTCGAGCTCGAGGCCAAAGGTCAGTCGGTGCATGCGTTGAAGCGGCTGACGGAGGAAGGTTTTTTCGAAGGCTTCATCGCCAAACGCCCCGAGGTTTTTCGGTATCAGTTGCGCGCCACTTTCCCCAACGGTGAGACCCGGCAGTTTTTTGATCCTTACAGCTTTCTGCCGACATTGAGCGCGCAGGATCTCTACCTGTTCAATGAGGGCAACGAGCACCGTATTTTCGAAAAGCTCGGAGCGCATCCGCGGGAGATCGGAGGGGTTCCCGGGGTGGCCTTTTCCGTTTGGGTACCGTCTGCGGCCCGCGTCTCCGTCGTGGGAAATTTCAATCGTTGGGATGGACGGTTCTTTCCCATGCGGCCCTTGGGGGCTTCAGGCGTGTGGGAATTGTTTGTGCCCGGCCTCGGGGCCGGCGAGCTCTACAAGTTTGAGATTCGCAGCCAGTCGGGCCGGGTGAGCGTGAAGACCGATCCTTACGGGACTTTTTTCGAAGCACCGCCGGGGAACGCGGCGATTGTTTGTGCGACGGATGGATTTAAATGGAGTGACCGGGACTGGATGGATCGGCGGAAAGCGGAGGCGAACCAGCTGGATCGCCCGATCTCCGCTTACGAGTTGCACCTTGGTTCCTGGAAGCGAAAGCCGGAAGACAACAACCGCCCGCTCACCTATCGCGAGCTCGCCCCGGAACTCGCCGACTATGTGGTCGAGATGGGGTTCACCCACGTTGAGATCATGCCGATCGCCGAGCATCCGTTCGACGGTTCATGGGGTTATCAAGTCACCGGTTTTTTCGCTCCGACCCAACGATTCGGCACCCCGGAGGATTTCGCCTGGTTCGTGGATCATCTGCATCAACGGGGAATCGGGGTCATTTTGGACTGGGTACCGGCTCACTTTCCACGCGACGCGTTCGCCTTGGCGGAGTTTGACGGTAGTCATCTCTACGAACACGCCGATCCTCGCCAAGGGGCGCACATGGACTGGGGCACGCTGATTTTCAACTATGGCCGCAACGAAGTGCGGTGTTTCCTGATTGCGAGCGCCTTGGCCTGGCTGGAGCGGTATCACCTCGACGGCCTGCGCGTGGATGCCGTGGCGTCGATGCTCTATCTCGATTACTCGCGAAAGGAAGGGGAATGGATTCCGAACCAGCACGGTGGTCGGGAAAATCTGGAGGCGATCGAGTTTCTGAAGCAGGTGAACGACTTGGTTCATCACTATCATCCCGGCGTGATGATGATCGCGGAGGAGAGCACCTCATTTCCTCAAGTGACCTGTCCGACTGGCGACGGCGGCTTGGGCTTCGATTATAAATGGAACATGGGGTGGATGAACGACACGCTCCGCTATTTTGCGAAAGAACCGGTGCACCGTCGCTGGCACCAAAGCGACCTTACCTTCGGGATGCTCTACCAGTATGCGGAAAATTTCGTGACCGTTTTTTCGCATGATGAAGTGGTGCACGGGAAGGCCTCGATGTTGTTTAAAATGGGCGGGTGGCACCTGCCCGAGAAGGCCGCAAATCTGCGCTCTTTGTATGCCCACATGTGGTGTTACCCCGGAAAAAAACTTCTCTTTATGGGCAGTGAGTTCGCGCAGTCGCGGGAGTGGAATCACTCGGCCAGTCTGGATTGGCACCTTTGCCTCTATCCGGATCATGAGGGGGTGCGTCGTCTGGTGCGGGATTTGAATAAGCTCTACGTCAACGAGCCGGTGCTCAGCCGAAATGATTACAATCCTAACGGTTTCCGTTGGGTCACGTGTCACGACGCCCATGCGAACCTGATCGCTTACCTGAGAATGGATGTCTTCGAGCAAACGCTCTTTCTCGTCGTGGCCCACTTCGGCGGCGCGACCCGCTCTTATGCGGTGGGGGTGCCGCGTCGCGGCTTCTGGCGGGAAGTGATCAATTCAAACAGCGAGTATTACGGAGGAACCGGACTGGGCAATGAGGGTGGCCTCGAGGCCTCGGCGATTGAGCGGGACGGATTTGCGCAGTCGGTAAACGTCAAGCTGGCTCCACTTTCGACGAGCGTCTTCCGGTGGTCGGCCGGTTGAGCGATCCATTTTTTGATCGGTCTTTTGGGGCGCCGCTCCGGCCAAGACCGGGTCGATACGGCGCTGGAGTGGGCGAGGGGGAACACGCGCATGGGTTCGGAATTTTTGATTTCGATCCCGCCCGTCCTTCAGACCCGAATTTTTCCCCCAACCGTTTCCTCGTGCTTTCGATGAGCTGAATCCGCCGGGGCTGGCCATGTGACTCCACCCTGTTGGCCCTGCTTACGGTCTCGCCCCAAAGGTCGTATGCGAATTGTTTTGTGCCGATGCCGCCGATAAGCGGGCCGCTGTTCAGTCGAATGCGCACCGCTCGAGTAATCGGGTAGCGAGGGGCGCGGGGGCGAAGATTTTCCAGTATTTCGTGGGCGGCTTGCGCGCAGACCGCGGCGTGGTCGAGCAAAGCGGTAGCCAACGCCGCGCGCCTTTTTTCGCCGCAGGAACATCCCGGGATGCTCTTGGAATCCGCCCCGCCGAACCCGCGGGCGCTCGGGGCTACATGGCCCGAGCACGTCCGGCTCCCTCGTAACAGCAACGTAGGCGGGTACGCCTTCCGTCGGAAATTTTTTTAGCGCGCTACCCAGACCGTCGAGCTTGGAGTGAGCGCTGGGAGGAAGTGGCGGCCATCGCGGTGGGGTGGAGGTTGGGGCGTAGCGGCGAGCAGCAGGTTGCCGGTCCGGCGAACATGAGGGTGGGGCGGCGATCTACTTGGAGGAGGCGGTTGGCGCGGGGCGCGGAAATTTGCGCCCGGGTGGCTTGCTTTGCGGCGGGGGTGGGGCTTCTTCGAGCGAATGTCGGTTACTCCCACTCTCATTTGGTTTCGGCAAGATCTGCGGTTGCAGGATAATCCGGCGCTCGCGGCGGCAGTGGGGCGAGGTGGTCCCGTCGTGCCGGTATATATATTGGACGATGCGGCGGAGGGAAATTGGCCGATGGGCGAGGCGGGGCGGTGGTGGTTGCATCACGCGCTCGCGGCGCTTGATGCGAGTTTGCGCGAGCGTGGATCGCGGCTGGTGATCGCGCGCGGCAGCGCGGCGGAAGTGGTGCGGGCATGGGTGAAGGCGACTGGTGCGGGCGCGGTGTTTTGGAATCGCCGTTATGAACCGGCGGTGATCGCGCGGGATGCCACGATCAAAGCCGAGCTGTTAGCGAGCGGGGTCGAGGCGAAGAGTTTCTGTGGCGCGTTGCTGTTTGAACCGCACCTGATTCAGAACAAGCAGGGCAAGCCGTTTCAGGTGTTTACGCCGTATTGGAAACACTGCCTGACGTTGCCGGTGCCGCCGGCGGTGAAGTTCACCGAAAAGACGATCGCCGCGCCGGCAACGTGGCCGAAATCGCTGGAGCTGGCGGAGCTGGAGCTGCGGCCGAAAATCAAGTGGGATGCCGGGCTTGCTGCGACGTGGCAGCCGGGTGAGGAAGGAGCGGCGGCGCGATTGAAGACTTTTGTCGCGCGCGCGATGGGCAACTATGCCGACGCGCGAAATCTACCGGACCGCGATGGGACCTCGATGCTCTCGCCATGGTTGCATTTCGGGGAAATCGGGCCGCGGCAGGTGTGGGCAGCGGTGGCGGCGGAGTCTAAAGCGTCCGGGGTGTTTCCGTCGAGTAACGGGGCGCGGGTTTTTCTGAGCGAGATCGGGTGGCGGGAGTTTGCGCATCACCTGTTGTTTCATTTTCCGCACACGCCGGAGCGGCCGCTGCGGGTAGATTTTGAGAAATTCCGGTGGGCTGAGGACGCGGACGGGAAAAAATTGCGGGCCTGGCAACGCGGTCAGACGGGGTATCCGATCGTCGATGCGGGGATGCGGCAGCTCTACGCGACAGGGTGGATGCACAACCGCGTGCGCATGGTGGTGGCGTCGTTTTTGGTGAAACACCTGCGACTCAATTGGACGCACGGCGCGGCGTGGTTTTGGGACACGCTGGTCGATGCGGATCTCGCGAGCAACACGCTCGGCTGGCAGTGGAGTGCGGGGTGCGGGGCGGATGCCGCACCGTATTTCCGCGTGTTTGCGCCGGTGCTGCAAGGGACGCGTTTTGATGCCGATGGCGACTATGTGCGGCGGTGGGTGCCCGAGTTGGCTAAGCTGCCGGCAGAGCACATTCACGCGCCTTGGGAGGCGCCGGCAGCGGTACTGGCGCGGGCGGGAGTGGAGCTCGGGAAGAACTATCCGGGGCCGATGGTGAACCACGCCAAGGCGCGCGATGAAGCGTTGGCGGCGTTTAAGGCGCTGCGTGGGCCGGAGGCTGTGGTCGCTGACTGACCAGGTAGTTTTATGATCAAATCGGTGCGGAATCTAGTGGTGGTGCTGGGCGACCAGTTGGACGCGGAGGCATCGGCGCTCGACGGCTTCGATGCGAAACAGGATGCGGTGT
>CAMBRG010000018.1 GCA_945869845.1 Opitutus sp. GAS368 | reverse complement strand
TCCGGGGTGTTGGCGGCGGTGGCGGGCAGAACGAAGTTCTTGTGGGCGAATTTTCCCTCGTGACGGGGAGCAGGGGTGAAGTTGGCGTGGACGGCTTTGTGCGAGAGATAGATGAAGAACGGTTTCTCGGCGGGCTTTTGGCGGCGAAGCCAATCGACGGCGTAGTCGGTGAGCTCATCGGTGATGTAGCCCTTTTGTTTTTCGCGGCGGCCGTCGACGTTGAGCGTGTAGTTGGGCGTGGGCGGCAGGTATTCGCCCTGGCCGCGGAAACTCACCCAGCGGTCGAAGCCGGGCTGGGGCTGGTCGCCCTCGCCGCCCATGTGCCACTTGCCAAAAAAGGCCGTGGCGAAGCCGGCGCGCTGGAGATACTGCGGGAAGTAAACGGTGCCGGGGGGAATGGCGCGGTTGTTGTCGATGACGCGGTGGCGAAAGGTGTAGAGGCCGGTGAGAATGGAGGCGCGGCTGGGCGAGCAGAGGGCGGTGGTGACGAGGGCGTTTTTGACGTGGACGCCGTTGCGCGCGAGGGCGTCGAGGTGGGGCGTCTCGGCGACGGGATGGCCCATGAAGCCCATCGCATCGTAGCGGTGGTCGTCGGTGAGGATGAGGATGACGTTCTTCGGCTTGGCGCCGGGGATGCGCTCGGGGACGATCTCGGTGGGGATAGGGGCGACGGCGGCGCGGAGGGCGCACGTGAGGACGAAAGCGAGGAGGAGGGGTAGACGCATGAGGGGAAGTTGGGAAATGTCGCGCCGATTTACCAGAGGAGATTGGCGGTGGTGTTGCCCCAGCGGGACCGGTCGCAGGGCTTGAACCGGGGCGCAGCTGGAGATTGGCTCGGCTGATGAAATTTAAAGGGGCGCGAATGACGGTGGCGATGATCGGATTTGTGGTGGGCCTCGCGGCGGGGGAGCCGAGCAATCTCTCGGTGTTGAAGCAGGAGATCGTGGCCTACGTCGAGTCGGGGGCCTACGACAGCGACATCAAGGCGGTGATTGCTCCGGCGGTCACGTTCGTGACGGAACGGGCGGCGGCGAAGAGGCTGGGTGAGCGGCTGGTGCTGGTGCTCGATATCGACGAGACGGCGATCTCGAATTTTGCGCAGATGCGTGCGCAGGATTTCGGCTACGTGCCGCCGGTATGGGACGCTTGGGTGGCGCGCGGGGAGGCTCCGGCGATCGCGCCGGTGTTGGAGTTGTTCCTCGCGGCGCGGCGAGCGGGTATCGACGTGATTTTCATCACGGGCCGGCGGGAAAGCGACCGGCTGGGTTCAGAGGAAAATCTACGCGCGGCGGGCTTTGGCGACTATGCGGCGCTGTGGCTTAAACCAAACGGTGCGAACATTTCGACCGAGCAGTTCAAGACCGAGACGCGGCGGCGGATCGAGGCCGAGGGTCGCACGATTGTCGCCAATGTCGGCGATCAAGTGAGCGACCTAGCGGGCGGTTTTTCGGAGCGGACCTACAAAGTGCCCGGACCGTTCTACCAGACGAAGTGACGAATGGGCGCGTGCGGTGCGGTCACTCGACCCAACGGCCGGCGAGTAGAGTTGAGGTTTGGCCGGCGGCTTCGTGGCGGGAGCGGCGTTCGAGCATGTTCGCCAACAGATCGGCGGCGGCGGCTCCGATCGCCAACGGGCGTTCATCGATGCCCGCGATCTCCGACTTGTTCGGGCCGGTCCGGCTTGTGACGACGAAACGGACGGCGCCCGTCAGGCTCCGGCGAAGCAGGCGAGCGCAGAGTTGAGCGGAGGCGATTTCATTGGTGACGATCGTATCGGGCTGCTCGCAGGCGAACCAGGCCCGCAAGGCTTCGGTAAAGTCGCCCCGGGTGACCAGCGGCGGCACGAAATGGCGCGCCTCGTTCAGGCCATGCCACGTGACGGCGGACGAAAAGCCAAAGTTCGTGCGGCGGTCGTGATCGGCGTCGATCACGAGGCCGATGCGGGTGCGGCCGGCGGCGGCGAGCGAGCGGCACAAGAGCAAGGCGTTGGCAAAATGGTCGGGCGTGACCCGATGGGCGCCGGGCACGGTCGCGCTCGCGGAGGCGGCCACCGCGGTAAACTCCGACCAGTTGAGCAAGCCCGAGAGATCGATGGACTGCTTCTGCGGCAGCAGGAGAATTCCCTCAACGCCCCGCGTGCGTAGGATGCGGCCCAAGCCGGCCGGCCCTTGGCCATCGGCGGTCACTTGCAGAATGTCGAACTCGTAGCCGCGGCTTTTGAACTGGTCGCGCGCTCCGGTTGCGAGATTTTGGAAATAGGTCTCCCGATCGTCGGGCCGTCGGGTCGTCAGGCCGACGACCAAGCTTTGAAAACGTCGCGTGCGCCGGGTGCGGAGATGATCCATCAATTTGGTGACCTGCGGATCGGGGCGATATCCGTGCTGCGCGGCCAGGGCCGCGATCCGGGCGCGGGTGTCGGCCGCAATCCGGCCGCGGCCATTGAGGGCGCGCGAGACCGTCATCGGGCTCACGCCCGCGACGGCGGCGAGTTGGCGCAAGGTGAAGGGCGGCGTCGGGGCGTGACGTGGGGCGAGGGACATCAGGTTGCGTTACGTTAACGCATCAAAGAGATCGAAGGGCAAGAGCGCCCACCGTTTGATGCCTTTTCGCTTCGGTTGCCCGCGACGATCACCCTTCAAACCCGAACCTGACCGCTGATTCTAGGCGTTCCCCCTGTCTCCCAACCAATGAACTCATTTCGCTTTATTCTTCGCTCGCCGCGTCTGCCCGCGGTTTGGCTCGTCGCCACGCTTGTTTCCGCCGCTGCGGGCTTCGCCCAAACGGCGCCGGCCCCGGTGGCCCTCGCGCCGGAGAAGGAAGCCCCGGCGGTCAAGCTCTCGCCCTTCGAGGTGAACACTACCCGCGACCAAGGCTTCGTTGCCGCCAGTTCGCTTGCCGGTGGTCGCCTCGCCAGCGATCTCGCCGAGACGCCCGTCGCCTACTCGGTGCAAACCCGTGAGTTTCTCGATACGCTCAATATCAGCGACCTCAACGAAGCGATCAACTGGACCGTGAGTGCGACCACGACGCCTGATGATGGGGGCGGTCAGCTCTTCGGCGGCACGGGCAGCAGCACGATCCGCGGGGTAGGGTCCAATGCGGTTAACCGCAATTTCTTCGCGGGCGGCTCCAATCCCTCGACCTACAACCTCGAGCGTATGGACTACGCCCGCGGCCCCAACTCGAGCCTGTTTGGCACCGGCACAATCAGCGGCACCTCCAATGCGGTCGTCAAAAGCGCTCGCCTCGGTCGCAACGCCACCGAGGTCCGCACCGAGTATGGCTCGTGGGATTCGCTGCGTGCCACGGTCGACGCCAACTACTCGTTGAAGAGCAAAATTGCCGCCCGCATCGTCACCACGTGGCAGGATACCCATACTTTCCGTGATTGGGAGCGCACCCAGCGTCGTGGCGTTTCGCCCTCGCTCACGGTCGAGCTCACACGAAACACCCGCATGTCGGTGATCGGCGACTATTACGAGCAGAAGGTCACGGCTGGGATGAACGCGCTGAACGATTCTCTCACCGGATGGGACGGCAAGACCGTCTACTCCGGTCTCCAGCCTACCACGCTCCCCAGCCAATCCGCCTTCGGCGCCTCGCGTGTCGGCACCAACGCGTGGATCGTTTCGCCCGCCTCGGGACGTGGCTTTAACACCGCTCTGAGCTACACCGGCATGATGCAGACCAATACCTTCGGCGCCAACCGCCCGATCAACGGCGTCACGGCCGTGAGCGGCTCCAATCTCGGCTTCAACGGCGGTCCGCTGATCGACTCGTCCATCATCACCCCGGGCATCTACGACGCCGCGATTGCCGGCTCCTCCTTCCGCGTGCCGAGCCGTTCGTTCACCAACATCGGGCCGAACCCCACGGCGATTAACCGTTTTCGCGATGTCACCGTTTTCCTCGACCAACGGATCGGCGACTCGGTCAACGTTCAGTTCTCCGGCGCCGTGAACAAACTGTTCAGCTACGGCCTCATCGACTACTACACGAATCAGGGCTACCAAAATACCTACATCGACATCAATCGCCTCCTGCCCGACGGCGCGATCAACCCGAATCTCCTAAAGCCCTACAACGAATTCAGCCGCCCGGAGCGCCAGAAAGTCGACACGACGAACAAAGCCGGGCGTTTTGCCGTCGCCTACGCGAAGAGCACACGTTGGTTCGATCTCCGCGCCAACGTCATCGGCGCGGTTGAGAATCAGCAGCTGTTTCGTTCCCGCGAATACTATATGATTCCGGTCGACGCGGACCCGCGGGCATGGGGCCTCGTCACGAGCACCCGCACCCAGACGCTGCGTTACCGCTACTACTGGGACCAACGCGAGCGCGAGCTGACCGAGATGAAGGAGATTACCCTCGTCGATCCTGTCGCCGGCACCTCGCGCACTTACAATCCCCTTTGGGTGCTGGGCTCCGATCGCAACGACGCGACCACGCTCAGCGACGCCACCACCAAGTATTACCAGGCTTCCGCCACGGTTTCGTTTTGGCAGAAACGCCTGATTCTCCTCGGCGCCTTCCGCGCCGACCAAGTCGACCGCAACCAGCGACTCTTCCTGCGCCCGCTTGACCATCCGTCCGGCTACGGCGCGCTCACCCGCGACCATTTCATCTACCGCCCCAACGCTCCCGCCGATTATTTCAAGCTCACCTACGTCCCGAAAAACGCCGCCGGCGCGCCCACCGGCCCATCGCAACTCGCCCCCGCCACCCGTCCCCGCGACACGACCACCGGCGTCGCTCAGCCCCAATACGCCCGCGACCGCTTCCAAGATGACTTCAACCCGCCGCCCACCAGCACCAAAAAACCCACGAAATCTGTCGGTGGTATTTTCAATGTGGGTTGGGGCGTCTCGGTTTGGGGTAACTTCGCCCAAACCTTCAACCCCACGGATTTTTCCAAGACCACCATCGACTACGGCACTCCGCCTCCCTCCGTCTCCGAAGGCAAGGACTACGGCCTCCGCGTCTCCTTCGGCCCTAAACTCTACGTCACCCTCAGCCGCTACGAGTCGAAGGAAAACGACGCCTCGATCTCTCAGCCGTCGGGCTTCAGCAGCATTCAAACGCTCATCAACGCCAACGTCGTCGACGACCTCAGCTCCGACGGCCGCAACCGCCGCGGACTCGGCGATGTGCCCATTGGCTGGAATGACACTCTGGACCGTCGCAGCCGCGGTTACGAATTCGAGACCGTTGCCAACCTTACTCCGCAGTGGCGCCTCACGCTCAACTTCGGTCTGGCTGATGCCACGCAGACCGATGCCTACCGCCAAACCCGTGCTTGGGTGGACGCGCAGACTACCACCTTTAAGCAGATTCTCGACGATTCGGGTATCCAACTCGACGCCGGCGGAGTCGCGAGCGCCAAGGCCGGCGTCACCACCGAGAATTCGCCGGATCTCACGAACACCGTCAATGCGTGGAACGGTCTTCAGTCCAATCGCGCTAACTGGGTCAGCGGCACGCAACGACTCAACCGCCTGACGAAATACACCGCCAACGCCTACAGTGATTACCGTTTCAGCCGGGGTAAGCTCGCCGGTCTGCGTCTCGGTTACGGCATGCAATTTCGAGGCCCGCAAGTGATCGGCTACCGCGGCGCCGACACCATCGTGAATCCCGCCAATCCCGCCACCGCCATCGACGATCCGAACGTCAATGCCTATACCGTGGTGTGGCAGAAAGCCTACTTCCTCGGCACCGCGACGGTTGGCTACCCGGTGAAAATCGGCCGCCACAAAATCGACTTCAATCTCTCGATCACGAATCTCTTCAACTACGACACGCCGCTCTACAACAACAGCGCCCTGCGCGCCGCCAACGGCGACCTCGCTTCGCCCGCCCGGGTCAGCTACCCGCGTTACTTCAGTTATACGACCCCGCGTAGCTTCCGGCTCTCGGCCACGAAGACCTTCTAGTTTCTCCTGCTCTCGAGATGCCGCCTCTTAGCCGCCGTTCTTTCCTGACCCAGCTCGCACGTGCGGCCGTCGCCGTCCCGGTTACGTCGGCCCTCCGCGCCGCTGATCCGCGCAGCCGCACGGCCGATGTCTGCGTCTACGCTGGCAACGCCGCCGGCCTCGCCGCCGCCGTGGCTGCCGCCCGCGAAGGTTGTCGGGTGCTCGTGATCGAGCCGAGCCGCTGGCTCGGCGGCATGACCGGCGGCGGGCTCGTCCACATCGATTGGGGCCGCTCCGAGGCCGCCGGCGGCTCGGCAAAGAAAATCCTCAAAGACGGCCTGACCGATCCGCAGTATCGCCGCATGTTCGCCGACCTCGCGAAACTGCACGGCGTTGAAATTCTCTACGAGCACCGTGTCGCCTCGGTGACGAAAACCGGCGCCACGATCACGTCCGTTGTCTTGGACTACGCACCGCCTGACCGCTTCGGTTGCCCGATCGCGCAGCCTAAAACCGTCAGTGCCGTGAGGATAAACGCGCGCATGTTTATCGACTGTTCCTATGAGGGCGACCTCATGGCGAAGTCTGGCGTAACGTACTTTTTCGGCCGTGAATCCCGCGACCACTACGGCGAAAATCTCGCCGGCGTCCGCCCGCCGCTCGTCGTTTACGATATCGATCCCTACGTGAAACCCGGTGATCCCCGCGGTGGACTCCTCCCGCTCTTGCAGGATCACACGCCGGGCCCGATCGGCAGCGCGGACAAACTCACCATGGGCTACGGCTTTCGCTGGAAATTTACCCTCGATAAAAACCAAATTCCTATCGAGCCGCCCGACGATTACGACCCGTTTGCTTTCGAGATCTACCGCCGTGCATTTACGAAAAAGCTCAACCTCAACGGCCGTCGCATGCGCAAGCTCGGCGAATACGAGGTCGCCACCGGCGGTATCCATTATCCCGGCGCCGGAAATCTCTCGCGCAGCCTAATCGCGCCCACCGTTTTCGGCTGCAACGCCGCCTATCCTGACGGCGACTGGCCCGAGCGCGCTCGCATCTGGAAATTCCATCAAGATTTTTTGCGCGGCATCACGCACTTCCTGCGCATAGATCCTTCCGCCCCAGAAAAACTCAAAGAACGCGCCCTCATCGCCGGCTTCGACCCCGGCCAATTCGACGACACCGCCGGCTGGCCGCATCAACTCTACATCCGTGAAGCGCGCCGCATGGTTTCCAGCTACGTCGTCACCCAGCAGGACATGGAGGGTAAAACCGACCCGGGCGATTCCGTCGGCCTCGCCTCCTACGGCGTCGACGACTGGCCCTACGCGATGCACGCGCTCGACGGCAAAGTCGCGCTGCAAGGCGGCGAATACTCGATGCTCTACCTCGATGAGAAATATCGTGGGATTTACAAGATTCCCTACCGCTCGATCACTCCGCACGAGCGGGAATGCTGCAACCTATTCGTCCCCGTTTGCTGCTCAGCGAGCCACATCGCGATGACTTCGATCCGGATGGAGCCCGTCTGGATGACGCTCGCCGAAGCTTCCGGCATCGCCGCGTCGATGGCCATCAAGTCCGACGTCGCCGTGCAACGCGTCGACTACCCGGCATTGAAATCAAAGCTCCTCGCCGCGGGAGCCAAACTCGAGCGCCCGGCCGTCGCCCTGTAGGGGAAATACCGGCCATGCGCGAGCGAGGCCATCGGGGTGTTTGATCGGGCCGGGCTCGCCGGGGGCGGGCAATCGCTGGACACGGATCAACCGGACGTTCTCGATGCGGTTGGATTTTTAAACACGCACCAAGCTGGCCGATTATACCAATCGCCCGGTGCTTTTACCCGTAGGGCCGGATCTTGGTCCGAGCCGCGCTCGCGGGCCCGCAGTGGAGGCATCGACCAAGGTCGAGCCCGACCAAGATGCGAAAAGATCGGGCGATTGGTGTTATACCAGCGCCGCTTGGTTTTTAGACTTTCCGTCGGAGGCAGCCTGCTTGCAGGCGCTCGGTGCGTCCGCAAGCGGACGGCTTACAAAAGGCCAAATCTCATGTGACGTTGGTATTATTGGTGTAGCTCGGGGAAGAACAACGGCGCGCTGAGGGCGAGGCCGGTTGGTGCTTGGCGGAGCGTGGGACGCGGCGATTTGAGCAGATTTGAAGGTCAATCGGTGCGGGGCGCAGGGTGATCGGACGTGAAGGTCGTTGGGAGGAGGCGATGGTCGCTCCGTTTCCCATGCTTTCGCTGTTGCCGCTTCGAATTTGTAACGCTTTATTCTGCAGCGTGCCTCTGAAATATCTAACTAAGGCGGAAATTGTAGCGGCGCTGAATCGGATTTCCGAATTGGCGGCGGCAGAGGGTGTTCGCTTGGAGATGACGCTCTACGGCGGTGCGGTGATGCTGCTGGCTTATGATGCGCGTGACGTGACGAAGGACGTGGACGCCATCATCCGCCCGCCGGAAGTGGGGCGGCGGTTGGTGGCCAAAGTAGCCCGTGAGCGCGGGCTCGCCGAGGACTGGCTGAACGACAACGTGCGGCTCTTCGTGAGCACGAAGGAAGCGAAGAACGAGCTCCCGCTGCCGAATGTTTTGCGCGCCGGTTTGCACATCACGCGGCCCACGGCGAAATACCTGTTGGCGATGAAGGTCATGGCCAGCCGGAAACCGCTGCCGGGCTATGCGGGTGACTATCACGACATCGAGACGTTGCTGCGGGTGACCAAGATCAAGTCGGTGGACGCGGTGGCCACGGTGGTCGAGGCGTTCTTTCCCGACACGGTGTTGCCGGAGGCCACGCAACTCGCGATCACCGAAATTCTGGAGAAAATCCGCCATGAACCCAAGTAAGCGACCACGTCTGAGTCGGCCAGAGACGGCGCGAGCCGTCGCCCGTCGCGCCGCTTCCATCGAGGAATTCGGGATGAACCTGCGGGATTGGTTTCATGAGCTCCGGCATCTTTCGACCCGGGCGCAACTGCTGGCGGCGGTAAAAGTCCGACCGGAGCAATTGGCGGGGCGGTTTCCCTTGGGCGAGGTGGCCGACGCGTTTTTGGCGGCGCAGGTGGAGTTCATTTGCCGTCGCGCGCAGGTGGCGCCGCCACGTTGGACGAGCGATCCGAGCTATGTGCTGGACCAGCCGTGGTTCTCGACGCCGGGCCGCCGGATGCGGGCGCACCTGCTGTTGGACACGCCGAACGAATTTAGAAATCGCAACGTCTTCACCACGTCGGAATTTGAGCCGAAGATCCGGCGGGGTCGGCCTAAGGTGAGCTCGGCAGTGAAGCGGGAGAAGGCGCGGCTGCGGCAGGTGCGTTTTCGGGAAAGACGGGCGATGGTCGGCTGAGGGCGGGAATCGGATTTTCAGCGCGAGGAGCGCGAAGCGCGCCGTGACGATCCAGCTGGATTGCTTCGTCGCCGAGCAGAGCGCAGCTCCTTGCGATCGCGGATTTTGAAGAAATAATCTACCGGTGTAGCTCGGGGAAGAACAACGGCGCGCTGAGGGCGAGACCGTCGGCTACGCTCGTGAATTCCTGACCGTCGCGGATTTTTTCTTGGCCGAAGCGGGTGACGAACTCTTGGCGGAGCTTGTGCAGGAGCGACGTGCCGCCAGTGAGAAAAACGGTTTCGATGTTAGCGGGCGGGATATTCGATTCAGCGAGAAACGTGTCGAGGTAGCCGGTGATCGCGGCGGTGAGATCGGCAGAGTTTTGGTTAAACTCGTTGCGGGTGAGGCGGAGGTCGATGGGGATGCGCGGGTGAGTAAATGTGAGGGGCGCGGTGATTTTTGAGGTGAGCTCGATCTTGGCGGCCTCGATGACTTGAAAGAGCGCGAAGCCTTGGTTTTCCCGAATTAGGGCCTGGAAGCGCTCGAAGGCGGCGGGATCGCTGGAGAGGCCCGTGAGGCGCCAGAGGAGGTCCATTTTTTTGGCGTTACGCAGAAAGACGATTTGGTCCCATTGACAGATGGTGCGGTAGAGTGAGTCGGGGACATCGATTTGCTTGCCCCAACTATCGTAGGTGGCGCCACGGCCGAAGAGCGGGGTGACCTTGTGCCACATGGTGGCGGCGTCGTATTTATTGCCGGCGATGGGCAGGCCACCGGTGGCCAAGATGTCGGCCATGCGGTCGGTCAGGCCTTGGCGGGCGGGATCGAGTTGGACGACAGTGAAATCTGACGTGCCGCCCCCGAAGTCGCCGACGAGCACGCGTTCGGGTTTCGCGATCCGCGACTCGTAGGCGAAGGCCGCGGCGATGGGTTCGTATTGAAAATAGATTTCCTTGAACCCGGAAAGCACGGCGGCGCGGTGTAACCGGGTCTCGGCGAGTTGATCTTCGGCGGGATTCGTGGAGAAGACGGCGGGGCGGCCCATGACCACGCGTTTGACATCCTGGCCCGTGACGGCGTCGGCGCGGGCCTTGAGATTCCGCAGGAAGAGCGCGATGAGTTCTTCGATCTGGAAAGACTGGTTGTTGATGACGGTTTCGGTGAACGAGCTGAACGGGAGAATGGTCTTGATCGCCTGGAAAAAGCGGCCGCGCATCTCGTCTTCGATGTAGCGGAGTTTGGCCGCGTTGCCGATGACGGGCGCGGTGCGCGCCGAGGTGGCGGGGAAATACAGCAACGTGGCATCCACGCCGGCGATGCGCGGGTCGCGGATGAGCGAGCGCGTGGTGGCGTTCCAGATCGTGACCGCCGAATTGCTGGTGCCGAAATCGATGCCGTAAATGAAGGTGTCCATGAGCGCGCGGAAGCGGGACGCGGAGCAGGGGGTGAAGCGACGCAGAAGACGAGGACGAAGACGCGGCGATAGGATTCTGAGGTGGGCGAATTCATTTCGTCGCTTCGGACCGAAGCATTTCCGCTTCCCGTTTCTCGCCCATGCGCTTGGCGCCTTCGTCGGCGCGTTCCTCGCTTTCGGGGCGGCCGGCTCCTGCCGGGATGCATTCGCCTACCCGATCGGGAGTCGGTTTCTCGCCGGCGGGATAACCGTGGGTTTCATACTCCAGGCTCCCCGTTAGTTTATGGCGGTTGAGCTGGTCGGCGCTTATCTGCCGATGGCTTGGCTCGCCACCCACCTAGGTTTTAGTTTAACCACCAAGTCGCCGATCGGTTGCCAGGTGGTTCTGCACATAATCGCGGATTGCGTCTTCGATCGGCGTCATCGGCCGTCGATAGCCGACAGTTCGGAGTTTTGTGATGTCGGCCTTGGTGTAATATTGATATTTACCCTTTAGGGTTTCGGGCATCTCGATAAAATCAATTTGAGGCGGCAGATTTAACGCTGAGAAAATTGCCCGAGTGAGGGTCAGCCAAGTCGTTGCGGCGCCTGATCCCAGATTAAAAAGGCCACCTGCGGTGGTTGCGCTCTCTGCAAAGTGCAACGTCATCTCCACCGCATCCTTCACGTAAAGGAAGTCCCGCATTTGTTCACCGTCTTTGAAGTCGGGATGGTAGCTTTTAAATAAGCCAACTCGCCCCGTCATCCTAATCTGTTCGTAGGCTTTGTTCACCAAAGAACGCATATCGCCTTTATGATCTTCGTTTGGGCCGAAAACGTTGAAATATTTCACGCCGACGATCCGATCCAGCCAACCTCTGCGCTGCGCGTGTTGGTCGAATATATGTTTGGAGTATCCATACATGTTCAGCGGGCGCAGCCGGCTGAGATTTGGGTCTTGGTCGTCCATCCCTTGGGCGCCATCGCCGTAGGTAGCGGCGGAGGACGCGTAGATAAAGCGGATGTTTTTCGCAAGTGACCAAGCGGCCAATTCTTTGGTCACGTTGAAATTATTATCGATCAGATAGCTCGCGTTCCTTTCCGTTGTAGCGGAGCAAGCTCCGAGGTGGAAGACGGCGGAGAAATCACCCAGTGCCGCTTGGTTTTGTCCGATTCTTTTCCGGAAATCATCGGCTTCCAGATAGTCGGTAAACTTTAAAGGGGTCAGATTCCGCCACTTTTCGTCGGAGCCAAGCAGGTCTGTAATCACAATTTCAGAGATCCCTCGTTGGTTCAGCGCAGCAACAAGCGCGCTGCCAATAAATCCTGCGCCGCCGGTGACCAAAATCCGCCCATCAAGAGTGCTCATGTTGAAATAGTTTCTTCCAGATTGTATGGGAGAACACGGAATTGTGTTCTCTGAGTTGAATCGGTGTTGATCTCGTCCGATTTCAGCCGTTTTTCGAAAGCTCCTCCGACCGGGCTTTTGCGGCCATAATGGCGGCTGCGACGAGATTTCTGAAGCCGAGGGCTTCCATTTTTTTTAGGCCGGAAAATGTCACGCCGTTGGGCGAAGTTACCTGATTTCGCAATACCTCCGGCTCGATTTGGCGATGTGCGAGTAAGCTGCTGGATCCGAGGAGTGTTTCGATCGTCAGTGCTTGGGCGAGTTCACGGGGGAGGCCGGCGGCGATCCCTCCTTCGCGCAGGGCCGCAGCGAATTCAAAAAGATAGGCTGGGCCGCACCCACTGAGCGCCGTCAGAGCGTCCATTTGGCTTTCCGGAACCTCGAATTGCTTTCCAAGTGCACCCAGCAGCGTTGCGACTTGGGCCTGATCTTCTGGAGACAATTTTTGCAGTGAACACCAGCCTGTGACTCCCGCGCCGATTTGGCCGGGAGTGTTGGGCATGGCTCGCACGATATTCCTCGCGTTGGGAAAAACTTGGGCCAGCCGGGCGAGGTGTTTTCCGGCTAGGACAGAAATTATCAATTTTCCAGCCGTAAGGATCGTTAGGCGTGGATCGGCTGCGGCCAAGTGCTGGGGCTTGAACGCCACCACGACCGTAGAGGCGTCGGCCAGCAGCGCGGTTAGATCAGGGGCCTGCTTGATCCCCATTCTTTCTGCGAGGATCTGCGCGGATTGGCCCGATCCACCCATGCAAATCAAATCGAGAGGGGATATTTTTTTTGCAATCAAACCGGAGACCATGGCCGAGGCCATGTTACCTGTTCCGATGAAGGCGATCATAGACATCAAGAAAGCGGCAATCTAGGGTGGTCCGGTGAAACGTGCTTTAATCCGAGAACTGAGCTCAACTCTGTTTTCGCGTTCGTCGTTCTGGCGGGTGAGTTAAAATACAAGCGGTTCCGCCGCCGGCGACATCATCGGGATCGAGCGGATCTCGGCCTGCGCCCGACAGCGTGGCCACGCTTCAATTCCGTCCATGGCGGGCATCATGACATCCTGCCGCATCAGGTCTGGCCTCGCGCGGGAGACACGATCGATGGCCTCAAGTCCCGAGAAAGCTGGGATAAGCACCAGGCCTTCACGCTCGAGTTTACGTTTGAGCAGCTGGACGTTAACAGGTTGATCGTCTGCGACCAAAATTTTTGAAACGGCCATAGGGTGAGCTTCAAGCTGGGGGAGAGGCGCCGCCGGGTGCAAGGTTAGGGCGTGATGCTTAAGTTCCGATGCTTTCGAGCACGGATCGTATTCCGCATCAGCATGGCGACGGTCATCGGTCCAACCCCTCCGGGAACGGGGGTGATTTTTGAGCAAATCGGAGCAACGGAGAGAAAGTGAACGTCACCGGTGAGCCGATATCCGGCTTTTTTCGTAGGGTCAGGAACGCGGTTGATGCCGACATCGATTACAACGGCCCCCGGCTTTACCATGTGATCGGTCACGAATTCAGGTCGACCGATTGCGACGATGAGCACGTCGGCCGAACGAGTAATGGCGGCAAGATTGTGCGTGCCAGAATGGCAAACCGTCACCGTGGCATTCGCCCCGGCGCGTTTCTGAAGCGCAAGCAACGCGACGGGTTTGCCGACGATCAACGATCGGCCGAGCACGACGACGTGTTTGCCGGCTAGATCAACGCCAGTTCGGGAGAGCAATTCCATCACGCCCGCCGGCGTGCACGCGACGAAACCAGTTGGATCGTCTTGGGCGACTTTCCCGAGATTCAACGGGTGGAAACCGTCGACGTCTTTGTCGGGGGCGATTCTGCGAAAGATTTCGGCCTCGATCAGAGTCGGAGGGAGCGGTGATTGAACGAGAATTCCATCGACGGAGGGATCGGCGTTTAAATCGTCAATCAACTCCTCCAGTTCTTTCTGGGTGATTGTGGGTGGCGGCAAAATTATTCTGCTTTGAACGCCAATCTCGGCCGCAGTTTTTTCTTTTTTTCGAACGTATGATACCGACGCCGGATCTTCACCGATTCGAACCAGAGCCAAACACGGAGCTCGTCCTTCGATGGTTGCGACGGCTTGTTTCAGCTCGGTAATGAGACTGGCGGCGATGGCGTTACCGTCGATCAAATCCATGGCTAGTAGGTAAAGGGGCTGGCGGCGTTCGAACGCGCGAGCGATTTGGAATAAACGAACTGAGTTAGCATTCTGATTTGAGGTCTATTTTAATTGAAGTGACTCGATCTCAATCAAGAGGTCTTTGCCGTCTGAAGTATTTTTTGCCGTGCCATAGACAATCACAGCGCGGTCCAAGTATTTCTCGATTTGTTCGGTGAGCAGAAGTTTGCTCACGTCCAAGAAGGCGTATCGGCGCCCGGCGTCGTCGTTTAATGCCCAATCGTAAGGCCGACGCGGAGTGAAGGGGCGACGAGTCGAGACAAACCGTCCAGAGAACTGCCGGGGAAGCGAACTGGCGCCACCGTCGCCAAGATTGACCATTGGGGCGGCGCGACCCGCGGCGCCGCTGCCGTAGGCGACGGCCGTAGCCGGGGGCGGTGACAACGCTGCGGCCCTGCCGTCGGTGGAAGCGGGCGTGGTGGCAATCGGCGGCATATAACCCGGGATTGCACTGACGGCGATGTAGCCAACAAGCTTCCGGTCGAGGCGGATTTGGGTCCATTTCCCATACAGCCCGGTGATTGTGGCTTTATCACCGGCAACGGACTTCGTCAAAAGACCCGCCCCAGCCTTAGGCTCCAGCGTCAGGGAAGCACCCGGTACCACATCCAATGCTTTCGTGAGATCCTTGTTGAGCACGTAGGCTTCGAATGGACCCTGCAACTCGACCGCCATCCAGCCTGCCGGGGTATTCGCCACCGTCTCAAGAGATACGGTCGGTTCAGATCCCGCTTTGAGATAGGTGACGACTGGAGCTAAGGCGTCGGGTTGAACGTGCACCGCTGTCGTTTGGCTCAATGGGGCGGCGAGCAGGCCCGATGCGGTGCTGATGAGAACTACAAGCGCCGAGATTTTAAACTTCATCGATAGAAACAGGTTTAACGGTTCGGGGGGATTTATTCAGTGTAGCCTGAAAGGGTGCCTTGGGCGTGGCGGGTGAGTGAAACAACATCCCGACGTCACGGCTCGAAAGCTTTTTCCCGGCACCCATCGGAATACCTTTTAACTGCAGCGCTCCGATCTGGTAGCGCTTGAGCCGCTTAACATCGTAGCCGAGCGTGGTGAAGAGCAGGCGAATTTCCCGCTTCTTGCCGTGGTGCATGTGAACATCAAGATTGGGGGCCGTGCCTCCCACGCCTGCGTTCACCAGGGCTGCTCGCTCAACTTTCAAGCGTTCCCCTTCGATTACGATTCCTTTAATCAACAAGGGCAGGCGGGCAGAGGGGAATGGTTGCTTTAGCACCACCAGATATCGCTTCACCACCACGGTCGAAGGGTGCATCAAGCGATGGGCGAGTTCGCCATCCGTCGTAAGAATCACCAATCCCTCGCTGTCCTTGTCGAGCCGTCCGGCGCAAAAAAAACGCAAATGCGAGAGTTCGCGCGGGAGCATCGAAAAAACGGTTTCGGGATTGTGCGGGTCGTCGTTTGAGCAAACCAGTCCACGGGGTTTATGGACGGCCAACGTCATCAACTCTTGCGCAACCGGTCGCACGGGCTTTCCGCTGACCGTGATTTTGTCGACGCCGAGGGTGACTTTCTGCCCCAGGGTAGCGGCCTGGCCGTTGACCCACACCTCCTTTTGCGCGATGAGAGCCTCGGCGGCACGGCGCGAGCACACGCCGGCTTCGGCCAAGAATTTTTGCAGTCGGATAGATTCGGCGCTCATGGTTCGACGGAGTGGGCTGTAATTTCGAAGCTGCTGCAAGCCTGAGCACCGGCCCGCCGTTTTCTTTGCGAAGCAACTTGCCTGTTCAAACGGCGCTTTGCTTTCTATTCCGCCAAAATGTCGACCAACGCGAAGGACTCTCCTTACACCAAAGATAACCCCTGCTCGGCGGTCATCACCGATAATTACGTCTTGAATCGGCAAGGTTCGGCGAAAGAGACCCGACATATCGTCGTGGATTTTTCCAAGCAGGATCTGCGCTACAAGGCGGGAGACTCTTTAGGCGTGTTTGCGACCAACCGCCCGGAGGAGGTCGAGGAAATTTTGCGCTGTCTTGGCGCGACAGGGGATGAGTTGGTCGCGCCGCCGGCCCTAAAGTTACCGGCGCCGCAGGCTTTGCGGGATGTTCTGTTTTCGAAATTGGCTCTAGCGGGGCCAACCCGAAAGATGATCGAAACTCTGGCGGCAAAAGCGACGGCACCTGACCAGAAGGCGCGGCTATCCCAGTTACTGGAACCGGACTCGAAAGAGGCTCTCGCCGCGTTTCTCGCCGAACGTCATTTTGTTGACCTACTCACTGAATTTTCCAGCGCGCGACTGACTGCGCAAGAATTGGTGGACCACCAGCGCCGTCTGATGCCCAGACTCTATTCAATTGCCTCCTCGCCGCGGGTTCATCCGACGGAGATCCACTTGACGGTCGCGGCGGTGCGTTACGAGACGAATGGGCGAGATCGGGTGGGCGTGTGCTCCAGTTTCCTCGCCGACCGCGTTCGACTGCGAGAAACCTCGATTCCTGTTTTTGTTTCGAACTCGCACTTCGGCCCTCCGGAAGATGGTTCAAAAGATTGCATCATGATTGGGCCGGGCACGGGGATCGCACCATTCCGGGCGTTTCTGCAGGATCGCGTGGAGGCGGGGGCGACCGGCCGAAATTGGTTGTTCTTCGGCGACCAAAAATGCGCCACCGATTTTCTCTACGAAGCAGAATGGCGCGCTTACCTTGAACGGGGTCAGCTCACGCGTTTAGACACGGCGTTTTCGCGGGATCAGCCGGAAAAAATCTATGTGCAAGATCGTATGCGGCAGAGCGCCAGCGAACTTTGGCAGTGGTTGCAAGGCGGGGCGTACTTTTTCGTGTGCGGAGATGCGAAGCGAATGGCCAAGGATGTGGATCAGGCGCTCCATGAGATTGCAGCCTCCCAAGGCGGGATGACTCCTGCTTCGGCGGTGGATTTCGTGAAGCAATTGAAAAAAGATAAACGCTATCAACGGGACGTTTACTGATTCATCGACGGTTGCCGCGGGCGGCCATGCTCGAACCTGCGTTTCCACGCTGTTTGATGGACGATTTTCGCCTCGCTACTCGGTGGAAGGATTCTTCAGCTTTCCTCCCGCATGAATTTGACGTTCAAAAATCGAACAGCGCTTGTAACTGGAGCTGGCCGTGGAATCGGCAAAGCCATCGCCGAGACCCTTGCCCGTAGTGGCGTGATGGTCATCTGCGTTTCCAAGTCGGCCGAGTCTTGCGGGGCAACGGCAGCGGGAATCGTGGCTGCCGGCGGCAAGGCGAGCGCATGTGCGGTCGATGTCGCAGATGGTGCGGCCGTCGCCAAGGCTTCGGAGGAGCTGTTGAAGGCATACCCGCTGATCGATATTTTGGTAAACAATGCAGGCATCACCCGCGACGGTCTCCTGTTCAGAATGGGCGAAGGCGATTGGAACGATGTCATTTCAACCAACCTCTCCAGCTGTTTTCATTGGACGAAACATCTGGCTCGACCCATGACCCGCGCCCGCTGGGGGCGGATCGTAAACATCACCTCCGTTAGCGGAATTCTGGGGAATGCAGGGCAAGCGAATTACTCCGCGGCCAAAGCCGGGATGATTGGACTTACAAAGTCATTGGCCCGTGAATTCGCCGGCCGAAACATAACGGTGAACGCCGTCGCGCCTGGCTTTATAAAGACGGATATGACCACTGAGTTTGTGAACAACCCCGAGGTTGCGGCGAAAATTCTCGAAGCAGTGCCGTTGAAGCGATTCGGGGAGTCGGCTGATATTGCCGCAGCGACGGCCTTTCTTTGCTCTGAAGAGGCGGCTTACGTCACCGGGCAAGTTTTTGCCGTTGACGGCGGCATGGCGATGTGAAGCCTTCCCCTAATCCAATTTCTGCTCCAATGGCTGATCAAAAAACCATCGAACAACGCGTCAAAGAGATCATCGTGAATCAGCTCAACGTAAATGAAGAGCAGATCACGGCGACCGCCTCATTCCTAGATGACCTAGGAGCCGACTCACTCGACACCGTCGAGTTGATTATGGCTTTCGAGGAGGAATTTAAGGACGAAATCAAAGGTGAGATTCCCGAATCGGATGCGGAAAAACTGCAAACGGTCGGTCAAGTCATCGATTACATCAAAGCCAAGGCGGGTTCGGTTTAGTTTCTGATCATCCCAAATTTTTGGCGTTCCGTCTGTTTCCTTTAGGAAATTGTAGGCGGAACGCCTTTTTTTTTTCCTGAATTGGCCTTTATCGGGTTTTTCAAAGCATGGACACGTTTTCGCGATCACGCCGAGTTGTCGTAACGGGATTGGGCGCGGTCACTTCGATCGGCCACGACGTAAACTCGTTCTGGGACTCGCTCGTATCCGGCCGATCTGGGATCGACCGCGTGACGCTCTTTGATCCGGGTCAATTTGCTTCGCAGATTGGAGCGGAAGTCAAGGACTGGGAGGCGGCCCAGCATATGGATCCGAAGGAAGCTCGACGGAATGATCGATACACTCATTTTGGTTACGTTGCCGCGAGGCAGGCAGTTAAAGATGCCGGATTGGATATGACCAAGGAGGACGGCGATCTGGTTGGTGTGATCATAGGATCGGGAATTGGCGGAATGTTCACCTATGAATCTCAACTCCGCGTCCTCGCTGAACGCGGGCCGCGTAAGGTCTCGCCGTTTACGATTCCATCACTGATCGGCAATATGTGCGCGGGGTTGGTGGCGATAGATCTCGGGGCGCGCGGTCCAAGCTTCGGGATCGTGTCGGCGTGCGCTACGGGCACGCACTCGATTGGCGAGGCGGCTCACACGATCCGCCGCGGGGACGCTGATGTGATGGTTGCAGGCGGAAGTGAAGCCGCCATAACGCCTTTTTCTTACGCCAGTTTTTGCTCAATGAAGGCGATGAGCACGCGAAATGCCGAACCACGCAGGGCGTGCCGTCCGTTTGATGTGACCCGCGACGGATTTGTTATGGGTGAGGGTTCTGGGGTCCTCGTTCTTGAATCATTAGAGCATGCGCAAGCTCGTGGAGCGCGCATTTATTGTGAACTCATCGGTTATGCGGCATCGTGTGATGCTTACCATATCACATCGCCGGACCCGGACGGTAAAGGCTTGTCCCTAGCGATGCGGCGTGCGCTCGCCAGCGGCGGGGTGCTACCGGAGCAAGTGGATTATATCAACGCTCACGGGACTTCGACCCCCTACAATGATAAATTTGAGACCATGTCCATCAAGCGGGTATTTGGGGACCATGCTCGGCGGGTTGCCATCAGTTCGACAAAGTCGATGACCGGTCATTTGCTAGGGGCGGCCGGTGGAATCGAGTCGGTTATTGCGGTTAAGACGATTCAAACGGGGATGATCGCTCCGACGATCAATCTCGAGGAGCCCGATCCGGATTGCGATTTAGATTACGTCCCCAACGTCGCCCGCCGGGCAAGCGTGCGGGTAGTTTTGAGTAACAATCTGGGTTTTGGCGGTCAAAATGCGGCGATAGTGTTTCGCGCGATTTAGTCTTTCTGCCGGCGATCAACTTTGAATCCGCTGCAGCCCAACCCTCCCGATTTATTAATTAACCAAGGCTGCACTCGAATTAACCCGGATAAAGCCGGGGAACCGGCTTCAGCTCGTGGGTGAGTCGTTCGCTGCCCCCAGCTGTTTGGGATCAGGGTCCATTCGGGTCGATTCGTGGTGCAACTGCCGGCTCTAGGATCAGCGACTTTTTTCGGGATTCCGAATCCGTGGTGAAATTGCCTAGAGAAATAAAAAACCGCCGCTTTTGGGCGGCGGTTTTAACTCGATGAACTTAGAAAAGAATCAAGCCTTCTCAACCATTCCGGCTTTGATCGCCTTGACCGAAACCAACATGCGTTTCGTTCCGCCGCCGGGGAGCTTGACCCTGATTCGTTGAAGATTGGGGCGGAACTTACGCTTCGTGATACTTGTCACGTGCGTGCCGATACCTCCGCTCTTCTTAGACTGACCTTTTCGGTGGATAATGCTGCCCTTGACGGGGCGTTTTCCGGTAATTGCACAGATTCTGGCCATGGTGGTTTAGATTGGTTAAAGGTAGAGGTTAAAGGATCGTCCGTGGGGCGAAGCAAGTTGAAACTTGTTCGTCGGGCCACAGAATTTTATTTTTCCCATTTATGGAGCCCGAAATGCGTGCAGCACTTGGAATTTCTGGCCAAGATGGGAAGGATGCAGGAGCTGCATTAAGGCGAGTTTGCGCTGACTCATTCGAAGGGCTTCCTCTGACGAAATCGCGGCGATCGTCACGCCTGCATGGCGAACGAGGAATGCTTCTTGTGATTCGAGGATAGGAATCGAGAATCTGTGCCGCCGAATTCGATCAGATAGCCAATCCCAGCAAATGTGACAGGTCAGATCCTGGTTTCCGGCTTGCTCGAGCAGGCGGTTTGATTGGGTGTGATTAAAATATGCCCGGGCGGTGCCGCCGGGCGTATTGTGAGCGATTTCAGGCCACGATTTGCCGTAGTCGCACGCCACAAACAGTCCGGTCCAGTGATCACTTGAGATGGAGTCGACTAAATCGGCGGCCGCAAAAGGCGCGTCGATTCGGTAGTCTTCGGTGGCCTCAATCGGCAGATCCGCGGGCGGGGTGGAATCCAGCTCTACCTCAAAAAGGTCCTGAAGGCGAAGCTCGACGCCGAGCTCTCGCCATCCGCCACGGCGGTAGGCGAATCTGCGAAAAGGCTGCGCATCGAACAGTTCATTTGAAAACACGACGCACGATCCTGATAGGCTCCAAGGCTCTCCGAAGCGCACGGTCCGAGCTGACCTGAATGGGTGGCTAACTCCGGCCAAGATACCGTGCTCCGTTTCTGCCCCTAGCTCTACAAATTCAAAGTTTTGAGGGTCGGATCCGGCCAGAAGTTTTAGACAAGCGGCTGCGATCAGCTCGCCAAAAATCTTCCCGCTGCTACTCGAAGTAAAGAAGTCGGTTTTCTCGCCGTAGCCGACACGGATTCTTGGGCGGGTATAGTAGCCAACCTCCGGATGGTAGAGCGCAAGTTCCATGAACTGCGCAAAATTCATGAGATTTTTTGGACCCGATTTGCATCGAAAGGCAGCTGCAAATTTGGCGGTTACTGCGTTTGCCGGCGGAGGGAAGGATGAACCCATTTACAAACTGACACCGTTGCGCACAGTGGGCGTGATGTTCAAACGGATTCTTACGCTCGCTGCCGGCGTCATGCTTGGCTTGGGTATGGCTTTGGTCGGAGCCAGACTCGCCCACGCGTGGAGCCTTTGGCCCAATCGCGAAGTGGATCGGGCGTCAGCTCGATTTCGGGAAGTCCTGCAGATTGTGAACGAGAATTTCGTCGAGGCAAAAATCGCGGGATATTCCGACCTGACGACCTCGGCCTTGCATGGCTTGGCTGAGGCGCTCGACCCCCACTCGGAATTTATGGAGGTGAAGGACAGCCGGAATTTCGAAGAGGAACTATTGGGGGAATTTGGCGGTATTGGGATTCAGGTAGAGAGCCGGGGTGGGAAGATTTTGGTGATTGCCCCGATTGCCGATACGCCGGGTGAACGCGCGGGAATTCGTCGGGGCGATGAAATCGTGAAAATCGATGGCAAAAATCTGGAACGCGGCTCTTCCATTGATGAGGTGGTTGGGCAGCTGAGGGGTAAGCCGCAAACGAAGGTATCGATTGGTCTGTTAAGAACAAATGAGCCAAAGCTGATCGATCTCACGCTGGTGCGAGAGGTGATCAAAACCGCAAGTGTGCGCGCAGGGCGCGTGCTGGCCGCAGGAATCGGATACATTCAGATTGTTGAGTTTTCCGAACACACGGGAGAGCAATTCGCCAAGGCGTTGGATGCTCTGCTTAAACAAGGGGTCGAAAGCTTGGTGGTGGACCTGCGCAACAATCCCGGTGGTTTGCTAGATGCTGCGGTCGAAGTTGCAGAGTTGTTCTTCAAGAACGGGGAGACGGTGGTTTACACCCAGGGGCGCAAAGCCGGGGACCGGGAGGATTATCGATCTGAAATCGATGGACCACCGTTGGAAATGCCGGTCGCAGTTTTGATCAATTCCGGCAGTGCCAGTGCGGCAGAGGTGGTTACTGGGGCTTTAAAGGACACAGGGAGGGCGGTCGTGGTGGGGGAGCGTTCGTTTGGAAAAGGTTCGGTCCAATCGGTTTTCAAATTGAAAAATGGGGAGGGCCTTCGATTGACCACCGCGCGCTACTTTACTCCAAGTGGCGTAAGTATTCATGAAAAAGGTATCACTCCTCACGTGGAGGTCGTGATGACGCCCGATGAGGATAGTAAGCTTGGTTTGCAACGCGCTCGGCCGGAGCAGTCTGAACCGTCTCAGTTCCGGGAGCGCTTCGGGTTTGAGCCTATAATGGATCGGCAGTTGGATGCGGCAATCGATGTGCTCTCCGCCGTTAAAATTTTTGGCGATCGTGTTTCGCAACCGGCTGGGAGCGCTTCGGCTCGATCGGGGTTTTGAGCCGTGATACTTGCGCTTGAAAGCTCTTGTGACGAGTCGGCCGTAGCGCTGTTCGATCCGCAGAGGGGAATCGCCGGAGAATGGATCCACAGCCAGATTGCTTTGCACGAGCGTCATGGTGGAGTCGTGCCGGACCTTGCGACCCGGGAGCATCTGAAAAACTTCGGGCCGCTCTTGGAGCAGGCCAAAGCCATCCAAGAGTTTTCCGCGATTACGAAGGTTGCTGTGACGCAAGGCCCGGGATTGGCGGCGTGCTTAGCTATGGGCGGGGCGGCGGCGAAGGCCTTGGCGTTGGCGTGGGGCGTGCCTCTCGTGGGCGTGAATCATCTTAGGGCTCACGCTTGGTCGCCTTTCATTGGGATTCACGCGGCTGCTCCCGATGACTTTGCCCAGCGCAGGAAGGCGCTTTTACCTCACTTGGGTTTGATCGTTTCGGGGGGGAATACCTTGCTGTTCGAAATCGGCGAAGAGCTTGTAATCTCGGTCTTGGCCGCCACCAAAGACGATGCGGCGGGTGAGGCGCTTGATAAGGGCGCGAAGCTGCTCGGGTTGGGCTATCCAGGCGGCCCGTTAATCGAGCGATACGCGACGGGCGGGCGGTCCGACGCCTTTGATTTTCCGAAAGGCAACGGACTGCGCGGCGAGTTATCGTTTAGCTTTTCTGGACTTAAGACGAGCTTGCGCTACCGCCTTGAGAAAATGTCGGTCGGCGAGGTGACTGCCGGCTTACCTGATTTGTGTGCCAGCTACCAACAAGCGGTGATTGATTCGTTGCTCCGCCGGACCCGTGCCGCTCTGCCCTTGCGCCCGTGGCGCAGCTTGGGGCTCTCCGGCGGTGTGGCGAACAATGGAGCTTTGCGTCGGGCGATGTCGGCGGAGGCGGACCAGGCGGGGTTGGAGTTTCTGGCCGCAGCTCCCCGTCATACGGGCGACAACGCAGGCATGATCGGATTTGCAGCTTGGTCTGATGTGGACGGGACCCAGAGAGCCGCAGGTTACGACTTGTCGGTGGAGCCTAATGCCCCGCTCGCTTAAAGCGCGACGGGGCTGAGCTATTTGTAATCGCGCCGCAGGTTACTCGGCAGGATGCCCAGTTCTTCGCGATATTTGGCGACCGTTCTCCGAGCGATTGTGATTCCCTTCGCTTGGAGCTTCTTGACCAATTCCTGATCGCTCAATGGTTCACCTTTGTTTTCTCCGGCCACGAGATCCGCTATGAGCTCTTTGACGCTGGTATTTGAAACGGAGGCTCCGCTCTCGGCTTGATAGCCGGGGGTGAAAAAATATTTGAAAGCGAAAACTCCGTGAGGGGTCTTGAGATACTTGTTGGCGATGGCGCGGCTCACCGTGGTTTCGTGCACGCCCACCACGTCCGCGATTTGGGTCATCGTGAGCGGTCGTAGTTCGGCCACACCTCGCTCAAAGAATGCCAGCTGAGCCTCCAAGATTTCATGCGTGATCCGCTCAATCGTGCGCTGGCGCTGTTCGATCGAATCAATCAAAAATTTACCCGCGCGGATGCGTTCGCGGAGGTAGTCTTTTTCCGTTTTTTCCAAATTTCCTTTGGCGATCAGGTCGCGGTAGGTGCTGGAGATGCGAAGCCGTGGAATGTAGTCACTGTTGAGTGAGATTTTCCATTCGTTAGCATCTTTTTCAACGGTGACATCCGCGATGACGACGCGGTTGTTGTCCTCGGCGAAACGGCGACCCGGTGCGGGGTCTAGTTTGCCGATTTCCTCAATTGCGCTCTGCACGTCGTCTGCTGGAACCGAGAGTTTGCGGGCGAGTTCAGGAATTCGTCGGCGGGCCAGCAGATCGAATTGATCGCGGATGATTCGCAGGCTGAGCGAGTCCTTTCGCCCCAGTGAAATCAGCTGTGCCATCAAGCATTCGGCCAAGGATTGGGCCCCGATTCCCGGCGGGTCGAAACCCTTGAGCAAGGTGAGAGCGGTTTTCACCGCGTCTAATGGCAGGCCGGTTTGGAGGGCCACGTCGTTCGGGCTTTGCGTTAAAAATCCGCGGTCATCCAAGCTTCCAACCAGGTGCCGAAGCGCGGCGAGGGTGGGCTCGTCGAGGTCGGCGAGCTCAGCTTGCTGCATGAGATGTTCCTGCAACGAGGTCGTCGCGACCAACGAATCTAAAAAATGCTGCCTGCGTTCGGCGTCTTCAGAGGTATAAGGCTGGGCGCCGCCGGCGTTGGCCATATGATCTCGCCAGTCTTCGTCCATTTTCCCCAAAATCTCGAACTCCTTGGAGAAATCCATTTCATCCCGCTTTACGGGAGAGTCATCGGTGGGCGCGGGCGAAGCGGAGTCTTGGTCGTTTTCATTCGAATTGGCGGCCGCGTCCTCATTGTCCTGGTCATCGCTCGTCTTATCGAGGCTCTCGCCCTCCATCGGCAACTCCTCGATCGTTGGATTGGCCTGCAATTCTTCCTGGATGACGGAGCGAAGATCCAAGGCGGCGACCTGAAGAATCTTGAGCGATTGCCGAAGCTGGGGCGCGAGAACGAGTGATTGCGTCTGGCGCTGGCGGATGTCCTGACTAAAACCGGGGCCGCTCATGGGAGGAATTTAATGGCTGAAAAGTTCTCCCACTACCTGGGGTGGCGAGTGGAGAGCGCAACAACGCGGCCGAGATAGGAGGTTTGAATGATGCTGGCGTGAATAAAGTCGGCCACCAACCGAGCCACTCCGATCACGGTGTTTTTAAATTCCTCGATCGCCCAGTATTTTTCTCGGCTCAACCTGACCGCGAAGATTTTGATAGAATTTCTAGCCCCGAGTTGCCCTGCTGCATAGGCCAAGCCCGTTTCGCCTTCGATGATCTTGCGGGTCATCTTACAGCGGAGTTCGGTGAAGATCTGTTTAATCGCGCCCACGAATGTACGAGGTCTGGCATCGCGGCAGCTGGCAAGAGTGCAGATTCGTTGTGGGCGTGAATCCTGCTCTGGAGGGATTTGACAGGGAGATTTGGTCGGGCACGGTTCGCTTATGGTAACCCTTACCGCCCGCGCCGCCGACCGAGTTCGCTCGATGCATGCCGAAATTGCCGAGCCGGCAAAGCGCCTCCGCGTATTTGTCGAGTCGGGTGGCTGCTCGGGTTTTCAATACGGGATGTCATTCGACGAGCCCAAAGTGGACGACTCAGTCCTCGAAAGCGAAGGCGTGGCGATGTTGCTCGATCCTGCCAGCTTGGCCTATCTGAGCGGTTCCCAAATCGATTTCGACGATGGTCTTCACGGCAAAGGATTTGAGATTAAAAATCCTAACGCCCAAAGTACGTGCGGGTGTGGGAAATCGTTCAATTGACGACCTGCGAATTGGCCTAGCAGTCGGGTCTCCAACGGGGATTACGCCCGCGCCTCGTGGAGCGCTACGATGCCAAGCGTGAGACCCTTCGCTTTAATCGCGCTAAAACCAGCGGCCCGTATTTCTTCGGACAAAGCGGAGCGGTCGGGAAACTCTCCGATGGTTTCGTTCAAGTAGATGTAGGCCGCTCGGTCGCCCGTCACGGCTCCAGCGATTAAAGGAAGGATTCGCCGTAAGTAAAAGTAGTAGAAAGGTTGGAACCACACCTGCGGCTGAGAGAACTCCAAGATCACAACGCTTCCACCGGGTTTAAGAACGCGTCGCATTTCGCAAAGCGAACGGTGTCGATCAGCCATATTACGGAGCCCGAATGAAATGGTGACGGCGTCGAAACACCCATCAGGCAGCGGGAGTCCCAGGCCATCTCCGAGTTTGAAGTCGACGTTTGCGTAGGAGCCTTGGCTGGCGCGGGATTTTTTCGCCGCGGCCTCGTCGAGCATAGGCTGGCAAAAATCCATGCCGGTAATCTCGGTTCCTGCGGGGAGTGAACCGGCGAGGGCAAAGGCCACGTCCCCGCTCCCGGTGGCCAAATCCAGCACTCGTTTCGGTGAGCTTTTTCTCACCGCCTGCACCAGGCAATGGCGCCACCAAACATCAATTCCGCAACTGAGCAATCGGTTCGCCAGATCATACCTCGTCGCGATCCGGGCGAACATGGAATTGACTGAGGTAGATTCTGGTTTGGTCGGCATTACGTTAATGGGTTTTATTCCCTATAATTGGCGTGGGGTAAGAGGTTGACGTAAACCACCGGGCGGTTTTATAAAGATTAGTTTAAGTGAAAACTAGAGACGTCTAACAACTAATACACAACAATGGCCTCAAATCTAACCAAGCGAGAAATTGTCCTGCAGATCTTCCGCAAGACGGGATTTCCCCAAAAGCAAATTGTCGATACCGTGCAACAGACGCTCGATATCATTCAAAAAGCGCTCGCGGATGCCCGGAACGTGGAGCTCCGTAATTTCGGCGTGTTAGAGGTGCAAGTCCGCAAGCAACGTATCGGCCGCAACCCTAATAAGCCCGAAGCCGAAGTCATCATCCCTCAACGTGCGGTGGTGAAATTCAAGTCGGGTAAGATTCTTAAGCAACAGCTCAAGAAGATCGACCTCGCGAAGCTCGGTTAAGCGTTTATTTTTTTGATTAAACTCGGACCGATGTGAATCGGATCCGGGTTTTTTTGTTGGCGAAGAATGGGACGTATCGGCACGGTAGTCCTTCCATGGCTACTTTTCAGACGCTGCCCGGATTTCGAGAATTCTATCCCGAGGATTTTGCCCGTCGGAATCATGTGTTCCGTTTGTGGCGGCAGACGGCGAGTACCCACGGATTCGCCGAATATGACGCGCCGGTTTTGGAGCCGCTTGAACTTTACAAGGCAAAGTCAGGCGACGAAATCGAGGGCCAGCTCTTTAGTTTCACGGATAAAGGCGGGCGGGAGGTTGCGCTGCGTCCCGAGATGACCCCGACGGTTTGCCGACTCATCGGGGCCAAGGCGAGTGCGCTCAAGCGTCCGATCAAGTGGTTTAGCATCGGTGAATTTTATCGCTACGAACGGATGCAGAAGGGTCGGGGTCGATGCTTCTCCCAGTTCAACGCCGATATCTTTGGCGAACCCGGACCGGAAGCGGAGATCGAGTTGATCGCGTTGCTCACTCAGTGTCTCTGCGCCTTCGGCTTGACCGAGCAGGATTTCTACGTGCGCCTGAGTGATCGGAATCTGTGGTTCTATTATCTCGAGGCTCTCGGGCTCGATGAACCTCGCATCCGGGCGGTGCTCGGGGTCGTGGATAAATTTGAAAAGGCGGGCGACGACGCGTTTAAGGCCTACACGGAGCAGTTCGGTGAACTTGACGCCACGTTGAAGGCCAAGGTGCTTGCATTCTTGCAGATCAAGTCTCTCGCCGCCCTAGAGGCCCTGCTCGCGCCCATCGGTGGCGATAAACTGGCCGCGCGATTGGTGGAGTGGCGCAAGTTGCTCGGCGGTCTCACGGCGATGGGACTTGAGCGGTTCATCGAGGTCGATTTGGGCGTGGTGCGGGGTTTGGCGTATTACACGGGCTTTGTGTTTGAAGCGTTTGACCGGAAAGGCGAACTGCGGGCATTGGCCGGGGGCGGACGCTACGACGATCTCGTCCAAAAGCTCGGCGGACCTGCGTTTCCTGCGGTCGGTTTTGCCGTCGGCGACATGACGTTTGCGCTGTTGCTGGAGCAACGCGGCTTGATGCCGACCTTGGTGCAGGTACCTGATGTCTACTGCGTGATCGGCGGCGAGGCGGAGAGGATAGCGGCGTTTGGGGCTATCCAGAAAATCCGCGTTTCGGGCTATCGGGTGGATTATCCAATGAAGGACATCGCGTTCGGCAAACAACTGAAAGCGGCCTCGGACTCGGGCGCGAAGCTGGCGTTGATTTTCGGCGCAGACGAGTTGGCAAAAGGGGTCGTGAAGATCCGAAATCTCGGGGATCGCACGGAGAGCGAGGTTCCTAGCGCGGATGTGTTGGCGACCGTACGCGAATTCTTTACGAGCTAGTTACACCGTCCGGAACGGATGGCGCGTCCGCGCTCACCTCTCTTACTCTAAATCGGAAGGACCGAAAGCGTGTGGGAGGAGGAAGTCTATAGCCGTCTCAAGGCGCTCGTTAGAATCGCAGATCGAGATGACGATGGCGGATGGGCCGAGTTCGTTGATGACTTGGCGACACGCGCCGCAAGGACTCGTCGCAGTGGGGGTGGGCGTGTAGACCACCACGGCTTGCACCACGCGTTCGCCGGCGGCGGCGGCGGTGAAGATCGCGGTGCGTTCGGCGCAGTTGCAGAGCCCAAAAGAGGCGTTCTCGACGTTGCAGCCGGTATAGATTTTTCCCGAACCGGCCAGAATCGCCGCGCCTACGGAGAATTTCGAATACGGAGAGTAGGAGGCGCGCGCGGCCGTTCGCGCGGCCTTTTCGAGGCGGCGGCACAGGGGGGCGGGGAGTTTCTTGGCCATGGTTTTGGCGGGTTAAAGGCCGATTTCTCTTTTGGTTTCGGCGAAGGCGTTGATGGCAAGCTCGAGATCGGCCCGGCTATGGGCAGCGCTTACCTGCGTGCGGATGCGCGCGGTGCCTTGCGGGACCACCGGATAGAAGAAGCCCACCACGTAGACGCCTTTTTCCAGCATGCGCGCAGCGAACCTTTGGGAGAGCGCGGCGTCGCCCAGCATTACGGGCACGATGGGATGAGTGCCGGGTTTGATCGTGAGTCCAGCGGCGATGAGACCGGCGCGGAAGAACCGGGTGTTCTCTTCGAGCCTGTCGCGCAACTCGGTCGAGTGCGCGAGCAGATCGAGCGTGGCTAGGGAGGCGGCGACGATCACGGGTGCGACCGAATTGGAAAACAGGTAGGGCCGCGAACGCTGGCGGAGCAATGCGACGATCTCGGCGGATGAGGCGGTGAAGCCTCCGCTGGCTCCGCCCAAGGCTTTTCCGAGAGTGCCGGTGATGATGTCGATGCGGCCGACGAGGTCGTGGTGCTCGTGAGTGCCCCGACCGGTGCGGCCGAGGAAGCCGGAGGCGTGGCAATCGTCCATCATCGTGAGCGCGCCGTAGTTTTCGGCGAGGGCGACGATGGCGGGAAGATTGGCGATCGTGCCGTCCATCGAGAAGACGCCGTCGGTTGCGATCAAGGTGTGGCGCGCCCCGGCGGCCTGAGCGGCCCGGAGTTGGGTCTCAAGATCAGCCATATCGTTGTGGCGATAGCGGAAGCGTTTGGCTTTCGAGAGGCGGATACCATCGATGATCGAGGCATGGTTGAGTTCGTCGCTGATGATCGCGTCTTCAGCGGAGAGCAGGGTTTCAAAGAGGCCGCCGTTGGCGTCGAAGGCGGAGGGATAAAGGATGGTGTCGGCGGTGCCGAGGAACGCACTGAGCCTGGATTCGAGTTCGCGGTGGATTTCCTGGGTGCCGCAGATGAAACGCACCGAGGCGAGGCCGTAGCCCCAGCGGTCGAGGGCGGCGTGGGCGGCGGCGATGATCGCGGGGTGGTCAGCGAGGCCGAGGTAGTTGTTCGCGCAAAAATTGAGAACTTGTTGGCCGCCCGCGACCGCGATGTGGGCCGACTGCGGGGTGGCGATGAGGCGCTCGCGCTTGGTGAGGCCGGCGACCTCAATCTCGCCGAGAGTTTTTCGGAGGTGCGCGAGGTAGGCGGGCGTCATGGCTTAATCCCAGTTGAGGATGATTTTGCCGCTGCGGCCCGAGCGCATAAGGTCAAAGGCAGTTTGGAACTCGGTGTAGTGAAACCGGTGCGTGATGACCGGTGAGATATCGAGGCCCCGCTGGATGAGGGAGGTCATTTTATACCAGGTCTCATACATCTCGCGGCCGTAGATGCCGCGGATCGTGAGCATGTTAAAAACGACTTTGTTCCAATCGACGGCGGCGGCGCCGGGCATGATGCCGAGCAGGGCGATGCGGCCGCCGTGGGCCATGTTGTCGATCATGGTGTTTAGGGCGACGGGGTTGCCGGACATCTCCAAGCCGATGTCGAAGCCTTCCTTCATGCCGATCTCGCGTTGGACGTCGGGGAGTTTTTCTTTGGAAACATCGACGGTGCGCGTCGCGCCCATGCGGGCGGCGAGGGCGAGGCGGTCGGGGTTGACGTCGGTGACGACGATTTTTCGTGCGCCCGCTTGCCACGCGATGGCGGTGGCCATGCAACCGATCGGACCGGCGCCGGTGATGAGCACGTCTTCGCCGACGAGGTCGTATTGGAGCGCGGTGTGCGTGGCGTTGCCGAGTGGGTCGAAGCAGGAAAGTACGTCGAGCGGGATCGCGGGGTCGACATGGACGGCATTGCTCGCGGGGATGCAGAGATATTCGGCGAACGCGCCGTCGCGATTCACGCCCACGCCTTTGGTGTCTTTGCAAAGGTGGCGGCGGCCGGCGAGGCAGTTGCGGCAGAGGCCGCAGACGATGTGGCCCTCGCCGTCGACGAGATCGCCGGGTTGAAAGCCAATAACATTGGCCCCGACAGCGGCGATGGTGCCGACGAACTCATGGCCGATCACCATTGGCGTCTTGATGGTTTTCTCGGCCCAGGCGTCCCAGCTATAGATGTGAATATCGGTCCCGCAGATGGAGGTTTTTTTGACCTTGATCAGGACGTCGTTGACGCCCGGCGTCGGGATCGGGACTTCGGTGAGTGAAAGGCCGGGGCCGGGAGCGAGTTTGGCGATGGCACGCATAGCAAAAATAATAGGTTATTCAGACAGAAGGAGCGCTCCCTCGAGGGCAAGGAGACGGGTTTTGGTGCGAATGCCGCCGGGACCGGAGAACCCGGTCATGCCGCCGTCGGCACCTACGATGCGGTGACACGGCACCAATAGAGGCCATGGGTTGGCCCCGAGGGCGGCGGCAACGGCGCGGGCGCTGCCGGCCGGGAGCCCGAGCGTAGTGGCGAGTTCGCCGTAGCTCCGCGTGACCCCTGGAACGATCGCGAGCGCGGCGACGTAAACGCGGCGTTCAAAGTCCGTCACGGTCGAGAAAACATAGGGCGCGTCGGCAAACGTCCGAAGTTCGCCGCCGAGGTGCCGTTGAACTGCCTCGACCAGCGCAGTGAGCCACGACGGCGGAAGGGTCTCGGCGGGTTCGGGTAGATCGCCACCGGCGAGAGAAAAGCTGAGTAGCCCTCGCTGGTCCCACGCGACGGCGCAGTCGCCGAATGCGGTGGAAAAACGGTGGCGTTGCATATGAGTTTGCATCGTGGGCGGTGTGCCGGTGCTGTCGAAACCAAAGCCGATGAATAACCGCTTCTACTCCGACTTCGACGCCGAGACTTATGGAGCGGTCCGCAAAACAGATTACCGCAATGCGTTTCAGATCGATCGCGACCGGATCATCCACGCGCACGCGTTTCGAAAGCTGCAGTCCAAGACGCAGGTTTTCCTCTCGGGAGAATACGATTTCTACCGCACCCGCCTCACGCACTCGATGGAAGTCGCTCAAATCGGGCGATCCATTTGCCACTTTTTGCGCATGCAGGGTGGCCCGCTCGGCGCGGATTTTTTTGTGGACGGGGATTTGGTTGAGGCGGTGTGTCTCGCGCACGATCTTGGGCATCCGCCGTTTGGACATTCGGGTGAGCGGACGTTGCAGGAGTTGATGCTACCTTGGGGTGGATTTGAGGGGAACGCGCAGACGCTGCACCTGCTTACCGAGACGATGTATCAGAACGAATCTGGCGTGCGCGGGATGCAGGCGACGCGGGCGCTGCTGGACGGGGTGTTAAAATACAAGAAGCTGTTCGCGGAATTTCCGACCCCGCCGGCGAACCATTTTTTATATGATCCGCAGGGGGCGGTTCGGGGTTTTGTTTTTGGGGCCCAAGCGATCCCGACGGAGATGCACGGCGGAGAAAAACTGAATGCGGTCAAAAGCGTGGAGTGCCAAATCATGGACTGGGCGGACGATGCGGCTTACTCGCTCAATGACATCGTCGACGGGGTGAAGGCCGGGTTTTTGACGATGGAGCGCGTCGAGGCTTGGGCGGCGGGCGAGGCGCTCGATTCGGAGCGGCAGGCGTGGCTCGACGGGCTGTTCGTGGCGGTGCGCGGCGACCGGTTGGAGAATGTGTTCTCGGCGAAGATCGGGACATTTATCACGGCGTGTCGGCTGCGCGAGCGGACGAATTTTATGAGCGCGGCGACGAACCGCTACCGCTTCGAATTAGTCGTTGGCGCGGCCGCCGAGCGGGAGGCGGCGTTTTATAAGAAAATGGCCAACGACATCATCTTTGAAAGTCCGCAGCTCCAGCAGATGGAGCACAAGGCGCGGAAGGTGATGTGCGAGTTATGGGACTCGGCTTGGAAAAATTACGTCGAGCGAAAGGGCCGTATTATCCACATCTTGCCGCCGCGGGTCGGGCGGTTGATCGCGGCGGAACCGACCGAAGCGGGCAAGGCGCGGCAAATCTGCGACTGGTTGGCGGGATTGACCGACGGGATGATTGTGCGGACTTACCAGCGGCTGTTTGACCCGGAGTTCGGATCGATCCGGGATTTGAGCTGACGGGGTACGAAAGAAGGAAAGCCCGATGGGGACATCGGGCTCGGTCTTAAGCCGTGAACCGACGGGTGACGATGTCCCAGGCCACGACGTTCCACCAGGCTTTGAGGTAGTCGGCGCGGCGGTTTTGGTAGTTCAGATAATAGGCGTGCTCCCAGACGTCGCAGGCGAGCAGGCAGGTGCGGTCAGTCTGGTAAAGTTCGCCGTCCTGATTGGGGGCGGTGGTGATCTTCAGTTTCTTCGTGGCGTGATCGACGATGAGGAAGGACCAGCCGGAGCCGAAGACCCGGAGCGAGGCAGCGTTGAAGGCCTCGCGGAATTTTTCGAACGAGCCAAATTCGGCGGTGATGGCGGCGGCGAGTTTCTCGCCCGGTTGGCCCCCGGCGCCGGCGGTGCCGACGGGGCGCATAATCTGCCAAAAGAATTCGTGGTTCAAATGACCGCCGCCGTGGTTGCGGACAACGGGCTGGAGGGCCGCCGGGAGGGTTTCGCGCTGCCGCAGGAGTTGTTCGACGGTTTGGCCGTGGAGCGTGGGATGGTCTTTGAGCGCGGCGTTTAGATTGGTGACGTAGGCGGCGTGATGTTTCCCGTGGTGGAGTTTCATCGTCGCGGCGTCGATATGCGGCTCGAGCGCGGCGAAGTCGTAGGCGAGAGGCGAGACGGCAAACGGGTAGGTGGCACCGGCAGCGGCGGGCGTGGTCGCGGTGGCGGCGGAGAGTTTCGAAAGCGCGGGCGTGAGCGACGCGGCGAGAGCCGCGGTGGAGGTGCGGGTGAGGAAAGAGCGGCGATTCATGGGGAGGAGGGTGCTGAAGTGACGGAGTTTATCAAGTGGTGGTGGGAGCGGGAGCAGGTGCTAGTTGGCCGGCAGCGACGGCATCGCGGAGCATGTGTTGCGCGTAGGCCCAGAGCGCGGTGCTGCCCTCGGCAATGTGGGCGTTGCGGGCGAGGACGCGATCGACGGTGATGCCGTGCTTTTTCCACGCGGTGCCCTCGGTGCAGCAGTTAAGCAGCATAGGGTGAAAGCGGTCGATGGCGGCGGCGAATTTCGACTCGGGCGTCTGGCGGGCCTCAAACTCCTCCCAGAGTGCGCGAAACTCGGCGGACTGGCCGGTGGGGAGAAGGCCGAAGATGCGGTCGGCGGCGAGGGCCTCGCGCGCGTGCTGGTCCGCCATATTTTTCGTGTCGTAGGCAAAGGTGTCGCCGGCGTCGATTTCCACGAGGTCGTGGAGGATGACCATTTTCAGGGCGCGCAGGACGTCGAGGCCGGGAACGTTGGCGTGTTCGGCGAGGGTGATGACGAGGAGGCCGAGCGCCCAGGAGTGCTCGGCGTCGTTCTCGGCGCGGCGGCTGATGGTGTTCACCGTCTGGCGGAAGATGTTCTTCAGCTTGTCGGTCTCGACGATGAAGGCGATCTGGCGGGCGAGGCGGGCGGCGGGCGACTCGCTCATGGCTTGAGGTAGGGCGCGAGCGCCTTGGTCCAGATGACGTAGCCGGATGGATTCAAATGGAGCTGGTCGGCGATGAAGAGTTCCGGGCGGGTTTGGCCTTGGGCGTTGAGCATCGGAGTCGCGACGTCGACGAAGGTGAGGCGTGGGTCTTGGGCGCAGTCGGCGGCGATGAGCTTGTTGGCGAGGAGAACCTTGTCGCGGATCTTGGCTCGCGACGGGCTTTCCTTGATCGCGAGGAAGATAATCTTGGTTTGAGGGAGCGCGGCGTGGACCTTGGCGTGGAAGGCTTGGAAAGCGGCGAGGACGGATTCGGCGGATTTGCCGATTTGGAGGTCGTTCTCGCCCGCGTAAACAACCACAAGACGCGGGGCGTAGGGGATGACAATGCGGTCGGCGTAGAAAACGCTGTCGGGCAATTCCGAGCCGCCGAAGCCGCGGTTGAGCAGGGTGACGCCGGGGAAGTCGGTGCCGAGGCTGGTCCAGCGGCGGATCGAGGAGCTTCCGATAAAGACCACGCCGCCCTTCGCGGGGGCTTTGAGGGCGTCGGCTTGAGTATATCTTTCGATCTCGTTCGCCCATTTTTCCGGGGCGGCGAAAGCGTGGGCCGAAAAAAGGAACGCCGCGGCGAAAAGAAGTCGGAGGTAGTGAAGTGGGGTCATGTTGAAAGTGAGTCGGCGGGCGGTTGGACGTGCAATCCGGGATCAAATTTTTTCAACGGTGAGGTTGCGCAACCATGGAATCGAGGCATCGGGTAACGCTTATGGGATTATTGCATGCCTCACTTCAACTCGGCGCGCTCACGCTGCCGAATCGGATCATCATGGCGCCGCTCACGCGTTGCCGAGCTTCAGCGGGGCGGGTGCCGAATGAGCTGATGCGCGACTACTACGTGCAGCGGGCGAGTGCGGGGCTGATTCTTTCCGAGGCGACGGCGGTGGATCCGATGGGCGTGGGCTATCCGGATACACCGGGTATCTGGTCGGAAGCGCAGGTCGCGGGCTGGGCGACGATCACGGCGGCGGTGCGCGCGGCGGGCGGGCGGATGTTTTTGCAGCTCTGGCACGTGGGACGCGTTTCCGACCCCGTGTATCTCGACGGAAAACTCCCGGTGGCGCCCAGTGCGATCGCGCCAACCGGGCACGTGAGCCACATCCGGCCGCAAAAGGCGTTTGAAACGCCCCGGGCGCTGGAGCGGGCGGAGATTGCGGGCGTGGTCGAGGCGTTTCGGCGCGGGGCGGAAAACGCGCGGCGCGCCGGCTTTGACGGTGTGGAGATTCATGGAGCCAACGGCTACCTGCTTGATCAGTTTTTGCAGAGTTCCTCGAACCATCGAACGGATGATTACGGCGGGACGGTGGCGAATCGCGCGCGGTTCGCGTTGGAGGTGACCGACGCAGTCACGAGCGTATGGGGCGCGGACCGCGTCGGCTACCACCTCGCGCCGCGGGGTGACTCTCACGGCATGGGCGACTCGAGCCTGGCGGAGACGTTTGGCTATCTCGCGACGGAGCTCGGCAAGCGGAAGCTGGCTTTCCTGTGTGCACGCGAAGGCTTGGCGGCGCCGCGGCTCGGGCCGGTACTCAAGCGGGCGTTTGGCGGGGTGTTTATCGCAAATCAAGGATTCACAGCGGACGAGGGCGAAGCCGAGCTCGCGGCGGGCAACGCGGATGCGGTCGCGTGGGGGAGGCTTTTTATCGCCAATCCGGATTTGCCGCGGCGATTTGCGGTGGGAGCGGCGTTGAACGAGCCGGTGCCCGCGACGTTCTACGGTGCCGGTGCGGCCGGGTATACGGATTATCCGGCGATGGTGGGATAAGGCAGAAGACGGGAATCGCGGCATAAAGCCGCTCCTACAATTTCTATGCAGAACAAAATTGCTCTCATCACCGGTGCCAACAAAGGCATCGGTCTCGAAACGGCCCGGCAACTTGGGCGCCAAGGTATCACGGTGCTGCTCGGTTCGCGCGATGCGGGCCGTGGAGCCCTTGCGGAGGCGCAGCTCAAGGCGGAAGGTATCGACGGGCGCGCTTTGGACCTGACGGTGACGGACGAAGGATCGATCCGGGCGGCGGCGGCGCGGGTGGAACAGGAATTCGGGCGGCTGGATATTCTGGTGAACAACGCGGGCGTGCTCGACTACGCGACGGAAACGGGGCCGAGCACGGTGACGGCGGCATCGTTGCGGGCGACCTTCGACACGAATTTTTTCGGGCTCGTGGCGGTGACCCAGGCTTTCCTGCCGTTGCTCAAAAAATCGGAGGCGGGGCGGATCGTGAATCTCTCGTCGATCCTCGGCTCGCTCACGGAGCACGGCGATGCGAACTCACCGATCTACCCGGCCCGGTTGCTCGGCTACGATGCTTCAAAGGCGGCCGTGAATATGTTTACCGTCGAGCTCGCGCAGGAGTTGAAGGGCACGGCGATCAAGGTGAACTCGGCGCATCCGGGCTGGGTCAAGACGGACATGGGCGGTCCGGGCGCACCGTTGGAAATCGCCGACGGGGCCAAGACCAGTGTGGCACTCGCGTTGTTGCCACCGGAGGGACCGAGCGGCGGGTATTTCCACCTCGGCGTGCACCTGCGTTGGTGAGACGCGCTGGCAGGGCGCCGTCGGTCGGCACCCCGCCAGCGGTTCGTCGAACGACTGTTATTTGCCCAAGAACGCGGGCTGGGGGAGTGCGGGCGAAGAGCCCTCGGTCTCGGTGACGGGCTTGGGCGTGAGGTGCTTCGAGAAGCGCTCCATGTAGAGATAAAATACGGGCGTGATGTAGAGGGTCAGGATCTGGGAGACGACGAGGCCGCCGACGACGGCGAGACCAAGGGTGCGTCGGGCGTCGGCGCCGGCGCCCCAGCCGAGGGCAATGGGCAAGGTGCCGGCGATGGCCGCAAACGTCGTCATCATGATTGGGCGGAAGCGGACAATGCAGGCTTCGAAGATGGCGTCCTCGGCGGATTTGCCGTGTTGGCGTCGGGCATCGAGCGCGAAATCGATCATCATAATCGCGTTCTTTTTTACGATCCCGATGAGCATGATCAGACCGACATAGCCATACATGTTTAGCTCCTCGCCGAAGGCGAGGAGCGTGACGAGCGCGCCGAACGTGGCAGCGGGCAGGCCGGAGAGAATCGTGATCGGGTGAACGAAGTCTTCGTAAAGAATACCGAGCACCAGGTAGATCACGAGTACGGCAATGATGAGAGTGAGCCCAAGCCCTTGCAGTGAGCTGGTGAAGGCCGCGGCGGTGCCTTGAAACGTGCCGCTGACGGTGGCGGGCAGGATTTCTCGCGCGATCTTCTCGATCTCCTCCGTGGCTTGGCTGAGAGCGAGCTCAGGTTTGAGATTGAAGCTGATCGTGACGGCGGGCACCTGGCCGAGATGGGCGACGGTGAGCGGGCCGACGGAGGGGCGCAGCTTGGCGACGGCCTCCAGCGGGATGAGTTTACCTTCGCGGTTGCGCAAGTAGAGCAGGGCGAGCGAAGCGGGGTCGCGGAGGTATTTCGCCTCCAGTTCAAGAATGACGGCGTACTGGTTGGTGGAGGTGTAAATCGTGGAAATTTGCCGCGAGCCAAACGCGCTGTAGAGGGCCTCTTGAACTTGCTGGGCGTTAAGACCGAGGGAGGACGTTTTGTCGCGATCGATGTCGATGATCAGCTGCGGGCTGGTGATCTGTAGGTCGGAGTTGAGGTCAATGATTCCGGGCACCTCGCGCACGCGCTCCACGAGCAGCGGGGTAGTGCGGTAGAGTTCCTGCAAATCAGTCCCGTAAAGCGTGTATTGATAAACTGAGGAAGAACCGCGCGAGCCGAGTCGGATGCTGGGAGGCACGGTCGGGAAGACGCGAACGCCGGGAATCCCCGCGGTGGCAGCGCGGAGTTGTTGGGCGATTTCAGCGGCGGGCAAGCGGTCGGTATCGACCAAACCGACAAACATGCGCCCGGTGTTGCTGGCGCCACCGCCCCGGCTATATGAGCCGGTGAACGCGATGATGTCCCGCACGCCGGGGTTGGCCTTGATGGCGGCCATGACTTTGCGCTGGTAGCCGGTCATGGCCTCGAAGGAGGTGTCTTGAGCGGCTTCGACGATGACCTGAATGCGGCCAGTATCCTCGGTGGGAATAAAGCCCTTTGGGATGATGACGATCAGCCACAGCGTGAGGCCAACGGTGGCGAGAGCGACGCCCATGGTGAGGCCGCGCCGGCGGAGCGAGTAACGCAGAGTGCGCTCGTAGAAATCGACGCTCCCTTGGAAAACGCGCTCGCTGGCGGCATAGATTTTTCCGTGCTGCTTCGCGTGGTCGACGGGTTTAAGAAACCGGCTGCAGAGCATCGGAATCAAAGTGAGAGAAACAAAGCCCGAGACGAGAATGGCGGCCGAGATGGTGATGGCGAACTCGTGGAGCAAGCGGCCCAAGACGCCGCCCATGAAGAGCACGGGGATGAACACCGCAACCAGAGAGATGGTCATCGAAACGATCGTGAAGCCGATTTCACGCGAGCCGCGCAAGGAGGCGGCAACGACCGATTCGCCCTTCTCGATGTGGCGGACGATGTTTTCGAGCATCACGATCGCGTCATCCACCACGAAGCCGACGGAGAGGGTGAGCGCGAGCAGGGTGACGTTGTTGATGCTGAAACCGAAGAAATACATCACGGCAAAGGTGCCGATGATGGCGATGGGCATCGCGATGCTGGGAATGATCGTGGCCGAGAGCGCGCGCAGGAAGAGGAAGATCACCAGCACGACTAAAATGATCGCGAGGACCAAAGTGAACTTCACGTCGTGGACGGAATCGCGGATTGAAATCGAGCGATCGACGACGATTTCAAGGTCGATGGTGGCGGGGAGCTGGGCCCGAAATGCGGGCAGGAGTTCCTTGATGCCATCGACGACCTTGATCGTGTTGGTGCCGGGCTGGCGCTGGATCGAAAGCACGATGGCCCGGGTCTCCTTGGTGCCGACGGCGAATTCCGGATCTTCGACGCCGTTGATGAAGCGCTGGTCGAACCAGCTGACGGACTTTTCATTTTCAACGCTGTCGGTAACCTGAGCCACGTCGCCGAGGCGCACGGCGGCGCCGTTGCGGTAGGTTACGATCACGTTGCGGAAGCCGGCGGCGTCTTTCAGCTGGCCGGTGGCGAGAAGGGTGGTGGCCTTGGAGGCGCCGTCGATCACGCCGGCGGGGAGGTTGACGTTGTTGGTGCTGAGGGCGGTGCGGACCTCGTCGATGCCGATGCTCCGGGAGGCGAGGGCGCGGGGATCGACGCGGACGCGGACGGCGTATTTCTGCGCGCCGAAGACATTGACTTGGGAGACGCCGTCGACGGTGGAGATGCGCTGGGCGAGAACGGTCTCGGCGAGTTCGTTGATCTCGGAGAGGGCGAGAGTTTTGGAGGAGAGGGCGAGGAGGAGAATCGAGTCGTCGTTGGGGTTGGACTTTCGGAGTGATGGCGGGCTCGGCATGTCCTGCGGCAGCCGGCGCTGGACGGCGGCGATGGCGGATTGGACGTCTTGGGCGGCGCCGTCGATGCTGCGGTCGAGGGTGAACTGCATCGTGACCGAAGTGCTCCCGAGAGAGCTGGTCGAGGTCATCGATTCGATGCCGGCAATGCTGGAAAATTGTTGCTCGAGCGGCGTGGCGACGGAGGCGGCCATCGTCTCGGGGCTCGCGCCGGGCAGGCTGGCCGAGACGGAAATGGTGGGAAAGTCGACGTTGGGCAGATCGCTGACGGGGAGGCGCTCGTAGGCCATCCAGCCGAAGAGCGTGATCGCCGAGGTGACGAGCGTCGTCATCACCGGCCGGCGGATGAAGTGTTCGGGAATGTTCATGGCGCTTTTTTCTCCATCGTGGGCGTGACGGCGGGGGGAGTGGGCGGAGCTGCGGGAACCGAGGGTTCGGGCGCTTTACCCTTGGCTTTTTCGCCGGTTTTGTGGCCTTTGCCGGATTTTCCACCGCCGGAAGCGTCGGCGGTTTTGATCTCGACCGGGCGTCCGGGAATCACGCGAAGTTGTCCGTCGGACACGATGGTTTCGCCCTCGGCCACGCCCTTGGCAATGACGGCCAAGGGCCCGGAGAGACGCTCGACGGTGACCGGACGAAGCTCGGCGGTTTTGTCTTCTTTGATCACGAAGACGTGTTGCCCGGCTTGGGAGGTCTGGAGGGCGCTGCTGGCCACGGTCAGGACCTCGGGCGCGGCCAAGGTGAGGGTCACGGTGGCAAATTGCCCAGGCCAGAGGCGCTGCTTGGGGTTGGGAAACGTGCCTTTGAGTTTCAACGTGCCGGTGGACGCATCGACGGTGTTGTCCATGAACGTAAGTT
>CAMBRG010000017.1 GCA_945869845.1 Opitutus sp. GAS368 | reverse complement strand
CCCTCCACTATGAAAAAATCCCCTACGTTTCCCGGAATAAACTTAATGCGCGGGTTGATGCTGATCGCCCTGTCCATCATCGGACTGCGGGCGGCGGCGCCCGTCGATCCTTTGCTTGGCCGTTGGGCGCTTTCGCTGCCCGGCGACCGGGCCGGTTGGTTGGAAGTCCGGCGTGACGCTGGATGGTTTGACGGCTCGATCCTCTGGGGTGGCGGCAGCGTGGTGCCGCTGTCGAGCGTCGCGATCGTGGATGGGGTGTTGACGGTGACCCGCGTGCGGGAGGTGCCGCGCAAAGATCCGGCCGGAAAAGTGGTGCGCACGCAGCAGGCGACGGAGACGATTTCAGGCCGGTTGGAGGGCGACGTACTCAAGCTGACGCGAACGGCGTTCAATGCGGCGGGCACCAAGATCGAGCGCGAGGAGTTCACCGGAAAACGCATCCCGGCGCTCCCGGCCGCGCCCGATTTGGCGAAGGTGAAATTCGGTGCGCCGGTCGAGTTGTTCAATGGCCGTGATCTCACGGGGTGGCGGCTGATCGAGGCAAAATTCGAGAACGGTTGGTCGGCGGTGAATGGGGAGTTGATCAATCGGCCGGCCCCTAAAGTGGAGGGACAGCCGGTGCGTCGATTTGGAAATTTGCGCACGGAGCGCGAATTCGAGGACTTTAATCTCACGCTCGAAGTTAACGTGCCGGAAAAGAACAACAGCGGCATTTACCTGCGCGGAATCTACGAGATCCAGGTTTTCGATTCTTTCGGAAAGGCGCTCGATTCGCACCACCTGGGCGCCCTTTACAGTCGGATCACACCAAGCGTGGCCGCGGAGAAGCCTGCGTCCCAGTGGCAGACCTTGGACATCACGTTGGTCGATCGTCATCTCACGGTGGTGCTCAACGGCACGACGATCATCGCCAATCAGCCGATCAAAGGCTGCACCGGTGGGGCCCTGTGGGCGGACGAGTTTCGTCCCGGACCGATCTTTCTGCAGGGAGACCATGGCTCGGTTTCGTATCGCAAGCTGATGCTCAGGCCCGTCGTCAAATGAGCGCTAAGGCCTGGCTAGTTTTTTTGGGAGCGGCCCTGATGGGTTGCGCGGTGGTCGGGTTGAGCGCGGCCGCGCCGGCGGCGACGGCGAGCTACGCGACCATTGATGAAGCGATCGCCAAGGGCGGCGTGGAGGACGTGAAGAAATTTATCGAGAGCAACCCCAAGATCCTGCAAGGGGCAGGGGGCACGAAGCTCGCTCCGCTGCATCAGGCGATTTTGCGGCGCAAGACGGCCATCGCCCTTTTTCTGATCGAGCGCGGGGCGGACATTAACGCGCCCGATAACGCGGCGCGAACGCCGTTGCACCTCGCGGTGGAACGCAACGACCGGGCGGTGCTGGTCGCACTGCTTGACCGTAAAGCTGAGCTGGTGCGCCGCGACCGGATTGGCTGGACGGCCTTGCACCACGCCGCAGCGAAGAATCAGGTGGAGTTGGCGCGGATTCTCTTGGATCGGGGCGCACCGCCCAATGCGTTGAGCGAGCTGGGTGGCACCCCGTTGCACGAGGCGGCGGCGGGTGGCGGCGTGGAGATGGTGAAGCTCTTGCTCGAGCGCGGCACGGATCCGAAGGTGCGGTCAAAGCCCGGGGTGACGGCGCTGGATTTGGCGAAGGAGTACAAGAACGCTGACGTGATTGCACTGCTGGAGACCGTGCGTTGAGTCCCGGAATCGAGGCACAAAAAAAGAGCCGCCTGCAGGGCGGCTCCGGCTAAAACTGACCAGGACCAGTCGGCTCAGTTGGTGATATCGAAGGTCGTGCTCTTCCCGCGGATCGACAGGTAGGATTTATACCACTCTTTTTGGGCGTCGCTGCCGGTGTAAGCCTTAAGCGCGGCTTCGTCGGCAAATTCCATGACGATCGCATGGGTCGCAGTGCCTTGAACCTTGATAGCCTTCACCCAGGTGCGGGTCATGCCCTTGAACTTGGCCGGCATGGCGGTGACACCGTCGAGGGCGGCTTTGATCTGCTCAGGCTTGGCGTCCTCTTTCCATGAAACAGTGACGACGTGGATGACCGACTTCGGCGCAGTTTGAGCCGAGGCGTTGACGGTGCCGAGCGCAAGGAGGCCGGCGGTGACGAGGGCGAGCAGGGTTTTTTTCATTTGGGCTGAAGCGGAGACGTTGATGTTTGTGCGGATGCCAAACGCGGCACCCACCTCAAAGATTGGTCGCACTGATTCCGGCGCTGTCAATTTTTGTGTGGCTGGAAACAGCCGGGATTTTTCGGGCCACGGGTAAGTGGGCGGCTTGGCGCATGAGTTCGGTCTTGCCGATCCGAAGGCGCTGGGCGAGCGCGTTGAGACGGACCACCTCAGTTTGGCTCACGGTGGTGACGCGATCCGTGCCGTCGCGATCCACCCATTTCACGTGATGGTGCTTTTGGCGGGAAACCTTGATGAGCTCGCGGAGAAAGTCTTGGTCGACGACGGGAAGTTCCATGACCGGTGAGTTGGTCGGGTTGCCCTCCGAGGTCAACGGGGCGTTTTTCTCAATAGAACTGGGGGATGAAAATCTCCTCGGGCACCGGCACCCGGAGGTAGTCGGGGGAATGGACGCGTTTTGGCAGGACGATCCGGGGGTGCTTAATCTCCCGGTAGTTTACCTGGGAGAGAAGATGCCGGATGCAATTGAGGCGCGCCTTCTTTTTGTCCACGGCGGGGACGACCCACCACGGCGCCTCGGGAATGTGGGTGCGCCGGAGCATGATTTCTTTGGCCTTGGTGTAGCGTTCCCAGCGCTTGCGGGATTCGAGATCCATGGGGCTGAGTTTCCACTGCTTGAGGGGATCGTTGATCCGGGCGCGGAAGCGAAACTCCTGCTCCTCGTCCGAAATGGAGAACCAATATTTCACCACTTGGATACCGGAGCGGATCAGCATTTTTTCGAATTCGGGCACCGTGCGGAAAAACTCCTCGTATTCGTGATCGCTGCAAAAGCCCATCACCCGCTCGACGCCGGCCCGGTTATACCAACTGCGGTCGAAGAGCACGATCTCGCCGGCCGCCGGCAAGTGGGCGATGTAGCGTTGGAAATACCATTGGGTCTTTTCGCGGTCGGTGGGCGCAGGCAGGGCGGCCACGCGGCAAACTCGGGGATTCAGGTGCTGGGTGATCCGCTTGATGGTGCCGCCCTTGCCTGCGGCATCCCGGCCTTCGCAGACGATGACCATCCGATGACCGGTCTGAACCACCCAGTCCTGCAACGATACAAGCTGCGTTTGGAGGCGGTAGAGTTCCTTGAAGTAGAAGTCGCGCTGGGCACGCTCGGCCTTGGTGCCCGCAGCGGACGAGGCATTGCCGGCGGCCTTCGGATCCCAGTCGGCGCGCTCCATCTCCACCTCTTCGTCGAGGTCGTCGATGATCTCATGCCGGATTCGTTGATAGAGCAGGTCCTGCGGTGATGCTGACGACGACGGCTGAGGCTTCGGCGCTGACCGACGGCGGACCTTCGGAGCAGACGGCGACTTTTGTTTTGGGCGGATAGAGGGCATATGAAACAGAGAAGAGTGACGCAATGGGAGCGATTCGTTACACGCAAGCGGGTCGGGAACGGGCGGAGAATTGTAACGATTCCGACACCCCGAGGCCGGGTTAAGTTTTCGGGACGAAAAAATTTCTCTTTGCTCCGTGGCAGGGTTTTTGCGCCGATGGAAGGTAATATGTCTCGAATCGCCCATGCTTTCTCCCGTGCCGGTGAACAAAACCGCGCCGCCTTCGTTGCTTACTTGTGCGCGGGAGACCCGAGTTTCGACACCTCATTGGAGGCCTGCCGGGCGTTGATCAAAAGCGGCATCGACGTGTTGGAGCTGGGGGTGCCGTTTTCGGACCCGTTGGCGGATGGACTTACGAACCAACTGGCGGCGCAGCGGGCGTTGGAAGGCGGCATGACGGCAGCGAGAGTCTTCGAGTTTGTGCGGCGCATCCGCGAGTTTAGCGACGTGCCGGTTGTATTTTACACCTACTACAATCTCGTGTTTTCGAACGGGATCGATGGCTACGTGAAAGCGGCGAAAGCGGCCGGGGTTGACGGCATGTTGGTGCTCGATTTGCCGCCCGAGGAGGGCGCAGAGTTCGCTGCGGCTGCCGCCCAACACAGAGTGGATACGGTGTGCATCGTGGCTCCTACGACCCCGGCGGCGCGAATCGAAAAAATCACGGCGGCAACCACCGGTTTTATTTACTACGTGTCACGCGAAGGCGTGACCGGGGTGCGCTCGGATGTGGCCGGCGGGATTGCGGAGGCGGTGGCCCGCATTCGGCTCCATACACGCTTGCCGATCGCCGTGGGTTTCGGGATCGGCAGCCGCACCCAAGTGGCCCAAGTGGCCGCGCTTGCCGACGGGGTGGTCGTGGGCAGCGCCTTGGTGAATGTGATCAAGGATAACTTGGCGACACCCGCGCGGATCGCGGCCATGATGGAGGAAAAGGCGGTCGATTTGGTCGCTGGGACCCGTCGCTAAGCTCACGCGCCGAAACTGGATAAAAAAAGTGGGGCGGGATTTAAATTTTCCCGGCGGATGCGGGATCGGTGCGCTGGCGGGCTAGGAGGAAGAACCTCATGATTGACGCCGACCGGCGGCAGCTTCGGGTCACGCCGGCGAATTTTACGAACTTCCAGGGCGAGCTCTACGAACTCGAGTGGGCGTCGACCGATGAAGACGGTCAGCTGTGGCGGCCAACCCGGTGATGATCGAGCGCGGCGTGGCGTTGAGGCTGACGATCAGCGCCGGAGTGGCGGCGTTGCCCGAAGATGGGTCTTGGCTCGAGCGGTTGAGCGTCGCGGCCGACCGTTCGCTCCCTGCGGCCAAGGGCGGCGGACGCAATCGGGTGATGACTCGCGCCGAATTGGCCGGAGGGGTTTAAGAAGCAGCGAACGGGAACGGCCCGAACGGGTTTGCGCGACCTGATCCTTCGGCTCGCCCGGCACGGGAAAGAGTATTGAGCTTAGGGCATGAAATCTACGATTCACGTTCTCACCGGCTGCACGGCGGTAGGGAAGACGGAGTGGGCGCTGCGCTGGGCGGAGTCCCACGGGGCGGAGATTGTTTCATGCGATTCGCTTTTGTTTTACCGGGGCATGGACATCGGCACGGCGAAACCCAGTGCCGACGAGTTGGCCCGGGTACCGCATCATCTGATCGACATCTGCGGGGTGACCGAGGCGATGGATGTGGCCCGCTACATCGGATTGGCGCGGGAGGCGGTGAAGCAGATCGAGGCGCGGGGTCGGGCGGTGTTGGTGACGGGTGGAAGCGGATTTTACCTGAAGTCGTTTTTGGCGCCGGTGGCCGACGATGTGACGGTGCCGGCAGAACTGCGCGCGGAGGTAGAAGCCCGCAGGGCAAAGCTTGGGCTTGCGGCGCTGGTGGGAGAGTTGCGCGAACTGAATGCGGATGATTTGGGTTCGCTGGATGTCGACAATCCGCGCCGGGTAACGCGGGCGTTGGAGCGGTGCTTGGCGACGGGGCGAACGCTGAAGCAGTTGAAGGCGGAGTTTTCGGCGAAGCCGGGCGCGTTTGCCGATTGGCCCGTCGAATTGCTGGAACTTACCCGCCCGGCCGACGATCTGGCCCAACGAATTGAGGCCCGGGTAAGAGCCATGATCCGGGCCGGGCTGGTCGACGAAGTGCGTCGTCTACGAGCCGCTGGTCTTGAGCAAAATCTCAGCGCCGCGCGCGCCATCGGCTACCGGGAAGTTTTGGCGTTGTTCGATGGACGGATCGCGGAACGCGACTTGGTTGATGAGATCGTCAAGAACACGAAAGGCTTGGTTCGGAAGCAACGGACGTGGTTCCGTACTCAAGTTCCTCCGCATCGGGCCGTTTCGGTGGTCGACGCTGGGGCCGATTTTCCGGTCATCAATATTCCCGGATAACCTTTAGGGCTTCGGGCGAGAGGATCGCCGCCGGCGCCAGTAGATCAGGGCGACGCAGCAGGCACCCGTGAAAATCGCGCCGTAAGTCGCGGGCGCGGAAACGGGCGCGATTTGGAGATCATTTGACTGCCACGCGGTCTGAGTAGACGAGTCGTTATTTCCCGTATAATTAACTGCTTGCGGGAAATAATTGTAAGCTTCGTTCGGTGATAAACGAACTTAACGCTCCACCGGAAAGCGCGAAACCTTTCGCCCCTGCCGCTTCGCATAACTCAGGCAAGCTCTCAACTTTCCCGGGTGCTACTCACCGGCGCCCGGTGAATGGTGGGAGACCACATCACGAAGCTTGGCTCGTGATGAAGAAAGGCGTCGGGCGATTCGATTGGGCGAAAGAGCGACAGCTCCTTGGTTGTCTCGATCAGTTGTTCCACAGCGTAGTCGTGAACGGTCGTACCTGCCGGTTCGGGCGACCAGGTGCGGAAGTGCCTGGGCGTTACCAGCGGACCTTTCAATTCTTCGGCAAGCAACCGACTGAGGGGCTGACCCAGTTTTTGGGCGTGCCAAGAATTGCGCCGCGCATCGGCGATGATGGTGACGTCTGGCTGGCCGATTGCGTGAGCCAACAACGCCAGACTGCCGTATGCAAAGGCGGGACGGGGCGCCAGAGCCTGCCAAGTGCGAATGGCCATCGCCGAAGTCCGGATGCCGAGCGTAGAGCCGGGTCCTTCGCAAAACACAAAGCCACGAATACGGTCCAAATTGACCCCGAGTTTTTCAATGCAGCGAAAGATGGCGACCCCCGCTTCGGCCTCCTGCGTGGCCCAATGGGAAACGCCGTCGGCTGCAAAAACCCCCACTTGAACGTTGCAAGAAGCGGCATCGATTAGCAGCAGCGGCGCGTGATCCCGACGCAAATTTGAGAGGCAAAGCATACCCCATACAAATGATTCGAGACCTTGCCCTGCAAGCGCTCAGCATGGCGGAATCCGGCATTGACCGTGCTGGGCTGCTTCGTAGGTTGCCCGATTCATTTAGCGAAATTACCGTTAAGAATCTCACTGTGAACATCCAACTCAATAACGTCTCCGAAACGCGCAAAAGTATCGTCGTCACCTTGGACAGAAGCGAGGTCGACGCCGAACATCAGGCAACGGTGGTCGAATTTTCGAAGTTTGCGCAGTTGCCGGGCTTTCGTCCGGGCAAGGCGCCGGCGTCGATGATCTTAAAGCGTTACGCCAAGGAGATCGCGGGTGAATTTAAGCAGAAGGTCGTGTCTAAAGCCTACAAAAGCGCGCTCGATCAGGAAAAATTAGAAGTGTTGAACGTCGTGAACCTCGAGGAGGGGACGATTGAAGCGGGGCTGTCTGCGGCGGTGACGGTGACCGTCGATGTCAGTCCGGAGTTCACTTTGCCCGACTACGTCGGCTTGCCGACCGAGATCGCGCCGACCGAGGCGACCGATGCTGAAGTCGAGGCGGTGATCGAGGGGCTTCGCGGTGAACGCGCCGACTTCAAGGTGGCGGATCGCGCCGCCCAAAAGACCGATTACGTGAAGTTGTCCTACGAGGGCACGCTTGATGGAAAGCCGGTGGCCGAGATTGTCCCAGAAAAACAGATCTACGGTAAAGTCCCGCAGACTTGGGAAGAAGTTGAGGGCACCAACGAAGGGGTGCTGCCGGGCTTGGGGAAGGAGTTGGCCGGGCTAAGAACCGGCGATAAAAAAACGGTGACGATCACATTTCCGTCAGACTTCGCACCGGCTCCCGCGCTGGCGGGAAAAGCGGCGAGTTATGCGATCGAGGTTTTGGAAATTCGGGAGCGCATGTTGCCCGAATTGAACGAGGAGTTTTTCAAGTCCCAGCAGGTCGACAGTCTTGACGCGCTCAAAGCCAGCGTTCGAAACAATCTGAAGTTGCGCAAAGACTACGACAATCAGACGGCGCAGCGTCGCCAAGTGACCGAGGCGATTGCGGGCAAGATCGAATTTCCTGTTCCTCAAAGCTTGATCGATTCCGAGACCCAGAGCGTTCTGCGTCAGTTCATCGAGGAAAACATGCGCCGCGGCGTGCCGCAGGATCAGTTCGAGAAGGACAAAAAGGAATTGTTTGCCGGTGCCCAAAAAGCAGCCGCCCAGCGGGTCAAAGTCCAACTCATCCTCACCAAGATTGCCGTCGCGGAAAAAATCACGGTGAGCGAGCGCGACATCGACAATTTTATCTACCGGGAGGCCAGCCGCACCGGTCAAAAACCCGATAAGCTCGTGAAGGATTTGACGAAGGACCGTGATCAACTTCGCGCCATTCAGCAGAACATCATTTTCGACAAGGCGGTTGATTTCTTGGTCTCGAAGGCTAGCGTTTCCACGACTCAGCCGAAGGCTTGAGCGAATCAAAAACACCGTGAGCTATTACCTGCCGAATCCCACCATTTATGACAGTAACGGCCGCGAGACCCGGGCCATGGACGTCTACTCGCGACTGCTGAAGGACAGAATTATTTTCATCGGCACGCCCATTGATGACCAGGTCGCCAACTTGGTTATCGCGCAGATGCTGTATCTCCAAATGGAGGACGCAAAAAAAGACGTTCATGTTTACATCAACTCTCCGGGCGGCAGCGTGACTGCCGGCATGGCGATTTACGACACGATGAATTTTATGCAATTCGACGTCGTCACCTATTGCATCGGCATGGTTGCGAGTATGAGCACGGTGCTGCTCGCCGCGGGGACCAAGGGGAAGCGGTTCGCGCTGCCGAACAGCCGGGTTATGATTCACCAACCCAGCGGTGGCGCGGGCGGACAAACGGCGGACATCGCCATCGCGGCCCGCGAAATCATTCGTTGGCGCGAGACCCTCAACGGGGTTTTGGCGAAGCACACGGGCAAGCCCGTAGCCGATGTGGAAGCGAACTCCGATCGCGATTACTACATGGCGGCGGACGAGGCCAAAGCTTACGGGATCGTCGATCACGTGATCGCTTCGACCCGCGAAGCTCAAAAGATCGTGGTGCCGAGCGCGGCTTGATTTAAGGGCAAGCAGGCCGGGATCGCGCGAGGAACGCTGAAGCGGCGAACTCCGCACTGGACTCAGATGTTGGCCTGAGCAACGTGCTCCTCATGGCCAAATCGTCACGCGTCACCTTATGCTCGTTCTGCGGAAAATCGCAGGCCGAGGTCAAAAAGATCATCGCGGGGCCCGGCGTGTATATTTGCGATTCGTGCGTCAACGTCTGCAAAACGATCATCGACCGAGAGATTAAGCCCGCGTCCACGGCGGACGCGAAACCGATGATTCGCTTAATCAAGCCCGCGGAAATTCGGCGGACGCTCGACGATTTCGTGATCGGGCAAGATCACGCGAAGAAGGTGCTCTCGGTCGCGGTTTATAATCACTACAAGCGACTGCGGTTCGACTCCGGTCAGTCACCACGGGAATCGATCGCGCTTTCGCCGGAGTTCACCGAGGTGGAGGTGGAGAAGAGCAATATCTTGCTCTCCGGTCCGACTGGTTCTGGCAAAACTCTGCTCGCGCGAACCTTGGCGCGGATTTTGGATGTGCCCTTTGCGATCTCCGATGCGACGACCCTGACCGAAGCGGGCTACGTGGGAGAGGACGTTGAGAACGTGGTGCTGCGATTGTTGCAGGCCGCCAACTACGACGTTAAGCGGGCCGAGTGCGGGATTATTTACATCGACGAGATCGACAAGATTCGGCGCACGACGGAAAACGTTTCGATTACCCGGGATGTTTCGGGCGAAGGCGTGCAGCAGGCCTTGTTGAAGATCCTTGAAGGGACGGTTTGCAACGTCCCTCCGCAGGGAGGGCGGAAGCATCCGAATCAGGAGTATATTCAGGTCAATACGGCCAATATCCTCTTTATTTGCGGCGGTGCCTTTGTGGGACTCGATCAGATTATCAAGAAGCGACTGGGTTCCCGGTCGCTCGGGTTTCACGTCAACGTGGCCGATCACGAACTCACCCCGGACGAGATGATGAAAAAAATCGCGCCGGAGGATTTGGTGCGCTTCGGGATGATCCCCGAATTCATCGGCCGCCTGCCCGTCGTCTCAGTTTTGGATCAACTCTCCGTCGCGGATTTGGAGAAGATTCTGTTGAAGACCAAGAACGCGACGGTGAAGCAGTATGCGAAACTCTTTGCGATGGACGGGGTGCGCCTGCGCTTCACTTCGGATGCGGTCAAAGCCATCGCGCAAAAGGCGATTGAGCTGAAGACCGGAGCCCGAGCGCTGCGGTCGATCATGGAGAACATCATGCTGGAAGTGATGTATGAGCTGCCCCAGCGAGACGATGTGACGGAGGTCATCATCGATTCAGCCGTGGTCGCCGGGCGTCGTAAACCCACGCTGAGACGCGCGGCGAAAAATGAGCCGACGGAGAACGCGGCGTGAGGCTCAGCAGCCTGGCGCCGTTCTGAAGCTTACCAGTGGGCGTAATCGCCTTGTTCGAGCCCCTGGGCGAATTCTACGAAAAGCTGGACGCAACGCTCCACATCTTCGAGATCCACGACTTCGCTTGGGGTGTGCATGTAGCGTAGCGGAATGCTGACCAAGCCGGTGGCGACACCGCCTCGGCCAATTTGAATTGCGCGGGCGTCAGTGCCCGTCGGTCGCGGGTCAGCTTCAATCTGGTAAGGGATTTTTAGTTTCTTTGCGGCGGCGACCAAGCGGGCGAAAATCTTGGGATTGATGTTGGCGCCGCGGCAAATGATCGGGCCGCCGCCGAGTTTGGTCTCGCCGTATTTGCGATTGTCGCAATCGGGGTGGTCGGTGGCGTGGCCGACGTCGACGGCGAGCGCGATGTGCGGGTTCACCGCGTAAGCGGCCGTGGTGGCCCCGCGGACTCCGATTTCTTCCTGGGCGGTCGCGACGCTGACGACCTTGGCTAAAATTTTCTTCTTCGCTTTCGCCAGCCGGATGAGGGTCTCACCTACGACGTAAGCGCCGACTTTATTGTCGAAGGCGCGAGCGGTGCCGATGCTACCGTGGATCAGTTCAAGCTCATGGTCGTAAGTGGCGGCGTCTCCGATCGCGATGCGTTCAAGGGCCTCTTTTTTAGACCGGGCCCCGATATCGATCCAGATTTCGTGAATCTCCGGGACTTTCTTCCGATCCGCTTCATTCATGAGGTGAATTGCACGCTTGCCGGTGACGCCTTTGACGGGGCCGGAGGCCGTTTGAATGATGACCCGGCGGCCTGAAATCACGGTGCGATCGTGGCCGCCGATTGTGTCGAAGTAGATAAAACCGTCTTTGTTGACGTAAGTGATGATGAGTCCGAGTTCGTCCATGTGGCCGGCAAGCATCAGCACCGGATCGCCCTTGGGATTCAGGGTAGCGATGCGGTTGCCCAACGCGTCGTTCGCATAGGTGTCGGCGGCAGGTTTTACGTAGCGATCAAAGACCGCCTGGGCCTCTCCCTCGTAACCAGAGGGTGATCGAGCGTGCAGAAGATCGGCGAGAAAAGCGGGGACTTGGTAGTTCGACATAAGATTTAATCTCGCACCGTGGGGCCGGGGAGCAAAGCGTTTTTCTTTTATGACTATCTATCCTGCGATCGACATCCGAGGCGGACGGGCCGTGCGGTTACTGCAAGGGCGGGCTGATCAGGAGACGGTGTATGCCGAGCAGCCGGCTGGGGTGGCGGCGGAGTTCAAGGCGGCCGGTAGCGCGTGGGTTCACGTGGTCGATTTGGACGGGGCGTTCTCGGGCGAACCGCAAAACCTGGCGGCGGTTCAAGGAATCGTCGCGACCGGTTTGAAGGTAGAACTCGGTGGCGGGATGCGTTCGCGTGAGACCGTGGAGCGGGTGTTGGGTTTTGGTGTTAGCCGGGTGGTGATCGGCACTCGGGCGGCGGAGAGCGAGCGTTTCGTCGGCGAGTTGGTGCAGCAGTTCGGCGAGAAGATCGCGGTGGGCATCGACGCGAAGGACGGGAAAGTTGCGGTGAAGGGTTGGGTCGATACGACGGGCACCGGGGCTCTGGAAATGGCGAAGTGGATGGACGGGCTCGGCGTGCGCACGATCATTTACACGGATATCGGCACCGATGGAATGTTGACGGGGCCGAATTTCGCGGCGCAGGAAGCGATGTTGAACGCCGGAAATTTTAACGTGATCGCGAGCGGGGGCGTCAGCCGGCGGGAGGATGTGGTAAAACTGACGGAGCTTTCGCGCCGATACGCAAACTTGGACGGGGTGATCGTCGGCAAGGCGCTTTACGAGAAACGCGTTGAATTGCCGGATCTGCTGGAAATCGCCCGCTAGCAGCGCGGCGTAACTGAACCGATCGTTCGCAGCAGGGAAACTCCAGCAGGTCGGAAAATAAAGTCGTGGCCAATCGCCCCGGCAGGTCTGCCCGGACGGGCTACAACCCGGGTGGCGGAGTACCAGCTCGCGCTCGATTCCTACTTCCACCCTGCGATGCAGGGCCGCACCTCGATCAAAGTCGGCTAGGGCGGCCCCATTTATTTTAGGGTAAATTTGGCTGAAACCGTAACGACGATCGTTTTCTCGAGGGAGGATTCGTCGGAATTTCCGCCGTCCGAGGTCGCCGTTGAATATACGGGGTTGATTTGAACAATACCCATCTTCGCGGTTCGCAGGGCGCGGACCTGACGGCCGCCTTGGCTAGCGATTTGCTCAGCGCGAGCGCGGGCGTCTCGCGTCGCTTCCGCGGCCATCTCGACTTTGGCTTCGCCCGCTTTGGTGTAGATGTATTGGATGCTCTCGCTCATAAGCACGACACCTTGATCAAGCAGCTCGGTGCAATCCCTGGCCAACCGCGGCAGTCCGTCGACATCAGTAGATGATACCTTGAAGGATTGGGCTACTCTGTACCCAATGCGCTTTTGCGGGGCGTTTTCATCGTCGTGCTTGTGCCGCGGGGCCGTGAGTTCGCCGACTTCGACAGGGCTCCAGCCACCATTGACCTGTTTACGAGCTTTTAGGAATTGATCCACTTTCTCGACGTCGACCTTCAGCTTGGCGTAGGCGCCTTGAATGGTCGTGTCTTCGACGCTGACCCTGGCGGTCCAGACCGCCAGGTCGGAACGCACATTCTTACGCGTCGAGCCCGCAACTTCGATGATTTCGGATTCTTTCAAATGAATCCAGGTTCGAGCCAGAACGATTGAGCCAAAGCAGATGCCGCCAGCGAGAAATAGACCGGCGATCATACCGTAGCGTGATGGGAGGGAGGAAGATTGGTTAGACATGAATGTTAAAAGTTGAGGAAGTAGATAGAGGGAGACTAGAAGCTATTACCGTGTGTGAATAAGAAAAATTCTAGCTGTTCGCTCGAGAAACTACCCAAGACTGCAATCCCGGCTAACAACGCCAAATAATCAACGTAGTGAGCACTAGCGGTGACATAATTTATGTTATGGAGCCCGACTAAATCTGACCACCGACCCGAAGAAAGTACGGCCAGGATTCGCTGATCTAAAATCAAGGCAGGATGTCCCTGAAATTTTTGTGAGAAACAATACGCGAGCTTAGATATAGTCGGAATGCCGAGTTCACCAATTGCGTGTAGTTTTTGGTAATAGTCGGCCCAGCAGAGATCCCGAGTATCAGCCGCTTCAGCGATTTGCGCTAGGTTAGCGAGCCAGTGGGAGTGGCGTGCGCCACGAGCCCCCTTCGGGTAGCCCCACAAAATTGTGGCCGCGGCGCGCACTTCAGAATTTAAATTCTCCGAACGCAGCCAAGAGCGTGAAATGCGGACCGTGGGTCTACCGGCGAAGATCGCTTCGTGAATGGGCAGGCGTTGAGCGTGGGCGAAAAAAGGGAGCCAGAAATCGGCTTCAACTTCAACCGAGTGTTCGGTGACCGGCAGGGCTTGAATCATAAGCTTGATAGGCGGGTGACAAAGGTAAGGCATAGTGGTTACAACCCTAAAGTACTCAGACCCCCAAACGATGGCCGTGTACCAAAATTAGCCTTCTTCGATGCAAAAGAAAACTGCCAAACGGTCCGCCCCTACCGCCCGAAAAAAAATAGGGAAGCCCCAGGTGCCCCGACTTCTGAAGATTCACGATTACCTTAACCGTTCGTATCGAAACGGGGACCGAGTGAATTGCCGCATTCTTGGCGAAATATGCGGGATGAGCCCGAAGACCATTCAGCGCGATGTGAACTACATGCGCGATACCTTGGACTTGCCCATTGAGTACGACTATACGGACAAGAGTTTTGTCTATACCCATGAGGTGCTGAACTTTCCGCTCGGCCACAATTTGAGTTACGAAGAGCGCGTGGCTCTCGTGGTCGCCAGCAAGACCTTGAATGTTTTTTCCGGCATGGGCTTCGGAGAGGAGCTGACATCGGCTTTTCAAAAAATCACCGGTGGACTGCTGATCGACGGGGAAGATCTTCAAAGCGAATCGCTTGATGTTTATTTTTCGGTAAGAACTCCGGGAGCTGGAATCGTGCGAGACCAGAAGCTCTTTAATGCGGTGCGTCGCGCGCTGCTGAATCATCAGGACTTGCACGTCGAGTATCAGGCCAAAGGTCGACCGGCTTTTACCGAGCGCCGACTTCACCCCTACCACCTCGCCTGTGTTGAAAGCCGATGGATATTGGTGGCTCTAGACGTTGAGAAGAAAGAGGTGCGAACGTATGTCCTCGCCCGCATGAGGAATCCTCTCACTCCGGGGACCAAGTTTGAACGACCCATCGGGTTTGATCCGGTTAAGCACCTCGGTACTGCGTTCGGCGTCTGGACGGGAAAAGGTGAAACGATTGTCGAGTTGGAGATCAGCGCTGAAGGCAGCCACCACGTGACCGAGCGTCACTGGCACGACACACAGCACGTGACATCACTCCCCGGAGGAGCGGTTAAGGTGACCTTTGCTTTGAGTGACCTGAATGATGTCACGCGCTGGATTCTGGGATTTGGCGGGGATATCGAGGTCCTCAAGCCAGCTGAGTTGCGTGTTGTGATTGCGGCTGAGGGTAAGAAAAGCATGGCAAAAAATAAATAGAACGAACAGGCCATCCCAGTCTGACCCAACGGAGTCAGACTCAAGGGGGATGACGGATTATTTTCGTGGAACGCACACATAATTTTCATCTTCGCAAAACCACGCGCCCTGAGGAAACCAGTCGGGCCGAGCCGGCAAGCCTAGAGCGTTCGCGACCCTCTGAAGGGTCGAGCGGCGAGGAATTGCGCCCGAATAAGCCCGTAGTTCCGTGATTACCCAACTTAGCTTTTTGCCTATTACCGAACGACGCTCAATCATCGCCGTGCACCGTTCGAGGCCGTTAAGCTCCAGGACGCGATAAAAGTACGCTTTGCGCTCCTTAAGCAAGAGGACGTGGTAGGGTGCACCTGCACAGTTTTTCTGGCTCGCGCCCTCGGCCAATAGTTCCTCGTAAGAAGTGATGGGCACCACCTCTTCGGTACCCGGAATTGGTGCAGCTGGAAAAGGCTTCCGAAAAGGCGCGGGTTTGGTGCGAATAGGGATCGCCAAACCGCACAGCTGTTCTGGCAGGTCGGGGAGGCTCGCAAGTTCTTTGGAGGTGCGAAAACGACGACGCGCGGCGAGCCCGCGGCGGACCTGACGATCAAACCAGCGAAGTTGCTTCAGGGCATCACGAATTGCGAAGCGTTGGAAAATTTCGGCGACTTCCGGGTCTTCCTCGTAGCCGCAGGGTTTGACTAGATCGGTCGTTAGTTGCGGGGTAAGGTAGGTCCAAAGACTCGAGTCGCTCAACAAGTGGGCGATATGGCTAGAAGGAGGGGTGATGTGCGGAAGCCATTTTCCAATGGCTTTGTCCGCAAGCGCTCGGCCGAGATTGAGCAGATGTGGCGAACAAATATGGGCTTTCGGCAGTTTGCGAAAGAGCCGGCGCGCCGATTCTGAGTTCGGCAATCCGCGAACAGCGAGGATATCGCTTTGTGGACCACGTAGCATTTCGAGGATTTGAGGACGGAGGGCTTTCGGACTGATCGAGCGGTCAAAGTGGCAGCACAGCTCGAAAAACACACTTGGGTTTTCATCCGCCAAAGTTTTGGCCTCAGGGCACACTGCAAGCAGGCGCAGCACCGCAAGGCGGTTATGGAGGAAAGGAAAGGCGGTCGCGTACAAGGCGGGCGGAATCGTCGCAATGAAATGCTGCCACTGGGTATGCACGTGGCTGGCAGCTTGCGCGGCGAGTTCAGATTCAGTGGCGCGGGCTTCACCCGTAGTTAAGAACGATGGAATCACGACCTGACCGGTTGCAGCTTCGCACAGCGTATCTGCCCAGAAGTGATAGCTAGGTTTAGCGACGTGAAAGGCCGCGTAAACTCGATTACCGGCCTGGCGGTCTGGCTCCCAAGTCGACCCTTGCCAACCGCTATGACGAAAGGAAGCCAGATCCGGCCACGCGGTGAGGGCGAAGGTCTCGCGCCCCACTTTTGAAAAAAACACACCCTCGCGGGAGAACCGGGGATTGCGATGGTGGTAGCGGTCGCGACGATGGCTAAAATAGTTCATAAAAGGAGCGAATAGTTTGAACCGATTTTGTCTGAAGCACACGGACAGGCAGTGGGGTACACCCAAAATTTCAGGCTCGTTTTTATGAGTCCTCCGCGATCGTTGGCTCAGCCTGATCGTTAATGGCAAAGGCGGCTTAGAGGCCGGAAAAAGAAGAAAATAAAGATCTAGCCAATGATATGTCTCACTAGCCGTGAGATACTATCGGCGCTATGCAAAACTCAAAACTAGATCAAAATTCGGGCGTTGAAGCAGCCCTTGTAAATCGGACTACGATGAACGGAAAACCGGTCATCTGGGTTGAGGCGAAAAGTGTGATAAATTTCAAAAGCAACTTTAGTCATAAGTTGTTATGCGATGGACTAACCTTATCTTCCGGAAGCAGTTGCGGTTACAGTTGTTCCTTTTGCTATGTGGAAGATCTCATGCGGAAGAACCCTCATCGGATCGCGAATCCAGAGGATCATACGAAAATCGTAATCCGTCGTCGAAATCCAGTTGAAATCGTGAAAGAGCAACTAACCAGAGGGAACGGCGAACCTAAATTTTTGAATGAAGAAGATCGTCGAGTGATCTATGCGAGTCCGTTGGTCGATGTGGCGGCGAACATGGAGTTGGCTCGTGAAACCGTCGAAATTTGTAAGGTCATTCTCGAGCTTACGAATTGGGAAATCAGGTTGTTGTCGAAATCCAACCTGTTGCCGAAAATAGCTGAGTCGTTATCGGGGTATCGGAGTCGAATGATTTATGGGGTGTCGACCGGAAACCTCGATGATCGGCTAGCGGCGGCGTACGAACAAGGGACACCTAAGGTATCAAAACGGATCGAGTCGTTATGGTGGCTCCAAGATAGTGGGTATCGAACTTTCGGAATGGTATGTCCGTCGTTACCCTTGGGAAGTGATTCGGACTACGATCGTTTTGCGGAAGACTGTGCGAAGGCGATTCGAGCGGATCGCTGCGAGCATATTTGGGCTGAAGTCATCAATGTGCGGGGTGAAAGCTTCGAGCGGACAAAAACGGCATTGAAGGAAGCGGGGTTTAATGCGGAAGCGGGATGGTTAGAAGCGGTGACCTACGATAAAGCAGCGTGGGAAGCGTATGCTCGAAAAACCTTCGAAGCTCATGCGAAAGTCTATGAAAGCCAACCGGGGAAACTGCGGTTCTTGCAGTATGTCAACAAGGCGAGTCAGGCGGAATATTGGGAAAAGCAGGTCCCACGAGGAGCGGTGCTTTTGTAAGAAATCAGGCTAAGGCAAAGCGAGGATTAGGAATCCCAGAACCGGGAGATTAGGACCGTCCGAAATCGCCCGGTTTCTGTGCGAAGTCATCTCGCTAATAAAAAGCGACGTCTGAAAACGTGCGACCGATGCGCAAACAATATTTTTAGTAGGACGCTCGTTGGGCGTCTGAATCAACGAAGCTACGTTCATATGAATCTTCCGAGTCTTCTAAATATCCAAACGTCCGAATCTAGCTCGAGCCCTCAGCAAAAATCGCGACCGCCTTCTCGTCGTCAAGTGCGTGCCGGGGTTGAGCCCGATCTGATTCCACGCATTTGGGCGTTACGGATGGTTGAACACTATTTGAAGACGACTTCAGGCGCTGCTTTTCCTGATCCACGGTTTCCAAAAATCGGCCGACGAGCGAGTAGCAAAACGCCCCGTAGCGCAATCAACTGGTCTGAGCAGATGGCGAACAATGTCGGCACGATCTTAGGCCTAACAGCACCCAATGAAGATCTAGGCTCGTCCGAGACCCACCGTCTTTTTCGCGGTGAGTCCCTGCGGCAAATCAGTGCGCTGGAGAAAAAATTGAAGGCGCCTTGGCTCGAGGTGATCGATCAAAATGCAAGGTTTAGCCTTGGCGCTGTGGCACGTTTACTGGCGCTCAGTGACAATGAAACAATGGTATTGGCCTTCCTGCTCCACCTATCTTGCGACGGATCCATCGGCTCCGCAGCTTCCTTGTTTGGCCCAGAGCTCTCCGACCTGCACGCCGTCGAAATCGTGGCAAAAGCGACCGCTTTGCCGCTGGAGGATGTGCATAAAGTATTTGCCTCGAGCGGGTCTCTCGTCGGCTCCCAGTTGATCTGCTGGGACCACGACTTGAACCTTCTCCAAGCCAAGTTCCGGTGGGTGTCCCGTAGTTTTTCGCATCAAATGATGCTTCCCGACTTCGACCCATTTCGTGCGATGCGTGACCGAATTTGTCCAGCTTTGGCTCCTACTTTGGACTGGGTGAGTTTTGCCCATATGGGTCAATTGGCTAGTCTTCCACTTAGCTATTTGCGTCAGGCGCTCGCCCTGAAGAAGCCCGGAGTTAACGTTCTTTTGCACGGCGTCCCCGGGACGGGTAAAAGCGAATTTAGTCGAGCGCTCGCCAGCGAACTTAAAATCGATAGCTTTGAAGTCGCGTCGCAAGATGAGGACGGAGATCCGATGGATGGTCCACGGAGACTGCAAGCGCTGCGGGTTCTGCAGGGCTTTTCGTCGGCCCGTCCCTGCCTTCTCGTATTCGACGAGATCGAAGATATTTTTCCACGGCCCCATCCGATTTTCGGTAAGCCCTCGATGCGGTTCAAGGGCTGGATCAATCGGGTCTTGGAGAAAAATCCAAATCCCTGCGTCTGGATTACGAATGCGATCGATGCATTGGACCCAGCCGTTGTTCGCCGGTTTGACCTCGCCATCGAGATGAAAAATCCTCCGTCCGTGGTGCGAGAGGTCCAGTTGCGGCAGCTCCCCGTGGAGTTGTCTTCACAGGCCATTAGCACATTAGCCTCATGCGACGATCTTTCACCTGCGGTGGTGAGTCGCGCCGCGGGGGTGATCAGCGCTATCCAGAAAGAAATGGCCCCGGATCAAACCAATCAAGTGATGGAGTTGCTCGTGAACCAGACCCTGTTGGCGCAAGGTCACCGTCCGCTTAAGCTAACGCGCGCGGCGGATGCGGTCTACGATCCAACCTATGTGAACACCGACTTCGATCCCGTTGCCCTCGTCGGGGGCATCCGCGAAGCTAAATCGGCCCGGCTGTTATTCTGGGGGCCGCCCGGCACTGGCAAAAGTGCGTACGCGCGGTGGCTCGCCGAACAACTGGGTAAGAAAATCATGATCAAACGCGTGAGCGAGTTACTGAGCCGCTATGTTGGCGAAGCGGAAAAAAACATCGCGGCGGCCTTCGCCGAAGCGACCGAGAGCGGAGCCGTGCTCGTCATCGACGAGTGTGATAGTTTTCTGCAGGACCGTTCCAAGGCGCAGCGTACCTACGAAGTAACCCAGGTAAACGAGTTCCTAACCCGCATGGAGGAGTTCGAAGGAATATTTATCGCATCCACCAATTTTATGGAGGGTCTAGATTCGGCTTCGTTACGACGTTTCGACTACAAAGCCAATTTCGGATTCTTGAAACCGGCTCAGTCAGCTAGCCTTCTCACCGCGCACCTCAGTGCTACGCGTTTGGATCCGGCGCTCCCTGAAGATCTCCGGCAGTTGCAGAGTCTTTCAAACTTAACACCGGGTGATTTCGCTGCGGTAGCCCGCCAGCATCGTTTTAAGCCCATGCCCGTCGCCGCGGGTTGGGTCGCTGCATTGGAGAGTGAATGTAGCCGTAAACCGGGAGCCCGAAAACAATTGATTGGGTTTGGGGCAAATTTGAGCGACTAGGACCTCATATGTCTCACTTCCAGCTGTAAATTTCTTTCATGAATCCCAATAAATCCTCTAAACACGCTCGTGCTTGGTTTGCCTCGATACAAAAAAACGATTCACCACTCCTCGAGGTAAAATCCGATGGTGTGACTCCCATTATTGCTGCAGGACCACAACCGCGGCTATGCTGCTCTCAACCCCTTGTGAACGCCGTCGCTGCGCTGGCGGCCACCATCATCGCCGACTGGAAAGGCCCTCGCTTGATCGAAGGTGTCTCGTACTTTGTCTACCGTCGTGATAGCATGGGCGACCCAGACCCGCTATATGTCGGCATCGCTAATAGCTCGAACAAAAAAGGGGTAAAATCCAGTGGACTCTGGCGAATTCGGGCCGCTCGTTTCTGCGATGGTTACGAGAGCAATGGTCATGTGGATTGCTTGAGCCGTTCTTTGTTCGAAGGGCACAAAGGCTACGCAAACTGGGTTACTAAGCTTTTCGGTCCTGGTGTATCCAGTGGAGGTTTGGTCGCACCTCGGTTGCTTCAACCCGTGTTTGTGCATTTTGAATTATGGAACCCTAGTGCCCATCGCATTTTACCTGAAGTCCCCAACGCTCCTCTTTACGTCGAGGAAATGCTCCGACTTTGGACCCTAAAATCAGCGGGTTATGGTCCACAATTGCTAAACCGCGATGGGAACTGAATCAGTGAATTACGCTTTCGCCCTTACGCCATGCCCAGCCCCTACCTTTCAAAATCCGACTTCAAAGCCTGCTTCGACTGTCGGACCAAGCTCTTCTACCGGAAACGCGCCTATGCCACCAATCTTGACGAAAACGAATACCTGAAATTTCTCGCCGACGGCGGCTTCATGATCGAGACCGTCGCCAAGGCCCAATACCCCGCCGGCGTTGATCTCGTCGACGAACGCGATCCCTCGCGAGCCTTCGCCCGCACGACGGAATTACTCAATGCCGCCCCCGATGCCGTCATCTTCGAAGCTGCGACGATTTGGGGGAAATTCTACGCGCGCATCGACGTCCTCCGCCGCGAGGGCAACACCCTGCATCTCATCGAGGTGAAATCCTCCTCGATCAATGCCGAAGATCCCGAGGACGATGCTGCGTCTCCCTTCCTCAACGCCAAGGGCGCCGTCAGCTCCAATTGGCGGGAGTATCTCCTGGATGTCGCGTTTCAGGCGCGGCTGCTGCGACAGGCCTTCCCGGCGTTTCGTGTGAAGCCTTGGCTCTGCGTCGTGAACAAAGGCCATCGCGCGGTCGCCCACGAGACAATGGCCCACTTCCGCGTCGTGCGCGACGAGCAGAACCCGCGCTCCCGACCCGAGGTGATCTACGAGGGCGATCTTTCCGCCCTACGCGGCACCGGACTACTCGCGTTTCGCGATGTCACCGCCGAGACCGACCTCTTGGCCGACGAAGTCACTACCCGATCCGAAAACCTAGCCTCGCTGCTCGATGGTCGCGGCGGGGTGACCCGCGTGCAGGAACCCATCGCTGAACACTATAAAACCTGCCGGACCTGCGAATACCGATTCCAGGATGGTCGCCCCGCCCATGGCCACGGCTTTGCTGAATGCTGGGGCCAACTGGCTGAGGCCTCGCCGCATATCCTGAATCTACACCGCGTCGGCCAGATCGGCTCCAGCACGTTTCCCGATCCGGTGTCAGGTCTCCTCGCGCGGGGTCGCGCCTCGTTGCTCGACTTGGAGGAAGATGAATTGGGCAAAGCGGGCACTCGCCAAGAACGCCGTCAGATCCAGTGGTCGCACTCCTCTGACGGCGGTAGCGAATATCTCCCGAGCGTTTTGCCGGAGACCCTCCGCACCCACCAAACTTCCCCGGGCTGGCCGTTGTATTTTCTGGACTTCGAAGCATGCAACGTCGCGCTGCCTTATCATGCGGGTCTTCGCCCCTACGAGCGCGTGGCGTTTCAGTGGAGCTGCCACACGGTGGACTCGTCGGGAGAACTCGCGCACGCCGAATGGCTCAACACCGAGCGTGATTTCCCGAATTTCGCCTTTGCCGCCAGTCTCCGCCAGCACCTCGGCGAGCATGGCACCGTCTATGTCTGGTCACCGTACGAACAATCCACGCTCAACCGCGTACTCGCCCAAATCGAGGAGTGGGTGCAGCGCGACGCCTGCGAGGCGCTCCGGGTATCCGGACTCCCAAACGGCGCGGCCCTCGATGAGCTTGCCGATTGGATCGACTGCCTCCTCGGCCCGGAAGACTCCAAGGGCAAACGACACTCACCCCGCATCCGCGATCTGCACCAACTCGCGCTCGCGCACTACTTTCATCCCGCGATGCTGGGCCGCACCTCGATCAAAGTCGTGCTCCCCGCTGTGTGGCGCTCATCGGCCGCCCTGCGCGGCCATCCGTGGTTCGCCGCCTACCTGCAACTCGATGCCCAAGGCATCCCGTGCGATCCCTACAAATCATTACCACCGCTCCCACTCGGCGACGCCGAAGGCGACGAGGACGCCATCACCGACGGCACCGGTGCAATCCGCGTCTACCAAGACCTAATTTTTCGTCACGAAACCGACCCACAATTCCGCGAAAACCGCCGTCGTCTGCTCCTTCAATACTGCCAGCTCGACACGGCCGCGATGGTGATGATTTGGACGCACTGGAGTGAGCAGTTTAGCTCATAGGGCTAAGTTCGAAGGAGAGTTAGCCATCGCCCTGAAGGAATTCTTTTATTTCTGTGGAAATTGATTTTCGTTACAGTTCGGATTGGGCAGCTCATTCTGTTTATCGGTCCAACCTCCTGGACCCTTATTGCCTCGATTTTAGTTGTGCGTTTTCGCCCAGTCCTTTCACCCCATGCATGATTCCCCTCCGCCACCTCTGTTCAAATTTCTTTGCGCGCTGGCGATACTGCAAACGCGTCAGCCAGAAAACCAGCAGCGAGCCATGGGGCCAGGTACCGCGCTCAAGGAACTGCTGGGGGAGTACTTCCCGACCCGGATTTCTCAGGGAGCGGCTGCGCTGGCCGGTTTGAGTTCCGCGCCCACGTCTTTTACGAGCCCTGCTTTCACATCCGATTCCGAGGCGCTCGCCGCTCTTTTCGATCAGGTCGCCGAGGCGGGCACCGGACGGATTGAAAAAGGGAATTTGGACGGCTTCACTCCCGATGAGGTCTGGCTGGGACCCGCGCGAAGGACCTCCCGGGGTTTCCAATGGGACCTCCAGCGAGACTTGCTCACGAAGCAAATGGTCGAGGAACTGCCCAAAGGGCATCCTGAAAAAGCCCGTTGGAAACGCGGTCGCGTCGACTTCGACGCTGGGAATCCGGTCGAGATCCGCAGCCGTATATTGTCCACGGTCGCCAACGAGTCCTCTGTGGCTGCCCTCAAGGCCTGGTTCACGATGAAGGGGGGATTTCACCCGTGCCTTAAAGGCCGGCTTGAGCTGATTCAAGGAGCCAACCCCAAGCTTGAGTTGAAGATCACCTGTGCTCGTCAGGATCAAGCGGCCTTCGGTTTGCTCCGTCGTAAAGTGAGCGGACAGGGTTTTAAGACTGAGCGATTCAACATTCTGTTGGGGGAGGGGAACGTCCCGAAGCGGGTTTGCCTTTCGCTGACGGGAATTCCGGACCCAGGAATGGTCCGCGCCGGTTGGAACGTGTTTCGGGCGTGGATCGAGGCGTTCCAGCTTCCCCTTGAAAAGGCGGAAACGGCCGTGAATCGTTGCTCTTGGCGCCAACATTCTAAGGTCAGGCGTTTCGGTATCACCGACCCCTATCTGGCCTTCTTCGTCGCGAAGTATGAAAACCGCATTACATGGAGAAGCGGTCGGATAAAGAGTGAAAAGATCCTCGTGAATGAGCTCAGGCGAGTACTTCTGCCAGCCCTCCGGAAAAAAACAAAGGACTCCCCTGATCCCGCGCATTACCGAGGGCTGTTGGAGGATGCTGACGATTACGCCGCAAGGGGAGAGCCGTTCTCCTCGGCCGTGGAGGAACTGTATTTGGCCTACGATCTATACGGGCCAGCGCGGGTTGAAAAAGCGGAGCTGAAACTCCTTCGGTGCCTGCTTGCGGAGAAAGACCGACAAACCAGCCTCTGGTATTCTTACCTTAGAAGCGATAATCCAATGTACCGGGTCAGTCCCGCGTTCCAGTACATGGTGCTAGATTTCGTGGTGAAGTCTTCAAAGGAGGGGAGGGTAGACCCGCCAGTCAGGCTCAATGCCGAAGCCCTCGCGCTCCTGCACAGGGGTATCTTCGACGGGACGGTGCGGACAAACGACAACCTCCTTGATAAGTACAAAGCACTGCTGGAATCCGCGGAGTCCGGCGATCATTTGGTGGAGCCCGCGCGATGGCTCGTCTTCGAAGGGAAGAACTGGCAAGAGGAGGCGAAAATTATGGCGGCCGAATCCCAAGGCTCCGGTTGGTGTGTGGGGCATGAGCACCACGCTAAAGACTACCTCCAAAACTCCTCATTTTTCCATATCTTAAAGATAAACGGTCGGGCCCGCGTTGCACTGGTAGTGTTCGATGACGCCATCGTAGAGTGCCAAGGACCCAATAACGAGGATCCAGGTGAACATTGGCCACGCGCGCTGCTCTACTCGGCGGTACGCCGCCTGCCATTCCACTTGGGAAACGGAGGGTTTTCAAGCGCGCGAGGGGGAGCTGCGCGGCATTACGCGGAGCAACGAAAACTGTTGGTTGAGAAACTAGATGCCGCCGCGCTCGCGTCCCGATTGCTGGCGACGCCCCACGACGTGCAGTTCGTTTCGGCCCAGCAGATCGCCGATACTGGCTGCAAAGAAGCGATCGCAGCGGCGTGGCGCGTAATCATCGACGAGTATCCCGCAGCTGCCGCGATAGCTCCGGAGGGATTTGGCCGGGATGTTAAGCTCCATGAGCAGTGGAAACACAAAGTAGCTAAGCAGAAAACCATTCTTGGAACTTTTCAATGGATATTATCAAACTAGCTTTCCATCAGAAATAAAAAGCCAATCCTGAGATATTTTTTAGCATATTAGTTACTATCAACCTCCTGGCTATCAGCTTAGAATCATGAACATAGAAAACCTCCGTACTATACTTAAAGACTTAGCATGTATAGCTCCGATCTTTCGTAATGAAAGCGAATTTCAGAGAAGTCTTCGGATTAAACTAAATGATGCGGGGTATTTCACGCAACTAGAACGACGAACAAAAATTACTATCAACGGGAAAAAAATTCCTATCCGCGTCGATATACTAGCGGAGAAGGATGAACTTCGGACAGCTATAGAATTGAAATATATAGCTTCAAAGGTAGAGGTTAACCACAAGGGCACCGAGATAGTTTATGGAGCTAACTGGGGTACTAACATGTCGCGTTTCGGGATTCTTAAGGATTTGCATAGAGTCGGGCAACTGGTGAAAGAGGGCCAAGCCCACCGGGGCTACTCGATATCAATTGTCAGTGTATCTGACGCCTGGGAAAAAAATACCCTAAATAAAAATCAACTTGGTCGGTATTTCAGCCTTCACCAACAACGAAAATTGGAAAGAGACCAAGAGTTATTATGGCACGGTGAAGTGGACCGGGGCAATGTCGGAGTTCGAGGCATGCCGCCCTATGTTCCAATTATTGTGCCAACCACTCAAGTCATTGATTGGTATGAGTATAGTTCATTTAACGATAGAACCGTCCTTTTCAAATTCTTGATTTTATACGCTCAGAATGACGAAGCTGTTAACGATATTTTTAAACCCATTACAGATTCTGTATTCCAAAAGATTCCGCCTATTAGAACTGACTCTACAGTAGAGCATGTTAAGACCCAAACAATTCAGCAAAATGGAATTAGAGAGTTTATTTGTGTCAGTGGTCATCCGAAATCGTATTGGGGACTTAGAATGACCTGCGGCAAAGGAAAAGCAGATGGCGGAAACTACTGGGGGAACGTATCAAACGGAAAAAAAGGCAAGTCTGGTATTGTTTCGCTAAAACAACCAGCAATAGATTTTATCGCGGATGCGGGTGGCGACTTTGAAGAAGAGAAAAATTTCCTGGTTGGACCCAACATAAACGTTGGTGGAAGTAACGACTATATTGGGCACTTATGTTTCCCAAAAGTAGATGATGCTTTCAAGTATTTGTCCAAATACTTTATTTTAAGCGCCTGTGATAGCGCCAAAAGCTTTGTGAAAAAGTGAATGCGCCTGGATAGTTAGTCGGTCCTGAAAAACGCTCTTTTACGCCGCATGGCATTTTCGATCGGTAGGTGATGTCGGCAAAAGCGATTTTAGGATTTGAAACAAAATGGGCCAAAGGAAGCCCATGAGCTTCCCGAAGTTCATCGCCGCAGCGCTGAGGATGGCGTTGATCGAGTCTCCGAGGGTACCGCGGAGTTGATTTCGGTCGAGGCGGTGATCTGTTTTGAGGTGTCCGATCGTAGGTTCGACAGCGGCGCGGCGTTTCATCCAGCGCCAGATCCGTTTCGGGGTTTCACCTCGTCGGCGTTTATCCACGATCACCCCGTGATCGCCTCCGTAATTGTGGCCCCGGTAGCCCATGTCGACGTGAACCGTTTTCTCACCCGTTTTTTTGATACAAAGCCGCTCCACTTGGTCTAACTGTTGTTGTAGGGTGTGCCCATCGTACGGATTACCTGCTACACACAAAGCCCCGAGCATCCATCCGCCTTTACTGGTCACGGCTACACTCACCTTCTGACCAAACTCGTATTTCTTACCGGCTTTCACGGCCGTCCAGTTATGAGTAGTTGATTTCCAACTGTTTACACGAGTCAACATGGTCGATGCTTGTATCAACTTTCGTAAGAAGCTCTCCAATAGGAATTTGCTCCATCGAGGCGATGCTGACCACCTGCAAAATTTCCCAGAGGCTGTTTGGCAGGTTCAACCGCCGTTTGGCAATGGTCACCAAGAGGTAGGCACAGATAGCGGTCCACACTTGTACACGGACACCGTTGGCCGATGTGCTATAAAAGCCGCGAAGCCGCAGGTGCTGCTTGATCCACCGAAAGAACAGTTCGATCGCCCAGCGGCGTCGATAGATCTGAGCGACAAGCAACGCTTCCAAATCGAATTGGTTCGTGACGAAAACCAGCGTTTTGGCGGTTTCCGGATCGATGAAGCGGATGCGGCGGAGTTTCTCTGGATAGTCTCGACGGCCGATCGCGGAGTTGAGTGTGATCGTCTGGTCGGAGCGCAGCCCGGTCGACTCGTCCACTGGGCGACTTTCGCTGACATAAAAGCAGGTGTTCGATTTGAGTCGGGTAACGAAGAATGCACCGGCTTGATGCAACCGATACAGGCGGGCGAAATCCAAATAGCCGCGGTCCATAACGTAGTAGCTGCCCGGATGCACTGGGATGTCATCAAGCGACGCCACCTCGTGCTTTTTCCCCTCGTGCAGGCTCGCAAAGACAGGAATATCGCCCCGCAGGTCGAGCAGCACGTTGAGTTTGACCGAAGCCAAGGATTGCTTCCATCGGGCCCACGGAAACAACGCCATACTCAGTTCGATCACCGTCGCATCCAAGGCGAACAAGTCGGCCTCCAGTCCGAGTGGTGCGGGGATCTCGGCAGACAATCGTTGGGCTCGGCGCATCAAGACCGCCGCAACGTCGGAGAAAATGCGCCAGTCGCGATGTTCGTTGGCGTACGCCAGATTGGTTCGGGTGACTCTACCTCGGATGCCCATGTGATAAGCCAACGAAGGGCGCGCACTCAGGCATGTCTCGATTCCCCTCAAGCTCTCCCGATATGTCAGCTGGGCGAACACCATTGCCGCAAAGTGGTCGTAGACCCTGAGCGTCTTGGACGCCCGCGGCATCGGACGGCGCGCTGCGATTCGCGACAGCTCCGTCGCATCCAGCCCCGCCATGATCTGCGCGAAAACCGTCGGTGCATTTTTTATCTTCGGGCCGGAAATGCACGAAATGCGCCTTTTTTTGCCAGCTCGAAGACACCCTATTTTTCTCCTTTCTCGTTAGGAATTAATGGTATGAGAAAATCAGATCAGCCCTTAACTGGACAGCCGTGGGTCCAAGCAAATAACCCTGCATTGAGTTCCAGTGTGATCTATGAAATTTTTCGAGGAAATAATGCGCGGGCCATAATGTCTCAACTTGATTTAAATTAAATGATACCATGATAACTGGAAGGCGGCTTAAGCTTAAACGTTCGAGGTTTTACTTCTTCGGATTTACTCACGCTTAACGAGTTCGGCCAATCGCTTGAGCTTGTTTCGTCGGGTTAGTTTGGGTTCGTCACTCCCTAGGTATGTGTAGGGCAATTTTCCCAATGGTTTGAGCAAACACAAAGAATTTCAGTTGCCGCGTAACTTAAATATGTGAGATCGAGCTCAACGGCCTTTCCCCGCGGCGGAAGGTCGACTCCTGTTGAGCCCAGGTTAGGGTGCCCTCCGATTCAATTTTTTGCTACCTTGCTTAATTTGGTCTGTCTAATCGAAGTCCGTCTTTATTGATTATGATATCGAACGGCGAAAGATTTTTAATTGCTTTTCTTGGTAGGAATTTGACTTTTCCCAATTGAATAAAACTACAGCCTGATTTTCCTAATAAGGATGCGATTTTTGAGTCTATATTAGTTATTTTTTTCAATTCAAAGTCGCACGAACATATATTTTTTAATATTATTATAAAAGACTTAGGATTTATTATTTCAAGATTATTTAATTCTGTTCCATCCTGAAGATCTTCACTATATGTGGTGGTCAGAGCATCTAGATAATCTAGTGTAGCGGTATCTTCTGATATGCTAGACCAGTGGTTCATGAAGGCCCTGATTTTTTCTTTTCCATGATTGGGCCCCTTTTCGGTCCATGGATATTTTTCGTCAAATTCTTTGATTCTTTCTGCGTTTAGGATTTTATTTTTTTTAGACATATTGATTGTTGTTTTTCAAATGAATTGAGTTTTTTTATTCTTAGACAATAATTATAGGAATTAAAAATCCTGTTTCAATAATTTAAACAGTCGTATCGGTTGTAAAGCGCTAACTAGTATCCTGAAGCCGTTATAGTTTCGGGTAAGGTCGGAGAAGCTTGATGCGGGCTTCGCCGGTGTTGGAAGGCCAATGAATTGGACTGGCACGGGCGTTACGGTGTTTCCGACAAGCGGTAAACTGTTTTTATTAACTATTTACAATCGAAATAAATCTTTTATGTTTAATATACTGAGTTTCGTCTTCAAAAAGCCGTCGCGTCAGTAGCAGGACCAAGGGCAGTGCGTTCAGCGGGCGCGGGCCGCAATGCCTGCTTTTAATCTCCGGGCAATTAGGAGAGGCGGCTGCTACCGCGGACACGGTCAATGATCCGGGCCGCAGTCGGCTCAAGGCGGAGAAATGCTCCCAGCGAGTTCTTCCAGCGGATACGTCACGATCTCAGCCAGAGTGGGATGATACCAAGGGGCGCGTAACAAATCGAAGACCGTGGCTTTCATCGCTAATGGACCACTGAACGCGTGAATGAGTTCACCGGCATCTTTGCCGACGATTTCCGCGCCGAGAATTCGGCCGCGTTTCGGTTCAGCAATCACCTTCACGTAGCCGTAGTTGGCCTCCATCAGGATTGATTTTCCGTGATCGTTGAACGGATAGCTCGCGACCAGATAAGGCGTCCCGGCCTCATCGAGCTCGCGTTCGAGCCGTCCGATGGTTGCGAGCTGTGGATCGGTGAAAACGACGTTCAGGAGCAACGACCAATCAACCGGTTTCAAGGCCTTGACCTTCGCCGCATGACGGGCGGCAAGCTCGCCTTGTAAAATCGCGGTGTGCACGATCTCGTGGGGGCCCGAGCAATCGCCGGCCGCGTAAATGTGGGGAGCGCTGGTCTGTTGCCAGCGGTTGACGAGGATTTGGCCATCAGCCCGGCTGGTGACGCCGGCGGCGGCGAGATTGAGCGGTGCGGTGTTGGGCTCGCGGCCCAGCGCGTTGAAGAGAAAGGCCGCCCGACGGGTCAGGATTTTTCCGTCGTGGAGGAAGGTTGCGGCCACGCCTCTTGCATCATTGCGAAGTGACTGAATTTGGGTGCCGGCGAACAGCTCGACGCCCTCATCGACGAGTGCTTGCTGCACCACTTTGGCTGCGGCTTCGGAGTGATCCCGGAGAATGTGCGCGCTGCGCTGAATTAGGACAACGCGGGTGCCGATGCGGTTGAGAAACTGGGTGAGTTCGCAAGCGACGATACCACCTCCGAGGACGATCACGCTTGGAGGAATGAAATCGAGATCGAGCACGTCGTCGCTGGTCCAAAACTTGGTTTCTGCCAACCCGGGCACGGCGGGCAGGCTGATTTTGGAACCGGTCCCAATCAAAAAATGCCGAGCTCGAAGCGAGCGACCGTTGCTCAGCGCGAGCGTGTGCGGATCGGTGAAGCGGGCGTGCGCGCGGATCAGATCAAACTTACCGGAATTGAGCGCTGCCTGACGATAGGACGCGAACTCACCGATAATCCGTTGCTTGCGGGCGTGGATCGCCTTCATGTCGGCCCGGGCCGACGGGATCTTCAGACCAAAGCTCTTGGCCTTTTGGGCAAGGTGGAGCACCTCGGCCATGTAGAGCAGCGTCTTCGAGGGCATACAGCCCTTCAGAATACAAAGACCGCCCAGGTCTTCGGCGCCGTCCACGATTGCAGTCTTCAGGCCCAAATCGGCGGCAACCCGGGCGGCGTTGAAGCCGGCGCTGCCGCCGCCGATGGCCACAAAATCATAGTCAAACTTCATCGGTTTACAGTTCAGCGTCGCAGGCAAAAAATCATGGCGTGGATCCTTTGTAAGAGGGAAGAGGCGTCGAGTAGAAATGGAAAATGACGGATTTACTAGAGGTCGTCTTCGAGTTTTCCAAGGGTGTCCTTCACCTTGGCTCCAGCGGGGTAATCGCCCTGCGCCCAGCCGTTCTCACGCCGCGACGGCGGCTGAGATCATCGCCGCTTTTTCGGCCGAAACCAGCGACGCGACCATGAGCAAAGCAAAATCGAGCGAGGTGCCGGCTCCCCGGCCGGTCAGCAACCGGCCGTCGGCGACGGTGCGATAATCCGAAAGAATCGCCGGCAACTCGGCGGCGACGGAAAAATGAGCCGTGTAACGCCGCCCGGCGAGGAGGCCGGCATCGTGCAACACGGCCGGCGCGGCGCAAATCGCGGCGAGCCAGCGGCCGGCCGCGTGCTGGGCGAGGACGAGCGCGCGAACTCTCGGATCGGCCCGCAGCAAAGCGACGCCCGGCCCGCCGGGCAGAAAGATGCAGTCGAAGTCACGGCCCGCGATCTTCGAAAGTGTGGTGTCGGCGTGAAGGGTGAGGGCGCTACGGCCCGTGACTTCAAGGCGCTCGCCCAGCGCGGCGGTGATAACTTCGACGCCGGCGCGGCGGAGCAAATCGATGGGGGTGACGGCTTCGATTTCTTCAAAACCCTCGGCGAGGATTGCCAGGACAGTGGGCATGAGAGAAGATTGGCAGTCATGGACGGCGTTGCCCACGGTAAATTTTTTGCAGGAAAGCGATTGGTGATTTTCGGTTGTGGCTATGTGGGCGCGGCGGTGGCGAAACAGGCGATCGCGCAAGGGCTGGAAGTGACCGCGCTGACCCGAAACCAAGCGAAGGCAGCCGCGCTCAAGGCGGACGGCGTGGCGCAGGTGATCGTCGCCGACCTCACCCAGGATGACTGGCACGGGCGCATCGCGGGCGGAGCGGACTTTGTTTTGAATTGCGTGAGCTCGGGCGGCGGGGGAATCGAGGATTACCGGCGCAACTACCTTGAAGGCATGAACAGCGTGGTGACGTGGCTCCGGGGCACCCGGGCGGTGAGCGCCGTGGTTTATACCAGCAGCACTTCGGTCTATCCGCAGGACGGCGGGGTGCGGGTCGACGAGTCGGCGCCGACGGGCGGAACCGAGCGGGCCGAGGTGCTGTTGGCGACTGAGCACACTCTGCTGGCGGCGGAAGACGCTGCGGTGACGCGGGTCGTGCTGCGGCTCGCGGGGATTTACGGGCCGGGGCGCCATCACCTGCTGGAGCAGGTGAAATCCGGCGAAGCGGCGGGACGGGCGGAGTCGCACCTCAATCTGGCTTACCGGGACGATATCGCGGCGGCAGTGTGGACGGCTTGGCGGGCGCCGGCGGGCGCGAGGGCTTACAATGTCGCCGACGACGGGGCGGCGACCAAAGGCGAGGTGGTGGCATGGTTGGCGGCACGGCTCGGCGTGGGCTTGCCGCATTTTACCGGCGTGCCGGCAGGCGGACGCAGGGCGGTTACGCCGGATCGGATTATCGCCAATGACCGTCTCAAGACCGAGCTGGGCTGGCGGCCCGGTTGCCCGACGTTTCGGGACGGTTACGAAAAAATCTTGTCACTTTAGGCGCAGGGTCGTCTCTCGACAGTTCACGTTCGAAACCTTCCACCCTTAATTTTTCTCCACCATGGCCGGCGTAGGCAAACTCCTCAAACAAGCTCAGAAAATGCAGCGCTCGATCGAGTCGCTCCAAAGCCAGCTGGCGGCGAAGGAAATCGACGTCGCGGCCGGCGGCGGTGCGGTGAAGATCAAGATCAACGGCGCGGGCCAGTTTACCTCGCTCGCGCTCGATCCGGAGTTTTTGAAGGAAGATGCGAAGCTCGTGAGCGACACCGTGCTCGCCGCCGTGCAGGACGCCGCCAAGCAGGCGAAGGACTTCAACGATGCCGAAATGCAAAAGGTGACGTCTGCGTTTCAAATGCCGGGCATGATGTGAGGATTTTCGATTTTGGATTCTCGAATTTTGGGGCCCGTGAAAGTCCGCGGGCTTGGGGCGCTCCGAAGTCTAGATTCGAGCATCAGGATTTCGCATCTCTATGACGCCAGCGTTTGAGCGGTTGCAAAGGCAGCTGAAACAATTGCCCGGACTCGGTTACCGTTCGGCGGAACGCATCGCTTTGCATTTGCTCGTCGAAAAGCCGGCGCAACTCCCGGCCCTCGTCGAGGCCTTAGCCGCGGCGGCCGCCGGCGTGCGGCGTTGCGAACGCTGCGGGAATATTGCCGAAGGCGAACACTGTGCGATCTGTGCGGATGAACGGCGTGACCGGGCCGTGGTGTGCGTGGTCGAGCATGTGCCCGACCTTGTGGCGCTGGAGCGGAGTGGAGCGTATCGTGGCTCCTACCATGTGTTACATGGAAAGCTGTCGCCGATCCAAGGCATCGGACCCGAGCAGCTGAACCTGGCTTCGCTCCGAGCGCGGTTGGATGCGGGCGAGGTGACGGAGTTGATTTTGGCGCTGTCCAACGACGTCGAAGGCGAGGCCACCTGTCATTATCTGACTGAGCAATTGCCGCCGGAGCGAGGGGTCAAGGTCACGCGTATCGGCTTCGGTTTGCCGAGCGGCGGCGGGGTGCTTTACGCCGACTCGGTGACGCTGAAGAGCGCGTTGGACGGTCGGCGAAATTATTCGTGATTGCGGCGGGGAATTTTTCCGCTTCGATGCCGGTGTTCGATGCGGGCGTAGTATACCGGTATTATGTGTGCTTCCCAAGCATGAGAAGAGGGTTCGATTCCCTCCGCCCGCACCAATCCCAAAACAAAACAAAAAAATGAAGACCTCAAAACAACTGTTTGTGATCATTGCGTTGCTGGGTGCCAGCTTCGCATTTGCTGCTGATACCAAGCCGGCCGCTCCCGTGGGCAAGAAAGCCGGCTGCTGCGTTAAAGCTGAAGGCGCTGGCGCCGCTTGCACCCATGGATGCTGCGTCGAGGCCGCAAAAGCCGGCAAAAACTGCGAGAAGTGCAAGGGCACCAATGTCGCAGAGGCCAAGAAGTAAGCGACTGCGAGCTTCGAATTAGTTTCAAACCGCGCCCAACCGGGCGCGGTTTTTTTGTGGGCGAGCGGTTGGCTGCGCTCGCAGGGAAGCGGGGCTGGCGCGGGGGTGGGTCGGAGACTCGGCCTTATTTTTTTTGCGGGGCGGTCGTCGGTGTGGCGGCTTGACCGGCGCGGAGGGCGGCGACGAGGGCGATAACGACGGCGAGGCGAGGGATGAAAGAGACGGAGCGGAGATGGTTCGCGTGGTCACCGCGCACGGGTGGGCGGAGCCTCGGGCGGGACCGGTGCGCCCGTTTTTTCGATCGGCGACGTGAAGAGGTAACGCCACACGGCCTCGTGCAGGAAATTGCCGGCGGCGTCTTTGGCTGATGCAGGGCCGGGCGTGATGGAGCTGTGCGCGCGTTTGAGGTCGCCGTTGACGTCGAAGCGGGTGGTGAGACGGCGCGAGTGGCCGTAGGGCGGGGTGGTAGAATCGACGTCCACAATCGGACCGAAGCGGTTGAGACCGAGCATGAGCCACGAGCGCGGGTAGTGGTTGCCGGGCCAGCCGTCGTCGAGGACGTGGGTAAAACCAAAAATACGCTCGGGCGGCGTGGCCGAGGGAAACCCCTGCCAGCTTTCGTGTTGGTCACGTGGACCGCAGAAGGCGACGACGCGGGCGACGCGTTGGTGGACGGCAAAACGCGTGGCGCTGGTCGCGCCGTGGGAGGCACCGGCCATAATGACTTTTTCCCAGAGCAGGTCGTCACCGGTGGCGTTGATGAACTGTGCCCAGCGGCCGGCGGGGTGAGTTTTTGCGAGGTGCTGGACGAATTGGAGCGCGCGTTCCTTCATGCCGTCGGGCCGGGGGATCGCGCAGAGCGGGGAAAAATCTTCGCCGGTGGTGGCCTCGAGGCGCAGCTTACCTAGGGTCGTGCCGTCGTCGCGGGCGGCGGTGGGGATCAGGCCGAACCATTTGTTGGCGTAGTGGACTTGGATCGCGTGCAGGCCGTAGTCGCCGAGACGGTCAAAGAGCGGGGCTTTGTAATCCATGAGCCAGATCACGAGCTGGCCGCGCGGGGTGACGCGGGTGTCGACGACGGCGTGTTGGAGGTCCTGCGATTTGCCGGCTTTGTCGGTGAAGACGAAGTCGATCCCGGGATGCTCGCGGGCCCGCGGGTCGATCTCGTGGGCGCGGGCGGTGAGGTGAAAGCGTTGCGGTGCGGGGTCGGCCGCGCGCGCGATGAGGATCAGGGCGAGAAGGACGGCGAGGTGGCGCATAGGAACGGACGAGGACCGCGACGGGGGCGTCGCGGCTCCAGGTTTTTAGGCGAGCAGTTGGGCGATGGCGGTGTGCAGTTGCGTTTCGGTATCGGGATCGCAGAAGGCGACTTCGACTTCATAGCCGCCGTTGGGGAACTCCGCGCGGGTGGGAATATACCAAGGGCCGCCGTCGCCATACGCGGCGACCGCGACGGGGCGGCCGGGGCGGAGGGATTGGGCGTGGAGTTGATACTCGAGGAATGACTCGGCGGGTAGATGCAGGAGGGCGATGTCGTCGAGATGCAGGGCGCTGAGGAGAAACGGGACGCCTTGGGCGCAACGCTCCAGCAGCGCGAGACGAAAGGCGGGGATGATGCGGCGCACCGGGAGCGCGGTGGCATCGGCGAGTTGGCGGCGCAGCGCGACCGGGTCGAGGTCGGGGTGGGGCCGGGCGTGCACGTTGGCGGTGCGCCATGAGACGTTTTTCAATGGCACGGGACGAAGCGTGGCGTCGGCGGCGACGATACCGCGGTAAATGCGCTCGGTGAGACGGACGCGCGCGGCGGGTGAACCGTCGTTGTATTTGCCGGGGGCAATGTTGCCTGCGCAGCCGGTGAAGTAGAGGTGGGTGCACGCGGGCTCCTCGCGCTGGCGCTGCTTGCGGGCGAGGCCGACAAAATCGGCGGTCACCCGGCCGTCGCCGTAAAAGCTCATCGGGTGCGTCGCGTAGTAGTGGAGAGCGGCGATTTTCTCGGAGCGGTCGTAGAACGCGACCGTGCGCAGGAGCGGGTCGATCGGGCCCTCGGGCAACGCGAGCAGTTCGGGGTCCACGCACTTGCTGCCGCGCATTTTACCGACGCGGCCCTGGGCATCGCGGGCCATGCGGCGATTGGAGGCGACTTGGGCGATGAGCGCCGTGCCGCTTGCGACGTGCGTGACCGGGCGGGCGCGGGGCAAGGCGGCGGTGACGGCGGCGCGGGCGGCGACGAGGCAACGTTGAAAGAAGGCGGGATCAAACGTGGGCGGCAAACCGGGCTGCGTCGCGACGAGGGCCGCGGTGGCTGCACAGACGAACAGGGCGTTGTGCTGGTGGACGCAGTGCAGGGCGACGCGGTCGGGCGTGGTGCCGGCCGCCTCGGCGAGCGCGGTGCGCCACGCGAGGTGGGAGGCGTTGAGAATGCCGGTCCAATCGACCGCGCAGAGCACGATGGGCGCACCGGCGCCGAGGAGCACGAGGCCGATGGCTTCGAGGGAATCATCGACGGCTTCGACGGGCTTGATCCAGCCACCGCAGAGCGAGTGGCCGACGGGCGGCGTGACGTCGAAGCGGAATGGGGCGAGGCGGAGTTGGCCGGTGGCGCTGGCGGCGTTCGCGGCCTGGAGCAACGAAGGCGAAAGCGCGGCGGCGGCGGTGGCGGCAGCGGTGTGGCGGAGAAAGTGGCGGCGGTTGAGCGGGGGCATTTTTTGAAGGGGCTAAAGTTCAACGGGGCGGAAAGAAAGGTGAGAGGAATCTCAACTGATGAGCAAGAGGCGCGCGGGGTCGCCGGGGTTAGTGGCGGGGGCGCGGTGGACGCAGGGTGGGACGGGGTTGCCGGGGTAATCGGTGGCGATGCGCCAGAGATTGAAGTGGCCGAAGGAATAGGGCTGGGCGCCGGGGGCCGGGGCGTAGTGAAGGTCGTAGCAGTGCTCGTTGAGGAACACCTTGAAATCGGCGTCGTCGGGGCCGCCGTGGAGTTTCAAGAGTTCGGCGCGGAGCGCGGGGTCGTCGACCTTGCGGCGGGCGTCGGCGGGGCGCAGGCCCTCGCTGGGCGGGCCGGAGTAAGTGCAGAGCCAGGTGTAGGCCTCGATGGGGGCGCTGTCGGCGTGGAAAGAAAAAACGTCGGTTTGGATGGGGCCGGGTTCTTCGTCGCGCGGGTAGCCGTGGATGCAGTTCAGGACGGGATCGAGGTCGTGGTCGCGGAGCAGTCGCAGATCAGCGAGCATGTGCTCGGCGGCGACGCGGCCGGCGGGGCTCAAGGGCAGGGCGAGCAGAACGGCCTCATCGAGCGTGGTGATCGGCTCGCCGTGGCCATCGCCGAGCAGGCGCACGACTTCAGCATAGTCACCGGCGAGCGAGCGCGCCCAGCAGAGCGCGTTGACGCCGTGGGCGAGAGGCGTGGTGGCGAGTTCGTGGAAACTACCGACGTTTTTGATGCAAGTGGAGTCGGTGGTTGGGGCAACGGAGAGCATGCAGTCGGTAAAGCGTTGGCCGGTGGGAAATCGGAGGCGAGTCTGTTGAACGCCCGACGCTCGAAAACCGAGGTTGCCCGCTAAAGACGCGAATCGAGGCGAAACGAGGCAAAGAAAATCGTGCCCACGGAAGACACGGAAAACACGGAAGCTTAGAGTGAATGCGGGTTGGGGTCACCCCGCCTACAATCGGATGGGGCGGACGGAGACCTCGGAAGTCGCGAGCGAGCTCGCTCCCACAGGGGGAAAGGAGAAAGAGGAACGAGCACGATTCTTAGGGGCGTTCTTGGAGGCGGATGCGGCGGTATTCCATTTGGCCGCGGTCGCCTTCTAGGCCGATGGGGCCGGTGGCGGGGACTTTTTGCGCGGCCTCTAGGATCTCGCCGTTGCAGGTGCTCACGGCGACGCCGTCGGTGACGGTGATCACGATCTCGTTCCAATCGCGCGCGCGGTAGCGCTGGAGTTTTGAATAGGGGCCGGCGAGGAGGTAGTCGCGACATTGGAGTTGGGGGCCGCGCACGTAGATGCCGCTGTCGGCATTGGGCGTGGCCCGGAACTCGAGTTTCAACACGAAGTTTTTGGGGAACTCACGGGTGGTCCAGAGCTGTTGCACGCGGCGGCCGCCGGGAGGAGTCATGACGACGAGGCGACCGTGCTTGGCGACGAAGCGGGCATCGGGACTGGCGGTGAGACCGTCGAAGGCGACGGGGTCTTTTACGATCGGCCAGTGGGGCGCGGCGATATCGGCGGCCTGGATGCGGCGGACGGTGGCGAGGTCGCCGTCGGTCGAGGGGCGGTAGCCCCAACCAGTGAGATCGCGGCCATTGAAGAGACTCACGAAGCCGGGCTCGGGCGTGAAGGTATCAGGCTCGCGTTCGGTGAAACCGAGGGTGGCGAAGACGGGGCGGAGGGCGGCGGCGAATTTCGTGTACCCGGCGGTGTTGGGGTGTAGCAGATCAGGAAACTCGGCGGGCAAGGCGTCGTTTTGCGCGTCGGCGAACAATTTCCAAGTGTCGAGGAAGGTGACCTGCGGTTGGTCGAGCGTGGCTTCGAGGAAGAGCTGATTGACGCGGCGGATGAGGAAAGCGGGACGCTGCTTGCTGGCGGAGCTGGGCATGACGGCGCAGAGCACGACCGGGAGCGCGGGGTCGTGGGCGTGGAGCGCGGCGAGGATGAGGCGGAGGTTGGCGGCGACGGTCCATGGCGTGGCGTTTTCCTCGAGGTCGTTGGTGCCGATGAGGAGGACGATGGCGGAGGGGTTCAGCGAGAGCACGTCTTCGCGGAGACGAAGGAGGACGCCGCGGGTGGTGTCGCCGCTGATGCCGCGGTTGGCGACTTTAACGCCGGGGAAGGAAGTCGCGAGGGAGTCTTTCCAACCCTGCGTGATGGAGTCGCCGAGGAAGACGACGGCGCGCTGGTCTTGGGCGATCTGGCCGGCCCACGTGGTGCGACGCTCGGTCCAGAGTTTTTGAAACCAAGGATATCGGCGGATTGGGCCGCTGCCGGGAAGGCCGTCATCGGAGGCGGGCAGGGCGAAGCGGGAGGGGGCGGCGGTGGAGGTAGCGGCGGGCGACGGGTTGACCGGAGGCGTGGGCACAGGAGGCGCGGTAGCGCAGCCGGCGAAGGTGAGGGCGAGCAGGGCGAGGAGCGGGGTGGGGCGCATGGGGATGGGAGAAGAAAGGAGGGGAGAAGAGAGGGAGGGGAGACGAGAGGGAGGAAGGGAGAAGAGGGAGGGGGAGAGGAGGGGGAGAAAGAGTAAGAGAAAGAGGAAAGAGAAAGATTTTCAGAGGGTGGCCCACGGAACACACGAAAAGGGAACGGAGAAAGGGGGCGCCGAGAACGATGCGGTAAGGTACGATTGGGCGGAGGGGCGAGTGAACTGAGTGGGTGGAAGCAAGAGTAAGAGAAAGAGGAAAGAGAAAGATTTTCAGAGGGGAGAGCGGCGCGCAAAAAAGCCCGGGCGTTTTGGGCCCGGGCTGGGAGAGAGGAAGGAAGCCAAATGGGGAAACCGGGTTCCACCTTGGCGGACCGGCTTTAGCGGACCACGCGGGCGCCACCGCCGGCGATGGCTTTTTCCACTTCCTTGCGGGTGGCCATCGATGTGTCGCCGGGGGTCGTTGACGCGAGGGCACCGTGGGCGGCGCCATACTCGACGGCTTTCTGGGCGTCGTTGAACTCGAGGAAGCCAAACTGCACCCCGGAGGCAAACGAGTCACCGCCGCCGACGCGGTCGAGGATCTCGAGGCCGGGATACGGCTTGCTCTCGTGGAATTTGCCGGCGTGCCAGAGGATGGCGGACCAGTCGTTCTTCGTGGCGGTGATGACGTGGCGCAGCGTGGTGGCGGCGACCTTGAAGTTTGGGAACTCCTTCACGGCGGTCTCGATCATGGCCTTGAACGCATCGTTCTCGATGTGGCCGAGAGTTTCCTGGCCCGCGACGGCAAAACCGAGCGAGGCGGTGAAGTCCTCTTCGTTGCCGATCATGACATCGACGTATTTGGCGATCTCGCGGTTGACCTCTTGGGCCTTTTTGAGGCCGCCGATGGTCTTCCAGAGCGAGGGACGGTAGTTCAAATCGTAGCTGACGATCGTGCCGTATTTGTTGGCGGCCTTCACCGCCTCGACGGTGACTTCGGCGGTGGACGCGGAGAGCGCGGCGTAAATGCCGCCGGTGTGGAACCAGCGCACGCCGAGTTTGCCGAAGATGTGATCCCAATCGATGTCGCCGGGCTTGATCTGGGAGGCGGCGGTGTTGCCGCGGTCGGGATTGCCGACGGCGCCACGGATGCCGAAGCCGCGCTCCGTGAAATTGAGGCCGTTGCGAATGGTGCGGCCGATGCCGTCGTCTTCGCGCCACTTAATGAAGTGCGTGTCGACGCCGCCTTGCATGATGAAGTCTTCGACGAGGTGGCCGACCTCGTTGTCGACGAACGCGGTGACAACGGCGGTTTTCAGCCCGAAGCATTTGCGGAGGCCGCGGGAGGTGTTGTATTCGCCGCCGCCTTCCCAGACTTGGAAGTTCCGGGCGGTGCGGATGCGGCCCTCGCCGGGATCGAGGCGAAGCATGACTTCGCCGAGGGAGATTTGGTCAAAGGCGCAGGAAGCGGCGGGTTTGATTTGGAGGCTCATAATGGGAGGGAGATGGAGAAAGAAGAGGATGGGTTAACCACGAAATACACGAAATACACGAAGGCCGGAGAACTGCCCACGGAACACACGGAATACACGGAAGAAAACTGAAGATTAGTTTCTGTGTATTCTGTGGGTTCCGTGGGCGAAATAGTTTAGATCGTAACAGTTTCGAAGGAGGCTGCGTCCCAGAGCGGGAGGCCGGCTTCGGCGGCGACTTCGTTAAAGGCAGCGACTTCGGCGGTGCTGAAGAGCAGGCCGCCGGCGGCGGCGACGTGCTTCGCCCAAGAGGCTTCGAGTTGGCCGGGCAACATGCACTTCTCGTTACCGTGCCCGAGAACGTCGGCGATGACGGCCTTCACGTTGTCCGATTGATTGCGGCCCTTCGCGAAGGCGCCGCCGCTGATCGCGTCGGGGTGGATGACTTGGAAGAAGAAGCAGCACGTGCCCTTGTCGCCCTCGGCCTCGGCCCAGCGGTTGCGGAGAGTCGGGAGCGAACCGCCGATGAAGCCGCCGACGATTTCGTTGATCAGCGAAAGGCCGTAGCCCTTGTGCGCTCCGAATGGGAGAAGCGAGACGGCGAGATTGGCGTCGGTGGTGGGATTGCCGTCTTTGTCCACGGCGGCGAGCGGCGGGAGCGGTTTGCCCTCGCGTTTGAGTTGTTGGACGCGGCCCATGGCGACGACGGACGTGGCCCAGTCGATGACGATGGGATAGCCGATGGCGTCGGTGGTGGGGAAGCCCCACGAGTGCGGATTGGTGCCGAGGGTGGCGAACTTGCCGCCGAACGGGACAACCTCCGCAAGCGCGGCGGTGCAGTTGGTGTAGGCGATGTAACCCTTCTTCGCGGCGTCCATCACGTAGCCGCCGCCCCAAAGGTAATGGAAGGCGTTGTCGACGGAGACGGTGCCGACGCCGTAGTGGTCGGCGAGACGGATGGCCTCGTCCATGGCGCGGAAGGCGGTGGACTGGCCGAGTTTTTTATTGGCGTTCCAGATCTTGGCCGCGGGGAAGCGGGACGCTTTCTCCTC
>CAMBRG010000016.1 GCA_945869845.1 Opitutus sp. GAS368 | reverse complement strand
GCTCTTCGGATTGGAAGCCGAAGGGCGTGAGCGTGCGGTTGTAGGCGCCGCTGCGGGCGAGCCCGGCGCGGAAGAGATCGGAGTGCGCGAGGAGATTGGCGGTCATGAAAGCGCCGTAGCTGTGGCCGCCGACGGCGACGCGATTGCGGTCGGTGACGCCGCGGCGTACGAGTTCGTCGATGGCGGCCTTGGCGCTGGCGACCAGTTGCGGGACGTAGGTGTCGTTGGGCTCGGTCTTGCCTTCGCCGATGATCGGCATGGTCGGATCGTCGAGCACGGCGTAGCCGGCGAGGAGGAACGGCAGCGGCCCGAGCGGGCTCACGCGGATGAAGCGGTAGGGCGAGTCCTTGATCTGGCCCGCGGCATCGGCGCTTTTGAATTCCTGCGGGTAGGCCCAGAGCAGCGTGGGCAGCGGGCCGTCGGTGGATTTGTAGCCGGGGGGCAGATACAGGGTGCCGGAGAGGGCGATGCCGTCGGGGCGTTTGTATTGGATGAGGTCTTTGCGGACGGACGCGAAGGCGGGATAGGGATTCGGGAACGAGGTGACGGGCGTGAGGTGGCCGGTGGTGAGATCGCGGATGAAATAGTTGGGCGCGTCGGTGACGGATTCGCGTGAGGTGAGCGCGCGTTTGAGGGTGGCATCGGAGAAGGTGATGAAGCTCTCGAAGGCGGGCGCAGCGGAGCGCCAGAGGCGGCGCGTGGTCTTGGTCGCGAGCGTGAACTCGTCGAGGAACGGTTGGTTGCCCTCGGGCGACGCGCCCTCGCCGTCGAGGTAGATTTTGGTGCGGTCGGGGCTGAGGAGGAGCGTCAGGCGGCCGAATTGGTTGCGCGCGAGGACGGGGGAGCCGGGGTTTTTGTAGCGGTCTTCGGAGGAGCGCTCAAAGAGGAGGGTGGGCGCGGAACCGGGCGTGCCGGGGGCGACGAGCCAAGTGCGGACCGTGCGGGTCTTCCACCAGGATTCGTTGATGATGGCGTGTTGGTCGTCGCCCCAGGTGACTGGGCCGGCGACGCGGAGAGCGAAGCGGTGTTGGGTGACGGGCTTTTGGGTGAAGGGCGCGGCGAGGGTGAACCAGGCGTCGCGCAGCTCGGCGGGTTTGCCGGCGTCGCCGCCGTCGAGGGCTTCGAGCCAACTCAGCGTGGCGGGGGCATCGGCGCGCCACGTGACGCTGCGCGGGCCGGTGCGGACGGAACCGGTGGGAATCGGGATGCTCTCGGCGAGCGGGAGATCGGCGAGGGTGTGAACGGTTTTTCCCGAGCGATCGACGACGGTGATCGCGGTGGGAAAACGGCCGGCAGGAACGAGATAAGAATAGGGCCGGTGGAGGGTGTGGAGGAGGACGTAGCGGCCGTCGGGCGAAGGAGCGACGAGGGCGAAGCTGCCGCGCTGGTTAAGCGGCGTGACCGTGCCGTCGAGGGTGACAAGGGCGAGCTCGGAGGTGGTGTAGTGATCGAAGAGGGCTTCGTCGTGGGCGTTGGCGAGCAGGTCTTGGTAGGTGCGTGACGGGCGTTTCTCGCCGAGATTTTCCTGGATGACGGGGCCGGCGGGGACGCGGGGCTCGGGCGGGGGCGCGCCGCGGTCGGCGGGGATGAAAGGCACGATGAGCGTGGCGTCGTCGAGCCAGCCGGGTGTTTCGGTGGTGAGGTTGAGCGGGCGGGCGGTGAGGCGGCGGGCGGTGGCGGTCGCGGTGTCAGCGGCCCAGAGCTCGATGGACGTTTCGAGGGTAACGGTGAAGGCGAGGTGGCGGTTGTCGCGGGACCAGCTCACGTGGTTGAGGCGGGCGCCGGCGGGGAGGCCGGTGATGCGGCGTTCGGCGCCGCCGGCGAGGGAGTTGAGGACGAGGCCGATGGTGTAGGGCTCGCGGCTGGGGCCGTTGGTGGCGGGGTTGAGGCGGAGGCCGGCGAGGCGGAGCTCGGGTTGGGCGAGCTCGGTGAGGGGCGGGAGGGCGGAGCGCTCGAGGAGGAGGAGCGTGGATTTGTCGGGACTGAGGCTCACGGTGGGTGTGAGCGGAGCATCGACGAGGGCGGCGAGGGCGGCGGTGGGGAGTTTGAAGCCGGATTCGGTTTGCGCGGGCAAAACGGGGACGAGGGTGGCGGTGAGTAGGAGGGTGGGGAGGGTCGGGAGGAAGGAGCGGCGCATGGGTTGAGCAAGAGCAGAGCGCCCGCCGGAGACAACAGGCGAGATGCGGGTTGCGCGGGGTCGGGTGGGACGAAACAGTCCGCGACCTTTGCCATGATCCGGTTCAAATCCATTTTCGACGAAGTCCGGCCCACGTTGACGTTGGCCGTGCCGATCATCGTCGGGCAGGTGAGCCAGATGCTGATGGGGATCACGGACAGCGTGATGATCGGACAGACGGGCACAGTGCCGCTGGCGGCGTCGTCGTTTGGCGGCAACGTGTTTGGGGTATTTTATATCGTGGGCATCGGGCTGATGTTGCCGGTGGCGGTCTTTGTGGCGCGCGCGCGGGGGGCGGGTCGGCCGCAGGAGTGCGGCGAGTATCTGCGTCACGGGCTGGTGTTGGCGTTGGCGTTTGGCGTGATCGAGACGGCCTTGATGGTGGGGCTGGCGACGCAGCTGCATTGGTTTCAACAGCCGCCGGAAGTGTTGGGGGCGGTGAATCCGTTTTTCCTGCTGATCGGGCTGTCGATCACGCCGGTGCTGATCTACCTCGCGTTGCGGCAATTTGCCGAGGCGATGGGGCGGCCGTGGGCACCGATGTTCATCATGCTCGCGGGCGTGGGGCTGAACGTGTTTTTGAACTGGGTTTTTATCTGGGGAAAACTCGGCGCGCCGGCGATGGGTCTGGCGGGAGCGGGCGTCTCGACGTTGATCTCGAGGGCGATCGGTGCGTGGGTGATTTTTGAGTGGCTGCGGCGCGATCCCTGCATGCGGGTGGCATGGCCGAAGCGCTGGTGGGCGCCGTTGTCGGGGGCGCGGATCAAGGAAATGCTCACGCTCGGCCTGCCCACCTCGGGGATCTTGTTGTTTGAGAGCGGGGCGTTCACGGCGGCGGCGATCATGATGGGTTGGCTGGGAGCGGTGCCGCTGGCGGCGCACCAGATCGCGCTCTCGTGCGCGGGCACGACGTTTATGGTGTCGCTCGGGCTTTCGATGGCCGCGGGTATGCGGGTGAGTGCGGCGGTGGGCGCGGGGGAGACGGCGCGGTTGCGGCCGATCGGTTACAGTGCGCTCGGGCTGGGCGTGGTGATGTCGGTGTTCTTCATGATGGTCTATCTCGCCACGGGGCGGCTGGTCGCGGGTTGGTTCGTGGACGACGTGGCGGTGGTGACGCTGGCTGCGCAATTGCTCGTGGTGGCGGCGCTGTTCCAAGTGGCGGACGGGGCGCAGGTGATCGGTGCGGCGCTGCTGCGTGGGCTCACGGATGTGAAGCTGCCCGCGGTGATCACGTTTGTGGCGTATTGGCTGGTGGCGATTCCGGGCGGGTATGTGTTCGGCGTGCGCGGGACGTATGGCGCCGTGGGAATCTGGGCGGCGTTGGCGGTGGGCTTGGGGCTCGCCGCGGTATTTTTGGCCTGGCGATTCGCGCGGCTGATCCGGGTGCGGCACGGCTGACATCAAAGCACGACTGGAAGGCCGGGCGCCTCCCGGCCAACCCGGCACGGGCGGAGTTTGAAGCGGTCTCCGTTGAGGAACTTGTCATCTATTAGATGACAAACGGGGTCGGGCGTTTTTCGCCCGATCGACCCGCGGTTGAATGGCCGGGCCGGCCGCCGGCTACAGCTTGTCCACGATGCGGTCGGCGAGGCCGTAGGCGATGGCCTCTTGAGCGTTCAGGTAGAAATCGCGGTCGGTATCGCGGTTGATCGTCGCGATGGGCTGACCGGAGGCGTCGGCCAAAATCTGGTTCAGCTCGACGCGGATTTTTTCCATCTCTTTTGCCTGAATATTGATGTCAGTCGCCGGGCCAACCATGCGGCCGGAGATGAGCGGCTGGTGGATGAGCACGCGAGCGTGCGGGTAGAGCAGGCGACGGCCTTTGGGCACGCCGGAGAGCAAGATCGAGCCCATCGACGCGGCCATGCCGGTCACCACGATCGTGATGGGCGAAGTGATCAGCTTCATGGTGTCGTAAACGGCCATGCCGGCAGTGATGGAGCCGCCGGGCGTATTGATGTAAAAAGTGATGTCTTTGCCGGGGGCGACGGCTTCGAGGTAAAGGAGGCGTTCGGTGATGTCTTTGGCCGATTCGTCAGTCACGGCGCCCCAGAGGAAAATCTTCCGCTGCTCGAGGAATTTTTTCTGGATCAACATGGCGACGGGGGCCGCGTTCTTTTTGGCCGCGGCTTCTTCTTTGGCGTCGTCTTCGTCCTCATCGTCGTCGAGGCGGGGCATGGGTTCGGCGAGGTTTGGCTGCAGGTGCGAGAAATGCATATGGGTTTGAAAGTGAGAACGAGGTTGGTTTTGGCAAGAGCCGGTGCGGTCTTAGGCGCTGGAGGGCTTCAGTGGCGGACTTTATCGGTCAAATTGCCCCATTCCTGAAAGGCGATCTGGGCCTTGTCGCGCAGCAACCGCTTCAGCTTTACGGTGCGCGCCTCGGGGGCGAGCGGCACTTGTTGGTAGATAAAATCGTCGTCGAAGCCGATCGCGGCGGCGTCGGCGCGGGTATTGCCGGAGTAAACTTGGGGAATCCGCGCCCAATAAATCGCCGACAGGCACAGCGGGCAGGGCTCGCAACGGGTGTAGAGTTCGCCGTCCGTAAGCTAAAACGTCTGCAAGGCCGTGCCTGCGTTGCGGATCGCGACCACCTCGGCGTGGGCGGTGGGATCGTTGGCCGAAGTAACGCGGTTGCGGCGGCGCCCGACGATTTTTCCCCGGCGCACGACCACGCAGCCTAACGGACCGCCGCGCCCCGAGCGCATGCCTTGTTCGGCGAGTGGCACGGCCTCGCGCATGGCGGTGGCGTTGCTCGCGCCAGGAGAGCGCCGGAGATGGTTTGCTGGGTCCGGTTGGGCTTCATCGGGCGACCACGCTCAAAAAGGGGCTAACGCGAAACAGTCTGGAACTCATCTTCGCGCTCCTCTTTCTGATGCGCTCCCTTGCCTCGCTCAACGCCCTAGACCGGCGGGCCGGAGCCACCATCCGGACGAATCCAGCTCGCCGGCGGATATCGCGGTCGCCCTTCACGCGTTGATCGACTTTCTCACCCGCCTCGCCCGGACTCACCCCTCATGAAACGCACCACGCTCGTCGCCAAGAATTCCAAGATCGCCCCCGAGCCTGAGCGCCTCGATCTCATCGTGCGCGGCGGGAAACTCGTCACGCCGGAAGGCGTGAAGTGGGCCGACCTGGGCGTGCGTTTGGGCAAAATCGTCCAGATTGCGCCCGAGATCAAAGACCTGACGCACGAGACGATCGAGGCGGACGGAGCCTATGTTTTCCCCGGCATAATCGATTCACACGTCCACTTTAACGAGCCGGGCCGCGCCGAATGGGAAGGGTTGGGCTCGGGTTCGGCCGCGCTCGCAGCCGGGGGCGGTACCTGCTTTTTTGACATGCCGCTCAATTCGGAACCGCCCGTGCTTGACGCCGCCAGCTTGCGGGCGAAACGCGCGCTCGCTGAGCAGCAGTCGTGCGTTGATTTTGCGCTCTGGGGCGGACTGGTCCCCGGTAACATGGACAAGCTCGCCGGGCTGCGTGATGCCGGCGCGATCGGGCTGAAGGCGTTCATGTGCAACAGCGGCATCGATAGCTTTGGCGCGAGCGACGCCAAGGTCCTCCGCGAGGGCATGAAACGCGCGGCGAAGCTGGGGCTGCTCGTCGCGGTCCACGCCGAGGACAACGACCTCGCGGCCAAATTTACCGCCATCGAAAAAGCCCAAGGCCGCACCGACGCCAAGGCGTGGCTCGCGTCGCGCCCGGTCGAGGTCGAGCTCGCGGCGATTCGGCTGGCGATCGAGTTTGCCGGGGAGACCGGGTGCTCGTTGCACGTCGTGCACGTGAGTAGTCCGGAGGGGATCGCGCTCATCACCGAGGCCCGGTCGCAGCGGGTCGATGTGACCGCCGAGACCTGCCCGCATTATCTTTTGCTCAACGACAAAGACGTCGCGAAACTCGGCGCCGCCGGCAAATGTGCACCGCCGATCCGCGACGAGAAGCGCCGCCTCGCGCTGTGGAGCGAGCTGCGCGCCGGTCGGATCCACACGGTCGGCTCCGACCATTCGCCGGCGCCGCCCGAGCTGAAGACCTCGAAAAACTTTTTCGAAATCTGGGGCGGAATCGGCGGCGTGCAGCACGGGGCGCAGCTGCTATTTAACGCGTGTGCGGAGACGCTGGAGGCCGACCTACCCTTGCTCGCCGCGGTGCTCTGCCGCAATGTCGCCCGCCGTTTCCGGATCGAGGATCGCAAGGGCTCGCTCGCGCTCGGGCGCGATGCCGATTTCTCGATCATTACGATGGGCGCGGCCCACAAGATCGCGGCCGAGGATCTCTGGACGCGGCACCGCTCCAGCGCCTATGTGGGCCGACCGAACCGCACCCACGTGTCGCACACCTTCGTCCGCGGGCAGGCGGCGTGGCGAGATCAGCGCTTGGCCTTGCCCTCGCCGCGCGCGGAGTTCCTGCGGCCCGTCGGCCCACTCTGAGAATTGCGCCAACCCGCTTGCCTGTCCCGGCGTTTCCCGCCCCAGTTTATGGCCATGTCCGAACTCTTTGGCCACACTCGCGCTCGCGTCGCCGCCCGGCACGCTTTGCTCACGCCCAACAACCACGTCGCCAGTTCCCTCTCCGGTTTCACCGATGCGACGGCCGTCGTGCTGATCAGTCCCGCGCTGGGCGCGCGGTTCGCCCAGACGCAGATCACGTTTCAAAAAGGCGGCGCGGCCAACGTGCCGGCCAACGACATCGAGACCTTCGGCTATTTCATGAGCGGTGGCGGCACGCTCGGAGTCGGCACGCACCGGCAGCGTTGTGAGGAAGGCGGGTTTTTCTTCGCGCCGGCGGGCCAACCTTGGACGCTCACCGCGCCGAAGCCCGGCACGCAACTCACGTTGTTTCAGAAGAAATTCCAACCGCTGGCCGGGGCGGCGGCGCCGCGGGTGATCATCAGCGAGTCCGCGAAAGTCAAAGGGGTGCCGTTCCTCGGTGATCCGGCGGCGAACCTCCAAGTGCTGCTCCCCGATGAACCCGGCTACGATCTGGCGGTGAATATTTTCGCGTATCAACCCGGCGGGCATCTGCCGTTGGTTGAGGCGCACATCATGGAGCACGGCCTGCTGATGCTCGAAGGAGCCGGCGTCTATCGCCTCGAGGATTCGTGGTATCCGGTGCAGGCGGGTGACGTGATCTGGGTGGGCTCGTATTGCCCGCAGTGGTTCGTCGCGATGGGCAAAACGCCCGCGCGCTATCTCTATTACAAAGATGTCAACCGCCCGGCGCTCTGAGCCACGCCGCACCGGCGGCTAAAATCGCCGTTGATGCCGTCGATGCCGTTGATGCCGTCGCATGGGCGCGGCGGTTGGAGGCATGCGCGCTCGTCGCTGAGGCACCCGCGCCCGGGCTGACGCGCGTGCTATTCTCCGAGGCGGACCAACGCGGCCGCGATTACGTGCGCCGCTCGGCGCGTGAGGCAGGCCTGACGCTGTGGGAGGAGCCGGGGCGCTACTTCTTCGCCGCGAGGGCGGCCTCGATCATTTGGCAGGACGTCTTGATGATCTCGAGGCGGGCGTGGCGTTTGTTGTTGGCCGGGATCAGGTGCCAGGGGGCGAAGCGGGTTTGCGTGAGGGCGATCATGTCGCCCACGGCGGTTTCGTAGGCGGCCCACTTGCGGCGGTTACGCCAGTCCTCGTCGTTGATTTTGTGCCGCTTGTAATCGGTATCTTCGCGATTCCGGAAGCGGCGCAGCTGCTCCTCTTTGCTGATGTGGAGCCAGAATTTGATCACGATCACGCCGTGCTCGACGAGCTCGCGCTCGAATTCGTTCATCTCGGAAAACGCGCGTCGCCATTCGACCTCCCGGGCGAAGCCTTCGAGGCGTTCCACGAGCACCCGGCCATACCAGGAACGGTCGTAGATCGTGGCCATCCCGGCGCGGGGGACGTGCCGCCAGAAACGCCAGAGGTAGTGGTGGGCTTTCTCCTCGTCGGTGGGTTTGGAAATCGGGATGACGCGGGAGTCGCGGGCGTCGATGGCGTCGGTGAGGCGCCGGATGGCCCCGCCCTTACCGGCGGCGTCCCAGCCCTCGAAGACCCAAACGATCGAGCGGCGGGCCTGGTTGGCGGTGCGGACAATGCGGTTGAGTTTGCCGAGCCATTTATCGCGTTTCTCTTCGTAGCCGCCGGAGCCGACGTGCTGGTCGAGCGGGAGGGCCAACAAGCGGCGCAGACCGGCGGCGCGCAGCGGGGCGGTGCGACGGGGCTTGGCGATGGGCGCGACGGTTTTATGCGTGCGGTAGTGCGCGCGGAAACGGGTGAGGATTTTGTCGGCGACCTCCAGATTGCGCGCGCGGGGATCGGCGGCGTTGATGACGTGCCAAGGTGCGCCGGGGCGCTGGGTGGCGCGGCGCATGGTGTCGGCGAGGCGGGAAAGGCGGTCGTAGTCGCGGTGGCTCTTCCAATCCTCAGCGGTGATGCGCCAGGCGGTGCGCTCGTCGGCCTCGAGTTCGTGGAGGCGGGCGCGTTGGTCGTCCTTGGTGAGCTGAAGCCAGATTTTGACGATGAGAACGCCGTCGGCGGTGAGTTGGTCCTCGAAGCGCGCGATGCGGCGCAGGGCGGTGTCGAATTCGGTGAGGTCGCGCGGGCTGCGGGGATCTTCGCGGAGGGCTTCGGTGTGCCAGCCACCGGCGTAGATGGCGATGCGGCCGTGGGGTGGAAGGCAGCGCCAGAAACGCCACATGGCGGGGCGTTCGCGTTCTTCGTCGGTGGGCTCTTGAAAGGCGAAGGTCTCGACGCCGCGCGGGTCGAGCCAAGCGTTGAGGACGTTGACGACATCGCCCTTGCCGGCGGCGCCGACGCCGGCAACGACCACGAGGACGGGGAACGGCGCATTCTTCAACTGCACCTGCATGTGGACGAGGTCGGCGCGCACATCGGCGACGCGAGCGTCGTAGGCTTTTTTCGTGAGGCGCGGTTCGGGGTTCGCTTTGGCCATGCGCGGAAAGAAGTGGCGGTGGGCGCGGGTGTTGTCGAGCTGTCGGCGCGGCGCTCGCAAATCCTGCGCGGAATTGTAACGAAACGGGGTGACGCCTCGGTTCCCGGGGCGGCCATGCTCCCGAATCAGCCGCCGGGCAGGCGGACGGCGGGAGCTAACGTGCCGGCGCCGCTGGGGGCGGTGGGCGCGGGGCGGGGCTTAAGGCCGTCGAGCCATTGGCCGCCGTTTTGTTTGTAGGCTTCGAAGCCGCGAGGGGTGAGGGTGGTGCTGAGCTTGGCGGTGGCTTCCTGCAGGAGCGCGGCTTGTTGGGCGGTGCGGTTGGCGGGGGTGAGCTCACGGTTGGTCATAAGGGCGCGTTGCCGATTTTGGAAATCCTGCTGCAACGACACGACCTGCTGGGTCGTGGCGGGCGGCAGTTCGAGGCGCGCGACAAGACTGCTGACCTGCCGGGACTGCGGATCAGTGGCGAGGTTGTAGGCGGCGAAGCGCTCGGGCGTGAGGGCGGCCTTGGCTTGCGCGAGCATGTCGGCCTGCCGGCTTTGATAATCGCTGGGATTGCGGGTGCCGGCGGTGCGGTATTTTTCCTCGATGGCGGCCGCCGCTTTGTAGAGCGCGCGGAATTCGGCTTCGGTGGTGTTGAAGCTACCGAGCTGGCCGCGAAGCTGGTTGGCGGTGTTGCTGGAGCGGAGCTGGAATTCCTCGAATTCCTGCGGCGTGAGGGTCTTCGCGATATCCGCGAGTTTTTCCTTTTCGAGGTAGGCAAGTTTCTCGCGGTCTTCGGGGAGCATGACGCCGTTGGCCTTTTGCATGATCTCCTGCTGGAGTTCGCTGTAGTCGGTATTGATGCTTTGCAGCTGGGTCAGCTTCTCTGGGGCGAGGTTGCCGAACTGGCGGCGCTGCCAGGCGTTCATTTCGTCATTACCGGGCATACCCTCGGGTCCGAGGAGGGATTTCATGAGCGCCATCTGCTCTTTGCCGAGGTCGCGGAGGGCGGTCATGATCTTGGGATCCATCATGCCGGAGCGTTGGTTTTTCCAAAACGGTTGTTCGGTCTGGTTGCCGACGAGTTCCTTGCGACGGGCGGCGAACTGTTCGTTGACCTGCGCGAAGACGATGGCGCGGATCATCGAGGTGGAGAACCCGGCGGCCTTGAGGCGGGCGACGAGCGTATTGAGATCGCCGCCCTGGAGCTCGGCCCACGATTTCGCAAGCTGAGCGTTTTGGGCGGCGGCGTCCGAGGCGGCGGCCGGGACGGGCGCCCCGGAGGCCGTCGGACCGGCGGATTTTTCCGCGAGCGCGGCGGCTGCGGGGGAGCCGGCCGACGGGGCGCCGGCGGATGGTTTGAAGTAGAGCGTGAGGACGGCGGCGTTGACCGCGAGGGACGCGACGAGGAGGGCGACGGGGAGCTTCATGGACAACAGGGGTTGGTGGAAAGCTGGCGGAGAGAAATGGAGAGTAAAGCGGTGAAGCGTGACGCCGTGGCGATCACGACGCGCCGAGGAGGCTTTCGCCGAATCAAGCTCTGACGTGGGCTGGAGTTAATCGGGTGATGCGGTGCCGCTGCCGAGCGGCCCGCCCGAAGTGGGCAAGGTAACGAGGCCGCCCGTGCCGGGCAATTGCCCGCCGGGCCAGCTTCGTTAGGCGCGGCACGCGCCGGGGGCGTCGCGTCTCCAGCGGGTGAGTGGAAAATGGAAGACGATCGCGGGTTGCTCGTGGTGCCCGCCAATTCGCTTGGCGGAGTCCGGGGCGTGGGGCACGGTCACGGACTTTTCCCTGCGTCATGTCGTCCTCAAATGCTCCCCACCCGCAACGCACGCAGGCCCTGCTCATGCTGCTCGTCGCGAATCTTTGCTGGGGGCTCAGTTTTCCCCTGATCAAATCGGTCCTGTTGCTGCACGAGCGGCTCATCCCGGAGGCGGGCCCGTGGTTTTCGGCGATCTATACGGTGGCGCCGCGCTTTTTTTTGGCGTTGCTTGTGCTCCTGACGCTGAAGCCTCGGGCGTGGCGCGGGGTGACGCGCGGCGAGCTGAAGCAAGGGCTTGTAATCGGGCTGTTCGCTTCTGCGGGGATGCTGCTGCAAAATGACGCGCTGCAATTCACGGCGGCGTCGACCTCGGCGTTTCTCACGCAGTTTTATGCGATCTTGATTCCGGTTTACGTGGCGGTGCGGGCGCGGCGGAATCCGGGCGTGCGCGTGTGGCTGAGCTGTGCACTCGTGCTCGCGGGCGTGGCGATCCTCGGGCGTTTTGACTGGCGGCAACTGCATCTCGGGCGGGGCGAATGGGAGACGTTGCTGGCCTCGGTGTTTTTCATGGGACAAATTCTGTGGCTGGAAAAAAAGGAATTTGCGGCGAACCGCGCGTTTGAGCTCACGCTGGTGATGTTCGCGACGGAGGCGCTCGTGTTTGCCGTGTTGGCGGGGGCGACGGCGCCGAGCGTGGCAGCGATGGTGGTGCCGTGGACCTCGCCGGTGTGGCAGGGCTTTACCGTCACGCTCACGGTGGTGTGCACGCTCGGCGCGTTTGGCCTGATGAACGCGTGGCAGCCAAAAATCACGGCGACTGAGGCCGGGCTGATTTACTGCGTGGAGCCGATCTTCGGCTCGTTGGCGGCGTTGTTTTTGCCCGCGGTTTTTTCGGGGTGGGCGTTGATCAACTATCCCAACGAACTGGCGACGTGGACCCTGCTCGTAGGCGGCGGGTTGATCACGGCGGCGAACATTTTGATCCAGTTGAAGCCGACGGGGAAGGGGTGAGGGGAATAGGCTGTCGCGGTGGGTTACCTTGCCTTCGCTTTGGTGGGTTCGGCAGCGGCGACTTCGGTGAATTTCTTGATTAGCTCTTGGTCGAAGGTGTTCACGTCGCAGTCATGATGGTGCGCGTAAGCGCAGAGCAGAGCGTCGCCAAAATCGGCGTTCTTCGTGCGATACCACTGAATGCCGTCCATCACCCAGCGAGCGTCTGGGCACGTAATCCCCTTCAGGCTTAAAAGCGACATGAGCTTTGGGGCGATGGTCTCCGGCGTGCCGCGATAGAATGTCTCCAGCGCATACACCGTCTCTTGGAGGACAGAAGTGGGAAGGATCACATTTAATCGGCCGGCGCTGGCGGCGCGAAATAGCTCCGTTGCGGCGGGTGACTGCACGGGATCATCACCCGTCAGGTAGCGGACGATGACGTTGGCGTCGATTGCGACGGATTTCATCCGATCACTCCGTGTGCAGAGTCTGGCGTGCCGCTTGCGCCATCGCGGCCTTGGCGCCTTGTTTCATTTTTTCAATGCTGACTGGCGGACGACCCGGGCCGAGCGAGCCTGCGAGCGAATCCACATCGTGCAGCGGTTCGAGAATGAGGCGGTTGCCCTCCACCGTCTGGCTCAGAATCATGCCGGGACGCAGATTGAGTGCGCGCACCGCCTCGGCCGCGAGCGTGGTTTGAAAAGCGGGCGAAATGGTCGTCTGCGCTGAAATGCGCCGGGAAGCCGGCAGCTTTCTTTGAAGAGTAGGCATAACCAAAGGTCGCAAGTGGAACGTTTGGATCAAGCGCGAATTCTTGGTAGCGGTGCTTTAGCCCGCGTGCCTTGAACCCTGAACGAGGGTTGAAGCCTTGTGCTACCTCAACCTGCCGCTTTCGTTTCTGGTGTAGCTCGAAACAACCGGCGCCGCGAGCGGAGCGGCCCGCCGTTCAATCGAATCGGCCGGTGCGGAGAAAGGTGCTGGTGGCGCGGGCGGTGGCGGCGCGGAAAAGAATGCCGGTGTGGGAAACGGGGAGGACGCGATGGGCGCGCTCGCCGGCGAGGTGCGTCGCCGCGACGCTGACGGGGCCGTCGTTGGGCTTGGGCACCCAGACGGAAGCCAACGGGTTCACCGAGCGGTTCCCCGTGATGATGCCGAGTTCGGCGGCGGCGGGCCACGGGCCGAGGGATTTCGGGAGGTGGTCCGGCGCGGTGCCGAGTCGCGCCAGATTCGGGCCCAGCACGGCGCAAAAAATCCGGGAGCGCCCGAGCCGGTCGGCGGCTTCACTGCCGGCGTTGGGTGGGGCCAGCATCACGACGCGGCCGAGATTGGCCGGAAAGGCCGTGCCCGCGCGGCGCTGTTCGGCGAGCCATGTGCGCACCAAGATGCCGCCCATTGAGTGCGTGACGAAGTGCAGGCGCGGCGCGGCGGCGGTGTGGTGCGCGGCGAGCTGCGTAGGCAACCAGTCGCCGGCGAGGGTTTCGAGCGGGACCGTGCGCGACGGGTAGGAAAGGTTGACGACGCGGTAGCCGTCGCGGGCGAGGGCGGACCCGAGGCGCGCCATCGTCCAGCCGTTTACGCCGATCCCGTGCAGGAGGACGACGGTTTCCTTTTCGGCGAAAGCGGAAGCGGACATGAGGGCTAGATTGAAGGCGAAGAGACGGAAAAGCACCAAGGCCGAGACCGCGGGGGCGTCAGGAAGTTGCGCCCATGCGGCGGGCGCGGAGGGCGAGAACGCCGCGCACGGTGATCGCGGTGAGCACGATGGCGCCGCCGATCAGGGCTTGCAGACTGGGGCGTTCGCCGAGGGCGAGCAGGACCCAAAACGGGTTGAGCAACGGCTCGATGACCGGGATCAAGACGGCCTCGAGCGCGGTCACGTGGCGGATGGCGCGCGCGTAGAGCCAGTAGGAGAAACCGAGTTGCACGGAGCCGAGGAGTAGCAGTGCGCCCCAGCCGGTGGGCGGCAAGGCGGGTGCATCGATGATCCACGGCAGGCCGATGACGAACGCGAGGAGGTTGCCCAAGATGATCGACTCGACCGGCGAACCGTCCTTTTGGCGGCGCAGAGCGATCGTCATGCCGGCGAAACACACCCCGCTGAGAATCGCGAGGGCGTTGCCCAGATGGCCGGTGAGCGCGAGGTTGTCGGCGAAGAACAGGCCCATCCCGCCGAGCACGGCGACGATCGTAAACCAGTCGGCGCGGTTGGCGCGCTCGCCGAGCAGCCACGCGCCGAAGAGGGCGATCCAGACCGGTGCGGTGTATTGGAGGAGGATGGCGTTGGCGGCGGTCGTGAGCTTGGTCGCGACGCAGAACGTGACCGTGCAGGCCGCATAGGCGATCGCGCCCAAAACCTGCGGACGCGAAAAGTGAAACTTCAGTCCGCGGCCAAGGGCGATGAGGAACAAGGCGGCGATCAGCCCGCGGCCGCCGGCGACGGCGAGGGGCGGCCACGCGATGGCCTTGATGAGCAGGCCGCCGAGGCTCCAGCAAAACGCGGCGGCGATCAGCTGGCCGACGGCGCGGCGGTGGTCGGGTAAATTCATCGGGGCGGCAGTTGTGTAGGGGAGGAGGGGAGGGCGCACGTTGAAAAAAGCGGGGCGCGACAATCCCCTTGGCACGCTGCGTGGCGCGTGTTGTCTGGCGAAGGTGCTCTCTTCCCTGACCATCTCTGTCGTTCCTCCGCTACGTTCCGATCCGGTGCGATACGCCCGGAGTCGGCGGCCAAGTTGTCCCCATGCTTGAGACGCTGCTCGAGCATTTCCAAGGCACGCCGCTCTCGCTGTGGGGTCCCTTTTTTCTGTTGTTGCTGTGCGGGCTCGGGCTGCCGTTGCCGGAGGACATCGTGCTCATCACGGCGGGCATGTTGGGGGTGATCGACGGGCATTCGTGGATCAAGGTGAGCGTGTTCATGTATCTCGGGGTTTTGGCGGGAGACAGCGCGATATTCTACGCGGGCCGCCGGTTTGGGGTGGGGCTGCTGAAGGCCGCTTGGTTTCAACGTTTTCTCCCGGCGGCCAAACAGGTGCGGGTAGTGGAATTCTACGCCAAGCACGGGGCCAAGGGACTTTTCATCGGCCGTTTCCTGCCGGGCCTGCGGGCGCCGATTTTTTTCAGCGCGGGCTCGCTCAACGTTTCGTACCTGAAGTTTCTGTTTTACGACGGCTTGGCAGCGATCATCAGCGTGCCGGTGTTCGTGTGGCTGGGGCATTGGCTATGGCTGAAGTTTGCCGACGATTTTGCCGCCATGGAGCACACGCTCTCACGCACGCACACCTACACGCTCTGGGCTACGGTCGCGATCGTGGTGCTGTTGGTCGCCGGCGCCTGGCTCTGGAAACGCCGGGCGAGCGGGACGCGCTGAAAGGCGGTCTGTGGGCGGGATAAATGCCGCTACGGCGGTGATATTCGATCGTTGCGGGCGTCAGTCTCACGAGCTGCGTTTAACCCTGAACAATCGCTCACCCCATTCCCCATGAACCGTCGCCGCTTCCTCGCTTCCTCCGCTACCGCTGCGCTCACGCTCGGCGCGCTCCGCTCCGCCCTCTTCGCCGCCGCCGAAAAAGCCGGACGCCCACCGCGCATCTTGCTCCGCAGCTCGTGGCAAAGCGTAAATATCGGCGACATCGGCCATACGCCCGGCGCGCTCTCGCTGCTCTGGAAACATTTTCCCGAGTGCGAGATCACCCTCTGGCCCGGCGAGCTCGGCCACGGTTCGCGTGAACTGCTCACCAAAGCCTACCCGCGCCTCAAGATCGTCGAGGGCAGCCTCGATGCTGACGGCAAACCCAAATCACCCGCCCTCGCGCAGGCTTGGGCCGAGGCCGACCTCTATCTCAGCGGTTCCGGTTCGGGCTTTCCTGCGGCCAACCACGCCGTCGCCTTTCAGAAAGCCACGGGCAAACCCGTCGGCGTCTTCGGCGTCAGCAACGATCCCATCTCCGGCATGGGCAAGACCCGCGACCCCGAGGGCGGCACGCTCAAGAGCCTTCGCGAACGCGCGCTCGCCCTCCCGCCCACGCACCTCAGCGCCGATCTGCGCTTCATCATGGATCGCGCCGCGTTCTTCTTCTGCCGCGACACGATTACCCGCGACTACCTGAAAGCCCAGGGCGTGAAATCGCCCATCGTAGAATTCGGGCCCGACGCCCAACTTGGCATGCACCTGCGCGACGACGCCAAGGGGCTCGCTTACCTGAAGTCCGCCGGACTCGAGGAAGGGAAATTCATCTGCGTGATCCCGCGCCTCCGCTACACGCCTTACTACAAAATCCGCAACACGAAGCCCACCGCGGACGACACGATCAAAGACGCGATCAACAACCGCACGACGAAGCAGGACCACGACAAACTCCGCGAGCTGATCGTCGCCTACGTGCGCGCCACGGGGAACAAGGTCATGGCCTGCGCCGAGATGACCTACCAAGTGCAGATGGCGAAAGACGAACTCGTCGACCCGCTCCCCGCTGACGTGAAAAAGAACGTCGTTTGGCGCGACACTTACTGGCTCCCCGACGAAGCCGCATCCATCTACGCGCGGGCGCAGGCCGTCATCAGCGTCGAGTGTCATTCGCCGCTCATCGCGCTGCACAACGGCACGCCCACGTTCTACGTCCGCCAACCCACCGATACCTGCAAAGGCCAAATGTATCGCGATATCGGCGCCGACGATTGGTTCTTCGAGATCGACGAGACCAGCGGCGCACAACTCTGGTCGCGACTCGAGGTGATCCATAAAAACCCCGCCGCCGCCCGCGCCAAAGTGAAGTCGATCATGGCCACCGTCGAGGCCCGCCAAAAGCGCATGGTCGACGCGGTGCGTGCGGTGGTGAAAACCGGCTGAGTCTTTCATACACTTTGAGTCCGAAGATGCCCGAACTGTAGGCCCGACCGGCGGTCGGGCTTATCACCCCGCTAACAACCGACCGACGGTCGGTTTTACAATCCGAACGGCCGCGGGGCCAAGGTCATGACCGGCTTCAAGCCTCCCTTCGAGCCGGGCTTCGACGCCACTTTCGCCTCGCGCTCGGGCGGCGCGCGGCAAAAAACTAATTCGTTCTGCCCGTGCCCGCGTCTCCCGATCATTCCGTTTGGTTCGCCGCCGACGTGCAGCCCCACGCGCCGGCTCTGCGCAGTTATTTGCTGGCGCGTTACCCGACGCTGCCGGATGTCGACAACCTCGTGCAGGAATGTCTTGTGCGCGTCCTGCGCGCCCGCGAGGCCAACGCGGTCGATTCGCCCGAAGGTCCTACAGCGCTTTGGGCGCCCTACTGACGCCTGCTTTGTGAGGGCGACCAAGGGTAGGCGGGTTATCCATCGGACACATCTGTAAAAGCCTGGTCATCGCGAGGCCTGCAGCAGCGGGCCGTGGGGATCCAGCTGGATTTCTCGACCGTTCCGCGGGGCGCCATTCCTCGCAATGACATTTTGAAGATGTGTCCTAATACCAACGTCACATCAGATTTGGACTATTGTAGGCCGTCCGCTTGCGGACGCACCGAGCGCCTGCAAGCAGGCTGCTTACGACGGAAAGTCTAAAAACCAAACAGCGCTGGTATAACCTGCCGCTTCGGTGCCGAAATTCAGGACCGTCGGTATCAACTTAGCGTGTCCGGGATAACGCCCCGGCCTTCGCCCATCGCGCAAAATCTCGCCGGCCTGACCGCATTCATCTCACATTTCCCTCATGCAACAGCGCCTCGGCTATATTTCCCTACTCGTCCGCGATTACGACGAGGCCATCGCTTTCTACACAAGCGTGCTGGGCTTTCGCTTGGTTGAGGATACTCCGCTCGCCCCGGGCAAGCGTTGGGTCCTCGTGGCGCCGCTGGGCCCGGACGCCGCAGCGGGTGGCGGCTGCCTCGTGCTGGCCCGGGCGAAGAACGACGCCGAACTCGCCGCAGTCGGCAATCAGGCCGGTGGCCGGGTTTTTTTGTTTTTGCACACCGATGATTTTTCCCGAGATCACGCCGCGTTTCTTCGGCGAGGAGTCGAGTTTCTCGAGGAACCCCGCGACGAAAACTACGGAACGGTGGCGGTTTTTCGTGATCTCTATGGCAACAAATGGGATTTGCTCCAACTCCGCCCGCCGCCTGCCGGGAGTCGCGCGGGATCTTGATCGTCGGCTGATCCGGCTTATTACTTTAAGCCTATGGTCACCGCCGAAACCCGATGTTAGCGTTTTCCTTCAGTTCGCTTCTCTCCCGTCAACCTCTGTCTGATCTCATCCAATTTTTATGAAATTCGCCCGCCTCCTTAGCCTCCTTGCCACTGCGTTTGTCGTCACCGCCTTGCCTGCGCAGGAAACTGTGCCGGTGGTCGCCGGAGCGTCCACGTCCGGCGTCAAGGGCCCGGTGCCCGGTGCGATGGCACCGGAATTTTCTGTGCTCAACGCCAAGGGCGAAACCGTGCGCCTCGCCGATTTCCGCGGCAAAATCGTCCTCCTCGATGTCTCGGCCACGTGGTGCGGCCCGTGTCAGGCCGCCATGCCCAATCTCGACCGCATCGCACGCAAATACGCCGATCAAGGCGTCGTGTTGCTCGGCGTCACGTCGAGCGATACACGGGAGAACTACGATGGTTGGATCACGCGCAACGCCGCGCGTTACGCGTTTGCCATGACCTTCGATCCGGCGGGTAAAGACGGTTGGAAAAACTCGGTCTTCAATCTCGGCTACGGTGTGACCGGGTTTCCCACGATGTTCATCATCGGCCGCGACGGAAAGCTGCTCGAGACCAAGTCGGGCGGCGGGCCCGGTGATGACTTCCGCATCGATTACGCCCTCGCCCGCGCCGGGGTGAAGGTCGATCTCGCCTCGATGCCGCCCGAGCCGAAACCGAATCCCGCCGAGCCCAAGTCCGTCCCGATGGTCGGCAAAACTCCCGCGATGCCCGCCGCCAAAGCGCCCGGTGCGACGGTGCCCATGATCGGCATGGGCGCGCCCGCCCCGTCGGCAGGTGCTCCCGCTCCGAGCTTCGTGCCGGCAAAGTTCGGCAGTGTGGTCGCCGGTCAAATGGTCACCGACTTCACCGTCACTGGCGCCGACGGTAAGTCGCTCAAGCTTTCCAGTTTCCGCGGCAAGGCGCTGTTGCTCCATTTCAGCACCAGCAACGGCCCGCAGCCGTGGCTCGCCGAGACCGCTGCCGCTTATCGCGCGCAGGGACTGGCGGTACTCAACATCTTCGCCGCCACCGAGCGCGAAGCCTTCGACGCTTGGCGCGCCAAGAATCCCGAGCCCGGTTTCGCCGTTGCCTGGGACCCCGCCGGCAAGGCTTGGGCCGAGGGCGTGACCAACACGGCGTTCGGCGTCGGCATGTTTCCTATTTCGGTGGTGATCGATTCCACCGGCAAGCTCGTCAGCGGCAGCATCGGCATGGGGGCACGCGCTGTGACCTTGGCCAAGGCGATGCTCGCGAAGTCGAAGGAAGTGAAACTCACCGCCGACGACGCCGCCCTCGTGCTCGACGCGCTGCTCGCCGCCGATTCCGCCCGGGCCGCGATCCCCGCTGCTACCCTCCAGCCGATGCCCGGCGCTCCCGCCGGAGGCGGCATGATGCCCGCCGCGGCCCGGCTACCGACCCTCGCCGCCGGCGCGGTCGCACCCGATTTCGTGATGAACAACGTCGCGGGCAAAGAAGTCCGCCTCTCCGATTACAAGGGCAAGATTGTCATCCTCGACTTCTGGGCCACTTGGTGTGGGCCTTGCCTCGAATCGTTTCCGCATACGCAAGGGGTCGCGGCGAAATATAAAGACCAAGACGTCGTTGTGCTCGCTTCCGGCACGAGCGACACGATCGCGAAATTCAAGGAATGGATCCCCGCGAATCAGTCGAAGTATCCCGATATGGTTTTCACGTGGGACCCGAACGAGCGCGGCTCCGCGACTTTTGACGACCGCGCGTCGTCGAAACTTTACCGGGTCGTGGGCATCCCCACGCAGTTTGTGATCGGCCGTGACGGCAAGATCGCCGCGACCATCGTCGGTTACAGCAAAGGCGATGTCCGCTCCGAGGGCGCACTGAACAAGCTCGGGGTCAAAGTGGATCCCGCCATCGCTGCCGAAGGTGAGAAGCAACTCGCCAAAGCCGCCGCCGACGAACTCGCCCGCGCTGCCGCCACGAAGGAGGCCGATAAAAATCCCGCGCCGCAGTTCCGCGAGGTTTACGGCAAGCTCAAGGCCGGCGAGCCCGTGCCCGATTTCACCGCGCAGCGGAGCGACGGCACGCCGGTCAAGTTCTCGGAGTTCACCAAAGGCAAAACCGTCGTCCTCAGTTTTTGGTCCGCCGGCATGGGTCTGCCCGAGGCCGCGCAGGCGTTCAACGACGCTTGGGCCAAGAAATACGCTGCGCAAGGCGTGGTCTTCGTCGGCGTCGGCGCCTACGGCAAGCGCGAGGATTTTGACAAATGGTATGCCATCAATGGGCCGAAGATTTCGTTCCCGGTGTGGTTTGATCCCGCCGGAGCTCTCGATCGGCCGGCCAAGGCGTCCGACCAAATGAGCGACGAGGAGAAAGCCGCGCTCAAGGCCGCCTCGAGCGCCTACTACGCCAAGGTGATTCCGATGGCGTTCACCGGCGGCGTGATGGCACCCGTGCCCAACAACTATGTCGTCGATGCAAAGGGAAATTTTCTCGGCTTCTTCGTCGGCTCCGGCACCCAGTCGGCCGAGTCGCTCGGCAATCTCCTGCTCCGCGCCGGCGTGAAACTCGCCCCCGAGGATATGCCAAAGAAAGTGTTCACCGCCGCCGAGACGAAGGCCGCGCCGCCCGAGGCCAAGGTCGAAATGCTGAAGGTCGGTGCGGTTGCCCCGGACTTCACGACCACCGATCTCGCCGGCAAACCGGTCAAAATCTCCGATTTCAAGGGCAAGGTCGTGGTCCTCGATTTCTGGGCCCCATGGTGCGGTCCGTGCATCGCCTCGATGCCGCACACCCAACAGGTCGCCGCCACTTACAAGGACCAAGGCGTGGTGGTGCTCGGCTCCTGTACGAGCGACAGCCGGGCGAATTTCGAGAAGTGGGTGAAAGCCAACGCGGAGAAATATCCCGACTTTATCTTCTCCCATGATGCGGCCGAGCGCACCCCCGAACGCGCCTCCCGCAAGCTCTACGGCGTCTCCGGTATTCCGACCCAATTCATCATCGACCGTGAAGGCAAAATCGCCGCGATCACCATCGGTTATATGGCAGGCGAAGTCCTGCTCGACGCCGCCCTCGCCAAAGCGGGCATCAAGGTGGACGCCGCGATCTTGGCCAAAGCGGTCGAAGACCAGAAGAAGCGCGATTCGCGCTAAGCCGGGCCAGACCTCGGCCACCGAGCGCGGTCCGACCGTGGTCCGAATGTGGGAGCGAGCTTGCTCGCGATATGCGCCGCGGCCCCAAGTGAACGCCGGAGTCGCGAGCCCGAATGTGGGAGCGAGCTTGCTCGCGATATGCGCCGCGGCCCCAAGTAAACGCCGAAGTCGCGAGTCCGAATGTGGGAGCGAGCTTGCTCGCGATATGCGCCTCGAAACCCCGGGTGAACGCCGAAGTCGCGAGCGAGCTCGCTCCCACAGGCGCCGCGGCCCGGGTGGCGACGGCACCGGGCCCGCCGAGCGTCGCTCCGGCCCGTCGTTTTTCTCCGTGCGCCCGGTGGGGAAACGGGTTTGGCTCCCGGGTGCATTGCCTGTCACCCAGAAAGCCGCCGCCATCGAGGTTCGCGACCGCGCCCTGCGGATCGATGATCCGGCGTTGCAACGCTCGGTGATCGGTCTCGAGACCGCCGCCAACGTCACGGAATTTTGGACGGCGTTGCGCGGCTTCATCGGCACGGCGTTGCCCGAGCATCACTCGGCGACGCTCTTTCTCGATGCGCAGGAAAAAATTCCCGGTGCACTCACGCTCCACTCGCAGCCTTCGCTGCGGCCCGTCGCCTGGTGGCGGGCCCGCGCCCAGCTCACGCCCACCCACGCCTACCTCAACGATCATCCCGGGATCAAACTCTACAACTTGGAGCAGATGCTGCCGGCCGACCCGCGCGCCCGGCGTCGCACGGATTTTTACCGCCATGTGCCCCGCCCCGAAGGTTTTGACAAACTCGTCGGCCTGACGACTTGGGAACGCGGTGAGCGCAAAAGTATTCTGGTGCTGCGCCGGGCGTTCGCCCACGCCGAGTTCACCCGCGATGAGATGAACCTGCTGCTCGATCTCCACCCGATTTTCGACCGCAATCTCCGTCGAATTGAGCGGCAGGAAGAAGAGCGCGTCTGCCGCAGCACGCTCCAGCAGTTTATCAATCTCTTGCCCCAAGGCGTCCTTTTGGTGAACGCGAAGCGCGAACTCGTTTTTGCCAACCCCGAGGCCTTCGAGACCTGCGCGAGGTGGAACCTCGGTCCGGTCGTTGCGCGCCGCCTGAACAGTCGCGCGGTCTTTGCGATCCCGCCGATTTTTCTGGAGACCTACGAAGAACTGCTCGCGGAGCACGACGCGCAGGCGCTCACCCCGGGCGGAGCGCAGGGCGGGCTGAGGCGGAAGCTCGCGCACCCGGAGCAACCCGGCTTGCGCGCCGATCTCAATCTCGTGGCGATGAACGACCCGTTGCTCACGCGTCCGTATCTGTTCGCCCAGTTGATCAACCACCCAGCGTTGGGCGCCCCCAGCGCCGAGGCGCAGGAGCGACAGTTGACGGTGTTGGCCCAGCTCACCCCGCGCGAACGCGAGGTGGCGCTACGGGTGCGGGAAGGCCTGAGCAACGAAGAGATTGCGGGTCGTCTGCACAAAGGCGTGGGCACGATCAAAAACCAGCTGCAGTCGATCTTCGTGAAACTCGCCGTCAACAGCCGCGCGAAACTCGTCGCACGGTTGGGCTGAGGCCGTGATCGCAGAGAGGCTCTAAGTGGCACGGGCGTCCCGCCCGTGATTTCGAAACATGGGCGAGACGCCTATGCCACGACGGACCTACATCGGATTTTTCGGACACCCGCTCCGACCACCAAACTTCCGCGCCCGCCGCCGCAGTTGCTTTTCCCGCGCCGCCTGCGCCACGCTTTATCGATGAACTTTCCGCGTCGTTTTTTCCTGCTCGCCTTGGCTGTGCTTCAGTTCGCCGGGATCGCCCACGCGACGATCGGCGCCGCGCTCCAGAGTCAGCTCGGCAATCCCAGCGGCGCCACCACCGTCGCGACCGCGACCACCAACTACCTCATCGCGCGGCCCCAGTATTCGCTCTCTTACAACCACACCACGCGCGAGCCCAACTGGGTCAGTTGGAACCTTACCACCGCCGACGTCGGATCGTCCGGCCGCTCCGATAATTTTTTCCAAGACACCACGCTGCCCGCCGGATTTTACCAGGTGCTCACGACCGACTACTCGGGCTCGGGCTTTGATCGCGGCCACATGTGTCCCTCGGGCGATCGCACCGTCACGGTCGCCGACAACGAGGCCACGTTTTTCATGACCAACATGATTCCGCAGGCCCCCGACAACAATCAGGGCGTGTGGGCGAATTTTGAAAGCGAATGCCGCACGCTCGTCGCCGCCGGCAACGAGGTGCTCATCATTTCCGGACCGAGCGGTTTCTCCGGCGCCACCATCGCCAGCGGCGTCGCGGTCGCCGGATTCACCTGGAAGATTGCGGTGGTCGTTCCCGCCGGTGCCGGCACCGCCCTCAGCCGCATCACCACCACCACGCGCGTGATCGCCATCAAGATTCCCAATATCGCCGGCGTCCGCAGTAACCCGTGGCAAAACTACATCACCACGGCGGCGCAGATCCAGGCCGACACCGGCTATACGTTTTTCAGTGAACTGCCGGTGAACGTCGCCACCGCGCTCCGGGCGAGGGCCGATGGGGCACCGGCAGCTGGTTCGCCCACGATCACGACGCAGCCGGTCGTGCAGACCGCAGCCGTGGGCGGCAGCGTTACGTTCGCCGTCGTCGCCGCGGGCGATCCGACCTTCACGTATCAATGGGCGCGCGAGGAAATCGAAATTCCGGGCGCCACCGCCGCCACCCTGACCCTCTCCAACCTCACGGCGGCGGCCCTCGGCACCTACACGGTCGTCGTGCGCAACCCGGTCGGCTCCGTCGCGAGCGCGGCCGCGCCGCTCGTGCTCACGGGCTTGCCGCCGGTCGTCGTGACCGCCCCGCCTGCGCGCACGGTCGCGGCCGGCGCGACCGCCACCTTGGCCGTCGTCGCGAGCGGTTCGCCGACGCTCGTTTACCAATGGCGCCGGGCCGGGCTCGCGATCACCGGCAACCCGAGCGCAGCCACCGCCTCACTGGTTCTTCCCAACGCCCAGGCCGCCGATGCTGCGCTCTACGATGTCGTGATCACGAATTCCGTGGGCTCGGTCACGAGCGCCGCCGCCCTGCTGTCGGTCACGCCGGCGGCGCCCACCATCGCGGTCGCGCCCGTCGCGCAGACCGTTGCGCCCGGCGCCACGGCTACGCTCACCGTCGTCGCGAGTGGCACGGCGCCCTTCGTTTACCAATGGCGCCGGGGCGGCGTCGCGATCACCGGCAATGCGAGCGCGACCACGGCCACGCTGGCTCTTCCGCCCGCGACGACGGCCGACACCGGCAGCTACGATGTGGTTATCACCAACGCCCTCGGCGCCGTCACCAGCGCGCCGTTTGCGCTCACCGTTGCGGTCGCCGCGCCGCCGGTGGTGGCGTGGGATTTCTCGGCGGCGGAGCCTGTCCGCGGGCTGCCGGCCGATGTCACCGGCGGCACGGTCGTGCAACGCAACAACAACGGCACCACGCTCACGCTCACCACGGTTTCCGTTTCGAGCGGCTATGCGGGCGCGACCGGCACCTCCAATGCCGGCGCGGCCGCGCGCGTCGGCCCGCTCAATCTCGCCGAGGGCGGCTCGGCGTTCTTTGAGTTTATCCTGACCCCCGTCGCCGGCCGTCAGCTCGCGGTGAGTGGGCTGAGTTTCGGGGCCCGCAGCACGGGCACCGGCCCGCAGGCTTACGCGGTATTCGCGATCAACGGCACGGCGGCACCGGTGCTCGTCGCCGCCGGTCCGCTCGCCAACAACAGCGCATGGACGCTGATCACGCCCACGCTGTTTCCGGTCGTGAGCTCCGTGGCCACACCGGTGACGTTCCGTCTCTACGGCTTTGGCGGCGCGGGCAACGCCGGGACGAGCACCGCCAATTGGCGCATCGATGATCTCGCGGTCACGCTCACGACGGGGGTCGGTCTCACCGTGCCGAACTCGGCCGACTCGCGCCTCGCCAGCCTCGCTTCGCGCACGCGCACGGCCAACGGCGACCAGACCGCCATCGCCGGTTTCTCGATCGCCGGCACGGCCGCGAAGCCGGTGTTGATCCGCGCCGCCGGTCCCACGTTGGGCGCGCTCGGCGTGAACGGTGCGCTCGCCGCACCCAGGCTCGAACTTTATAGTGGCTCCACGGAAATCGGGACCAATGCCGGGTGGAGTACGGCGATCAACGCAGCGGCGATTTCGTCGGCCGCGGCCCGTTCCGGAGCGTTCGCGTTTGCGGCCGGGAGTGCGGATTCCGCCATCCTCACGACGCTCGCCCCCGGCGGTTACACGGTGCTCATGAGCGCGGGCACCGGCGCGGCCGGCGTCGGGCTTTTGGAAGTTTACGATCTGGCGGCGCCAGCCCCCGGCGCGAATTTGCCGAGCCTCGCGACCCGGGCGATTGCCGGTCCGGGAGCGGACGCGCTGATCTTGGGCCTGACGATTGCCGGTCCCGCGCCCAAGCGCGTGTTGATCCGCGGCGCCGGTCCCGCGCTCGCGCAGTTCAACCTCGGTGGTCTGCTCGCGCGGCCGCAGCTCACGCTGTTTTCCAGGCTCACGCCGGTGTTGCAAAACACGGGCTGGAGCACGTCGCCCGATGCGGCGGCGTTGGCCGCGGCGGCCGCGCTGGCGGGTGCGTTTGCCTTTGCTCCCGGCAGCGCGGACACCGCGATGATCGTGACGCTCGCACCCGGTGCCTACACCGCGCAGGTTTCGGGTATAGGCGATACCACGGGTCTCGCGCTGGTTGAGGTTTACGAATTGCCGTGAAATCACGCTGGGTTCTCGCCGGGTTTCTGGGCATCGCCCTGATCGTCGGTCTCGGGGTGTGGCTGCGGCGACCGCAGGCAGCGCCGCGCGAGAACGAACCCGCGGCGGTGCAGCCGGTCGCCGGAGCGGCCGTGCCTGCGGCGGAGGAGTGGCGTGAGCGCCCGCCCGGACCGGACCGCGATGCGTCGCTGTTTGTAATGCTCGATGCGTTGCATCGGCGCGATCCCGAGGCCGCGCTGGCGCAGGCCCGCGATCGGGTGGGCACGCGTGAACAGGCGGCGATTTACGGTCTGTTTTTTGACACCTTTGCGCGGGAGAATCCGACCCTCGCGGTGGCGCGGCTGGCGGCGGTCCCGCCGGGTCCCGGCAGAGAGAACGCCCTGCGCGCGCTCGCCTCCGTCTGGCTGCGGGCCGATGCTCCGTCCGCGCTGGCGTGGGCGCAGAATCTCTCCGCCGATGATCGGGCGCCGGCCATGGAAAGCGCATTGTTCGAACTCGCCCGGCGCGATCCATTGCAGGTGATCGAGCTCGCGCCGCAGTCGCTCCCGGGTCCCGCGCTGGAGCGAACGCTTTTTCACGCGCTGCAACTTATCACCGCCGCCGATCCGGTGGCCGCCGCTGGGCTGGTGCGGCTCCTGCCCCCCGGGGAAACCCAGACGCGCGCGGCCCTCGACGTGGCGCGTGGTCTCGCGGTGAAAGATCCCGCCGCGGCTCTCGCCTTCGTCGGGCAACTCCCGGTCGGGCCGGCTCAAACCTTGGCTCTGAACAATGCGCTTACGAGCTGGGCGGTCACGGCGCCGGCCGCTGCCGCCCAGTATGTCGCCGGGCTTCCGGCCGGTGCGGCGCAAGACGCGGCCGCCGCGCACCTCGCGGCGCTGCTCGCGATCGATCCCGTGAACGCGTTGGCGTGGGCGAACTCGCTCGGCGCCGCGAGTGCGCGCGATGTAGCGTTGATCAGGATCGCTTCGACTTGGGCGCAGGCCGACGCGCCGGCCGCATCGCGCTGGGCGGGCGCGCAACCGCCGGGGCCGACGACGACCACCGCACTCGGCGGCGCGTTGTCCTACTGGTTGCTGGTCGACGCGCCTGCCGTGCGGAATTTTGTGAGCGAGCTGCCGGCGTCGAGCCAACCTGCCGCCGCCGCGTCGGTCGCGCCCCAACTCGCCCAGCGCGATCCCGTGGGGACGATCGCTTGGGCGCAGACGCTCGTGGCGCCGGCCGCCCGCGAGGCCGCCGTGATGGCGGCGTATTCGCGCTGGCTGGACAACGCGCCCGCCGCCGCCCGCGCGTGGTTGGCGACGGCGAATCTCTCGCCGGAGATCAAAGCCAAACTCGGCAACCCAGCCCTGCCCCGTCGCTAGGTGCACTGGACTGACTTGGTTCGTTCGACGCCTCTTCCTCGCTGGGATCTTGATTGGAATAGGCGGGTTTGGTGAGGAGTTTTCACGTGCCGCGCCCGAAATCATTACCTGCCTTGCGCCCGGGATAAGTCGCGTTAGGCCATTGCTCATGACCACCGTCGAAGTGCCCGTAGATGAGCGCTGGCTGGCAAACACCGGCCTGAGTCGGGCTGAAGCCCAACATGAATTCCGACTGATTCTTGCGGCAAAGCTTTTTGAATTGCGCCGGTTGACCTTGGGGCAGGCCGCCGAGATGGCGGGATTGCCGGTATGGACTTTTATGGAAGCTCTCTCCCAGTTGGGCGTGTCGGTTATCAACCTCACCGACGAGCAATTAGCGCATGATCTCCGGCAAGCGTGCTGAGAATCGAGAATCGAGAGTCGAGAGCCCGAGCTGAGATGGCCCCGAACTGACGGACGAGAGTTGGATACACCAGAGGCGGTGGCCGATGGGCGGCGAAGCCCCCGCCCTTTATTGGGCGAGTGGTTTGAGTGAGGCGGCGCGGGGTTGAGGCGCGGGGGTGTTTGAGCAGGCGATGAATGAACGGACGGAGTTGCAGGGCGGTTTGATGTGAGGGTGGCTCGCGCATGTAGCCTCCGGTTGCGGCGACGCCCACTCTCACATTGCCGGCCACCTGTGACGACCTAATGGTATCCGTCAGACGATATGAGTGGCAAGCGACGGTCGTTAGACGAGCCGCGCCCACGCTTGAAAATTTTTTTAGGCGGGGGCTTGTCGAGTTTGGCAAAACTGGTAAAGTTTTCTTAGGTTTTTGTCTCGATGAATCGCCCCGTTTCTAACCCCGACTGGAGAGTCGTTTTTTCCGCCCGCTGGTTTTTGGTGACCGCAGCGATGTTGCCGACGGTGTTCATCGCGTGGGTGTCGTTCTTGGCCTATCGGAACGCGCCTTTTTGGGATGAGTTTGGGACGACGTTGGGGTTTTTGACGCGGTTGCAGGATTCCAGTTCGTGGCGGGAGACGCTGGGGTTGTTTTTGGCGGCCGATCAGCACCACTGCATGGTGACGAGCCGTCTGATTTTTGCGGGCAGTTACCTTTTGACCGGCCAGATCAACTTCATCGCGCTCGCGACCATCGGAAATCTCGCGATCCTCGGGGCGATTCTTGTGTTGGCGGCGCAGCCTCGGGATTGGAATCTCCGGTTGGTGTATGCGGCGCTGCTGTGCCTGCTGATTTTCCAACTGCAGCATTTTGAGAATCAACTGCTCTCCTATGCGGCGATCGACCACTACCAAGTGGTGTTGTGGGGCGCGGTGAGCTTGGCGGCGTTGCAGCGGCGCGGGGCGGCATGGTTGGCGTTGGCCGGGTTGGCGGCGACGGCGGGGACGTTTACCCTCGCGCACGGTCTCGCGGTGTTTCCGGCGGGCGTGTTGCTGTTGGCCTTGGGGCGCCGCTGGAAAGGCCTGGCGGTTTGGGCGGCGTGGGCGGTGGCTGCCGGGGTCCTGTTTTTCTGGTTGGCGAAACCCGTCGCGCCCAGCGGAGAGAGTTTGGGGAGCGCCGCGGGACTGTGGGCGGTGGTCAGATATTGGCTCACCCTGCTCGGCAGCGTGCCGGGTCTGGAGCACCCTTTTCTCTCACCGTTGCTGGGGGTCGTGGGGCTCGGGCTGGCGGCGGGTTTGGCGAGCCGGGAAGGGTGGCGCCGGGAGCCGGTTTTGGGTGCGTTCTTGGTCTTTGTTTTGGGTGCGACGCTGTTGACGGCGTATGGCCGGTTCACGCTCGCCGCGCCCCAGATCGCGCCGAGGTATTTTGTGCAAAGCGCGCTGTTTTGGGCGACGTTGCTCACAATCTTGGTCGAGTCGGCCGTGCCGAAGCACCGGTTCTGGCAGTGGGCGTTGCCGGTGACCTTGGGGGTGAGCGTCTTCAATGTGGTTGCATCGACCCGATACCTGCCGGTGGCCGAGGATTTTTTCCGCCGGCGACTTGAGACGATCAGCTACTACGACAAGTGGCTGACGCTGGGCGGGGCTCCGCATCTGATTTACCCCGACCACGCGCAGGCGGACCAAATTTTAAATGCGGCGTTGGAGAAAGGCATTTTCCGGTTGCAGGCCCGGACTTCGCTCCCAATCACAAAATGTGGCCCGGCAAAGGAACGATCGATGGTCTATCACATTGAGGAATTGGCTTTGGGTGTGCGCCGCCTGCACGTGAGGGGCTTTATGTTGCCCGAGAAGAAATGGGGTCGGTCATTTGAGCCGTATCTGGTTTTGAAAACTGCCGACCGGGAGTATGCTTTTCGGGGTCGCAAGCAACGCCGGCCGGATGTGGCCGAGGTTCATGGCCGACCCGACGCAATCGACTCTGGCTTTGTCTTTGTGGTGCGGCGGGTGGAGATTCCGCCCAAAGAATTCAAGGTTTCGTTGGAATATCGGGCTCGTTGGACTGCGGGGTGCGTGTTCACCAACACGGATCACCGGGTGGACAACAGGGAAGGTTTCGAAAAGTTGGGTTTGGTCCAAATGCATTCGGCGCTGACGGCCCCAGCCCGGCAGATTTTCGTCGGGACATTGCCCCCGAAATTTTAGGTGGAACAGAACGTCGACAAGCGTGGATCAACGAGCGGGCGCAGCAGATGGTCGCAGCTACCATGCTTCGCCTTTTTGCTGAACTCTCCGGGCACTACCGACAAACCCGATGAGTTCATTGGCAGGTGCGCGAAGCGCGCCGGGGCAATCGAGCTGGATTGCTTCGGCGCTAAGCTTCGCGCAATGGCAGTCTTTTGATCAAGGGACGTTGGGATGAATCGGCGCTTTGGTGGATTCAGCGATTTTTTTCCCGGCCTCGATTTCGGCGCGGAGGACTCGAGCTCGGCTCTCGGCCTCGGCGACGGCGGTTGGCTGGAGCGATGACCTGAGCGAATTGACCCGACCGGCCGCTTCCTGGTGGCCGAGATTTGCCGCGACCATGAACCAAGCGAGCGCCTCGACCGGGTCTTTTGGCACGCCGTCGCCCCGGGCATACATCAGGCCGAGCAAGTCTTGGGCGTTCGGCAGACCCTGTTTGGCGGCGCGTTGGCACCAGAGGGCGGCTTGCGGCAGATCGGGCCGGGCGCCGTCGCCATTCAGCAAAAACAGCGAGAGATTGAATTGCCCATCGGCGAGACCCAGTTCCGCCGCCCGACGAAACCAACCGGCGGCTTGGACCGGGTCGCGGCTGAGGCCGAGCTCGCCGTTGACGAGATGGAGGCCGAGGCGATTTTGGGCATCTGGGTTCTGGTAGTGAGCCTTGATCCGAGTGACCGCGATTTCCGACTCGGCCCGGACGATTTCTTGGCGCTCGTTCAGGTAGATCATCGGGAGGTAATCACCTTCATACTCTCTGCGCCAAAAATTTCCCGTGGTCCGATAAGTTTCCAAATCGGTGAAGCGATACCGGTAGGTCGCCATGCGGATCATCTGCGGCGGCCGGTCGGGAAACGGATTCTCTCGGAAAAGCCGGACGATCTCGGGGTTCTGGGCCAGCAGGTGGCCGGCTACGATGGCGTAGATCGAGTGAGGCTCGGGGCGGGTCGCGAGCACGATTTGAAGCGTGCCTTCAAAGCGGGGAAAGTGCGGGGCGATAAAGCCGCTCATCCGATCCAATTGTTGGGGGTAGTGAAAAAACTCGTAGGCTCGCCAGGTGCGCCCGCCGTCGTTGGAGCCGGTAAACTCCGTCACGCGATGCACGGGATCGATGTGGGCATAGAGTTTGAACGCATTGCTGCTGCCGTGGGTGAGAAGAACGGGCGGGACGCTTTCTTTGTCCCAATAAACCGCGATAGAGAGCGCGAAGTGCGCCCAAAGGCCGGTGGCGACCGCGACTTTCTTCCAGCCGATACCGGTGGCGGCGGGGGTGGGTGCGGCTGGACCGGGTAGTGACCAAGCGGGAAGACGCCGGCGAAGAAATCCGGTGGTCCGGGCCAGCATGTGATCGTCGAGTAACAGCAGGCCGAGTCCGATCGCCGCGGTGTTGAGCCAGCCGTAGTTGCAGTTGAGTTGGATGCCGGCTTGAAGCGCGGTCCAACTCACGAGCGCGATCCAGCGGCCCCGGCGTCCGCCAAAGACTGCGAGCAACGGTGCCACGATTTCCGCGGCAAACGTAAGCACCCATTCGACGACGTGCCACGCGTGAGGCAGGTGGTGGTTGAAATAGCCGACGATGGTGGGGCTTGGGGCCGATTCGTAGAGCACGTCCATGGCCGTGAAGTTCAGCCAGTGCGGATCGCCGTAGATGAGTTTGGCGAGCCCGGGCCCGAACATGACCCTGAGCAACAGCCAGCGCATCATGAACAAGGCGAGGGGCGACGGCGGTGAGGCTCCACCCAAGCCGGGGCGAAGACCGGCGGGCGCAAAAGGAATGCACAACAACGCGACCTCGAGCATCAGCCAGTCCAACTGCGGCTCGGAAAAAATCACCCACACGCGGGCGAATGAGAGCAGCGCCAGCCAACAGATGAAAAGGGCGAGTCGCGGACAGAAATTCAGCACGAGCGCCACGGCGGCCAGCAATCCGCCCCACTCGACGGCTGCGATCATGGCCGGATCGGCATTGATCCAAAACAGACTGGGTCGATGGAGCAGGGTATCGAGCACGCCGGTATGGTCGGCGCGGGCTTGTTCCAGTAGCCGGGGCAGAGGCAGTAAACCGTTGGGCCCGATGAGCGCGCCGCTCTCCGCGATGATCCCGGAAAAAATGACGACGAAAACGATCCCCACCGCCCGCAACATCGCCCAGCGCGGCCAGAGGGTGCTGGCACCCGGCGCAAGACCTGAAAAATCCCTGGCGGCGTGCCATGCGGCCGACACGGGAGCAACGCACCATTTCCCGTTCGTCCTCATGGGTGAGAGAGAAGAGAGGCGGGGGAAGGCGGACTCATGATTGGACTTCGCTGAACAGGCAGAAAAAATAGGGGTGCGATAAATCGCGCGTCAATGGCTCGTCCTTTCCGAGGAATACCAATCGCCCGATGCTTTTCCCCGTAGGGCCGGACCTTGGTCCGCGCCGCGCTCGCTGGCCCGCGACGTAGGCATCGACCAAGGTCGAGCCCTACAAAGATGCAAAAGGATCACGCGATCGGTGCAACGATTGAACCTAAATTCGGCAGTGGGTTAACCGCTAATCTTCGCTAATTCCCGCTAATCCATGAGGAAGAATTGGTCCGGACTTGAATTCTTGATTCACCGATTAGGTGATCGAGTTGGATTCTATCAAAAACTCTTTCATTAGCGTCGATTAGCGGAAGTTAGCGGTTCCTCCTTCTGCGGTTTTTAGATTGAAGTAACCGGGCACAAAAAAGCGGAGCCCGATGAAGGGCTCCGCCGATAGATGAAGTGACTCTTGAAGGGTCCGAAACCTTAGAACGACAGGGTCGTCCGGAAGATGAAGTTGCGCGCAGGTGAGAGCGCGAACGAGCCTTCGGAGTATTTCCGGTCCGTCAGGTTGTAGATACCGAGGGTGCTGTTGAACTTATAGCCGAACAGTTCCCAAGGCATGCCGATCGTCGCATCGAACACCAGGTAGTCACCGGCTTGATAGCCGCCGTTGAACGGATTCCAGTCCACCGAACGGGAAACCACCGTCTCGGAAGAGTAGCGCATACCGAGACCGACGTTGAGACCGCGGGCCATGCCGTTCACGACGCCATCAACAAACGTGTATTTGTTGAAGATGTTGAAGCGGAACTCGGGGACGTTCTCGAGACGGGCGTTGTAGTAGATGTCGGATGCAACCTTGGCGGCCGGGGTGCCGGCGTTGTAAGCCGCCGTGCCGGGTGCGGCGCGGGTCTTGTCATACACCGTCTTGGCGGACCACAGCCAGGAGCCGTTGATGACGGCCTGGTAGTTGCGCACCGGAGTCCAGATGACTTCGGCTTCGGTGCCCTCGACCTGATTCATGAGATCGGTCGTGCGCCAACGCAGCAGACGGGTGTTGCGGTAAGGCGAGCCCACCGGAAAGAGTTCCGTGCTGTAGTTGAGCGGCTCTTCGATATTCGACTGTTTGGCGCCGTCGTCGAGCATCTGGTTTTCGCGTTCGCCACGGAAGAACGAGACGGTGCCGACGATACGGCCATCTTGCCGCGAGTATTTGGCGCCGAATTCCCAGTTCATGCCCTGCTCGTTTTTGACGAGGTTGTAGACGCCGCGTCCAGAGAGGATTTGTTGGAACTGAGCGAGCGAGGTGACCGTTTGGCCGAGGTAGCGGAAGGAGGCACCGGGAGTGCCGCCGGATCCGAAGGCGCGGGCTTGGTCATACCAAAGCACTTCATCGCCCACGAACAGACCGCCGACGCGGCCGGAGTTGAACTTGAAGGTCTTGGAGTTCGAAGCGTAGATGCTCAGCTCAGGAGTGAGCGCGAAGGACAGACCGCCCATCCACGAGTCGCCCTTCTGGTCCTGCGGAATGCCGCGTTGGTAGCTGATGGAATGACCCCATACGTTCTCAGGATAGAGGTCGGGGCGGAGGTGCATGTCCGGGAAGTAAACAAACCACGGATAATTGTTCGATTGGAATTGACCGCGGGCCCATTGCTTTTCCTCGCGATAGCCGGCGAGCAACGTCAGCCGATCCTTAAACATCGTGGCTTGGTAGTTGAGGTAGGCCGACATCTGCTGGGACTTGTAACCGTCGAGGGCGTTGCGGTCCTCTTGGTGATATGCGGTGATGTCGGGATAGATTTCCGCGCCAGGATCGAAGTTGGAGAAGATCTGGCGAACGGGTTTGATCGATCCGTCGCGTTGACGGATGACTTGGTTAACCGGAACAGCACCTGCGTTGTAGATCGTGCTATTCGTGCCGGCATAATCCGGGTTGGCCGTCGGGTTGCGCGCGCCCGGGAGGAAGGCCCATTGCGCGTCGGTGAACGTTTGTCCGCCGAGGAACTGTTGGTAGGGGCTGATCTTTTGGACGCCCAGCAGGAACTTGTTCTTCACGCCCAAGAAATCGAATTTCACGACGGCGTCGACGTTGTGCGTCTGACCGTAGCGATAATAGCCGGAAAGATTACCGGTGCCGACATTCCAGTTGGTGCCGTTGGCGTAGGGCGTGGTGAGCGCGCCGCCTTGACCGACGGTGTAATTCTCAGACTTCTCTTGGAAGAAGTTGTAGCGAACATCGAGCCAGCTGAATGGGCTGAGGTCGGCGGTCACCGAGAAGTTCTCGATCGCGTTGTTGAAGACAGCACCGCGGCTGGTGTAATTGAACGCCTCGTCATGATAACGTTTGCCGTTCTTGTCGGTGATGTAGGCACCGCGCTCGACGCTGGTGTAGGCCGGCAGGCTCCAATTGCTGGTCGCGATACGCTTGTTGTTGATGTAGGTGCCGTAGGCGAGCATTGGGGTCGTGGTGTTCTGAACGACGTTGGCCGCCAGAAGATTGCCTGCATTGGCCACGATCGTGTTGGACAGGGTCGCGGTTGAAGAGTTGTAACGTCCGGTGCGGGCGGCCTCGTTCCAGCCGGCGAAATCGCTCCAGATCCAGTCGTAATCATTCAGCATGAAGCGCTCGCGGGTGAATTCACCTTCAGCGGTGATCTTGACCTTGCCGCTCTCGAATGGGACGAGGGAGATCGAGGGATTTACGCTGTAGTTGCGGCGGAATTCAAAGCGACGTTCGCCTTGGGTGTCTTCCCACACGCCGAGCACGCGCAGGGCGAGCTTGTCGCTGGCGGCCACGTTTTGATCGAGCACGACTTTCTGACCCGAGTTGTCATTGAGTGTCATCGTGATGGAGCCCTGCGTACGATTGAACTGCGGCAGCTTGCTGATGTAGTTGATGACGCCGCCGGGGTAACCTTGGCCGAAGAAGACGGCGGCCGGTCCCTTGATGACCTCAACGCGCTCGACGGTGTCGAGGTTGTAGGAGGTGTAGCGGAAGATGCCGTTACGCATGAGGCTGTTCACCACGAAACCGCGCATCGTGAAGGTGCCTTGCGGGGTCGCGGAGTTGGCCGGAATACGCATCGCAAAGCGGGTATCACCGGACGCGGCCGCCGTGTAGCGGAACAAGTCGGTGAGGGACTGGGCGTTGGTATCGTTAAGGAACTCGCGCGAGATCACAGATACGTTCAATGGGATCTTTTGGATCTCCATGCCGATCTTTGTGGCGGTCGCGGCATTGGTCTTGAGGTAGCCGTAGTCCTTGTCGGTCTTGACCTCGAACGCGCTGAGCGTCTGCACGCCTTCATCCGCTTTCAGCGGGGTCCGGGCGGCTGGGGCGACCGGGCCGGCCGATGGCGCGGCGGCGGGAGCTGCTGGCACGCCCTCGAGGGCGGCAAGGCGTTTGCGCAGGGCAGAGTTTTCTTCCTGCAGTTTCTTCAAGGCGTCGCTGTCGGCGGCGTAGCCCATAGGGGCGGACACGGCCATCAACGCGGCTAAACAGGAAACCAAGTATTTCTTGGTCCTGGGCGATCCGGTGCTGGTATCTGGTTTCATCGTTATATGTGGGGGTTGGTTATTTTCCGGTAGTTGGCGCGGTTTGAATCGCGCCGACTACCGGCAAAAATTGGGGATGATCGATTCAGGCAATCATCTGGTTGGCCTGGCTGGCCGGGAGGACGAGGGTGGGGGCGACGCAAACTCCGATGCGGCCCAAGGTCTTTGGATTGTCGATGCGCCAGACCAAGTGATCGACAACTTTACGCACCAAGGTGGTAAGATTGATGTCGAGCGCCGGGGGCAGGTGGTCCAGATTGTGGTAAATGACGGGATTTAGGTTGCCCAAAATCGCCTCAAAATCCCGGTCAGATTTCAGGCCGGCGAGGCGCATCGAACGGAAGAGCGACCCGCAAAAGTGATCGACGGGCACGTAAACCCCCGTCGGGCGCGGTGAAAGTTGACAGAATCGCTTGGCCAGCGCGTCGCTTTCGTCGTGCACGGGCACGATCTCGAGGAAATTCACGGGTTTGGATTTTCCCAAAATGCTATGCACCGTGAGGCCGAGAGTCTTCGCTTGGTCGACGAATGCAGTAACCCGTTGGCTGACAGCGCTGTAGCCGGGATCTGCTGCGATCACGGCGACGGATTTATGGGCGTGTTGGTGAAGATAGTTGGCGGCCATGCGACCGTTGGCGTCGTTGTCCGGCTCGACGTAATCTCCGGGGAATGACAACGAGCGGCGGGTCATGAACCAGACGTGCGGGAGGTCGCCGAGCTTGGCCATGCAGGCGGCGGTCGGCTCCATCCCTTGGATGATCACGCCGTCGACTTGGCGCTCAGCGAGCGCGCGGGGCAAATCGTCCGGTGTATCGGTGAAGAGCACGCTGATCTCTAGCCGTTGACGGTCGTTGGAGTGCTGGGTCTGGAGCAGTTGGTCTTGGAACCAATTGAAACTGGAGTTTTTCTTCGCGCCCACGAACCAGACCGCGATGTTCTTCGGGGTCGCTAGGCGGGACTTAGGCCCGCGGCGGCGATGAAGCGGCGTCGGCTCGTAATCGGCGGCGGACATGACGGAGCGGACGCGTTCCAACCGATCGGCCGCGACGAGGTGCGGTTGATTGATGACGCGGGAGACAGTGGCGGGTGACACTTTCGCCTTCCGTGCAATGTCGGCAATGAGCAGAGGGGGCATGCGAGATTATCTGAATATTTCAGAATGATTGGACTGAATTGCCAAGTGCGGGTCAAGGGTTTTGTCACGAAGCGGTGACGGCGCACAAAGACGCAAAAGCCGGGACGGAGGCCTTATATAGAAGGCGTGCGTTTCAGCGCGCGGCTCCAAGCTTTGGTGAAAGCGCCGCGGGCCGCGACGGCGTCGGGCCACGGGTGCGGATTGGTGCTCACGTGGTAGCCGTGGGTGCAGCCCAATTCGGGGCAGGTCCAAAGGGTGTTGCCGGGCCGTGGGCCGCGTAGCCAAAGGGCGAAGAGGTCTTCGACAAACCTGAGGTAGTCCTCAAATTCCGGGGTGAACTTTCCCCGGCCGTTGGTCACGGGGACCTGACAATGTTGGCTGTTAAAAGGCCGGAGGTGGAACATCTGGGAGTGCTGAATCGACTCCGGCCAAGCCAGCAGGCGCGCCGAGTAGTCCTTGGGCATGACATGTTTCGAGACCGCGAAGTGGGAGTGATCCCACGTGACGGGCATAATCTGGCGCGTGGCCCGACGGTATAGCCGGGCGATCTCGGTGAATTTCTCCGGCGTTTCGGTGGAGGTATCGCGGTGAACTTCGATGTGCACGCCCAGGCCGAGTGATCGGGAGAGCTTGATCAACTTCACGGCCATCGCCGCGGCTTTCGCGGGCGGCGTATCATGGTTGAGCAACTGGATGTTAATGAAGTGAACGCCGAGGTCTCGTTGGGCCTCGAGTCGGGGCCGCGCAACGTCAAGATCGCTGCAATCAAAGCCGCTCATGAGCACGAGCCCGCGGCGCTCGGCCCCGGCCTTGAGTTCGGGGGAGACGTAAGCGCAAACCCCGTCAAAGCCTGCCTCTTTGATCGCATCTAGTTTTCGGTCCAAGGCCCATTCCTTGCGCTTTAAGGGCCAATCGTGCATCGACCACGGAGAGGCGCATTGAACGAGACGCGGAGGGGGCGGGGAAACAGAAGACTTATTCATGAAATTTCACAGAAAATACTGATTGAAATCTGAAAATTGACGAGAAGATTCTCATTTCGGTCTAGCGCCGCTGCGACTGCTCTCGTGGATCTATCGCCTCTCCGGGGGTAGAGGCCAACCCGAGCCCGAGGCGGCTCTTGATCAACCCACTGACCCATTGAATTCCCCAAAAAAACCCTTTGTCGATTCTGCCGTTTGGATTTGGTCCGCCGAGGGCTCTCACGGAGTGCCGGCGCGTGATGCCTCCTCGCCGTCGCACTACCAGGTCCGGATGTTTCGGCGCAGTTTCGAGGTCGCGGATCCTGCCGCGGTGACGTTGGACGTCTCGGTTTCGGGCGATAGTCGCTATCTGTTTTTCTGTAATGGGGTGCTGATCGGGCGCGGCCCGGCGAAGGGCGACGTGAACCACCATTTTTTCGAGACCTTCGATCTCACGCCCCAGCTTCGTCCCGGTCGTAACGTGCTCGCTGCGCTCGTGCTCGACATGTCGCACGTCGCGCATCGGCCGGCCTTGCTCGGGGCTCCATGCTCGGTGATGACTTACACCGGCGGTTTCGTTTTGGAAGGAGCGGTGCGGAATCGGGCCGGAGCGGAAGTGATGGATCTGCGCACCGATGCGAATTGGCGGGTGGCCGTGGACACGGCGCACCGGTTTCAGAATGAGAACACGACCTTCGAGGGATATCTCGGCTATTTTGAGCATCGGGTATCGGCGTTGATCCCGCCGGGTTGGAATCTCCCTGATCATGACGACTCGGCGTGGGCGCCCGCCCATGTGTTGTTCAAGGCCGAATTGCTCGAGAATCGCCGCGATCCCACCAGTCCCTACGGTCTCATCCCCCGGATGATTCCGCTGCTGGCCGAGGAAAAAATCGAGCGGTTTTCAGATGTCTTTGTGCCCGGGGGCCAAGATGCACCCGCCGGTTGGGCCGGTGTGATCGCAGGTGATTCCACAGTGACGCTTGCGGCCGGCACGGAAGTGGAAGTGATCCTCGATCATGCGAAACTGACTTCGGCCTTTCCCCAACTGGCGGTGGCGGGTGGCGCGGGCGCGACGGTGCGGTTGATCTACGCCGAAGCGCTGCGCCTGCCTTGGGAGACGCCCGGTGCGCTTTTGCTGGGACGCAAGCAGTCGCTCGCCAATCTCGCGTCGCATTTCGCCGATGAGAATACCGGCTGGACCTTCGACCGACGCGGGAAAATTACCGGTTGGTGCGACGTGTGGGAACCCGCCGGCCACGGAACGGCAACGGCGCCCGAGGGGTTTGAACCGCTGCATTGGCGGGCTTACCGCTACGTCGGATTGCGGATCAAGGTCGGCTCGGTGCCCCTCGTGATTCACGGGGTCACCCAGCGTTTCACGGTCTATCCTTATAACGTCGCGGCCACCTTCGTTTCTTCCGATGCGCGCCTTGATCGCGTGTGGACGGCGAGCATCGAGACCATGCGGCTCTGCTCGCACGAGACGTTCGAGGACTGCCCGCATTACGAGCAGATGCAGTATGCGGGCGACACGATGATTACGTCGAAGATCGCGATGCTCGCGACCGCGGACTATCGTTTGAGCCGGCAGGCGCTCTATCACTTCGACTGGTCACGGCTCTCCGACGGGCTCACTCAAAGCCGCTATCCGTCTCGGCTCGTGCAGATCATTCCGACCTGGTCGTTGCATTGGATAACAAATATCCGCGATTATTTTCTTTGCTCCGGCGACGCCGCCACGGTGCGCGATTTGCTGCCCGGAGTGCGGGCGGTGCTAGATTGGTATCGGCGGCATACCGATGCCACGGGCTTGCCCGCAAAACTTCCGTTCTGGAATATCACCGATTGGTGCCCGTGGTGGCCCCGCGGCGTCGTGCCCGGTGCCGATTCCGGTCCGACCACGATTCTCAGCGCGCAATACATCCAAGGGCTCGCCGACGTCGCTGAACTCCTCCGGCAACTGGGCGACGCCCCGCGTCACGCCGCCGAGATCGACGCCCTCGAGTCTGAGGCCGCGCGGCTGCGGATCGCGTTGCACGCGCTCACGTGGAGCGAGAGCGAAGGACTTTACTTTGATCGGCCCGGTGGCCCCGAAGTTTCCCAATGCGGCAACGCGTGGGCGATCATCGCCGGAGTCGCCGGACCCCGTGAAACGGCGCGCATTTTTCAGCGTTTCCCGCTCGATGCCAAACTCGCGCCCGGCTCGTTCTTCTGCTGGCATTTTATCTTCACTGCGCTCGTGCGCGCGGGGCTTTACGACCGGATGCCGACGTATCTCGGCCCTTGGCACGAGTCGCTTGATTACGGCCTCACGACTTTCGTCGAGGAGAACTCCTACTGGCGCTCGCTCTGCCACGCCTGGTCCGCGCATCCCGCGCTCGAGTTTCTGCAACGCATCCTCGGCGTCGTGCCGACGGTGCCCGGATTCGCCCGCGTGACCATCGCGCCGCATCGCTGCGGACTCACCCATGCGACCGGCCGAGTGTGCACGCCGCAGGGACCGATCGACGTGGCGTGGCGCGTGGCCGAAGGCGCGTTCGCGCTTGAGATCACCGCTCCGGTCGGGCTCGACGTCACGGTGGTCGCACCCGATGGCGCGTCGACGGTGCGTCGGTTCCCGGGCGGCACGTTCGCCGAAAAGTTCCCGCTCTTACCCGACCGCGCATGACGCTCCGCCTTGAACATGTCCCCGGTTCCGCCGTCACCGTTTTCGCGGGCGAGGCCCTTTTGCTCCGCTACGTTTACGCGCCGACGACTCCGGCCAACGAATCGCCGCGGCCCTACGCGCATCCGGTCAATACGTTGGCGGGCGACACCCTCACCAATTTCCGGCCCAACGACCATCCGTGGCACCACGCGCTGAGTTTCACGTTGAACCAAGTCTCGGGTGCGAATTTTTGGGGCGGCCCGACCTGCCGGCGCGACGAGGGTTACAAATGGCGCGACGATCACGGCTCGCAGCAGCACGTCGCCTGGACCGCGCTTGAGGCGACCGGGGCGACCGCGGCGCTCAGTCATTCGCTGGAGTGGAAACGGCTCGGCGAAACGCTTTTTCGCGAGGAGCGCGCGTTGCAGATCGCCGTCGCGGCCGATCCCGCCGCGGCGACGTGGTCGCTGCGTTGGCGCAGTCACTTGGTCAACGTCAGCGGCCGCGCCCTCACGCTCGGCAACCCGCACTCCCATGGCGGGATGGTCGGCTCGCACTATAACGGGCTGCAGTTTCGCGGGGCGCGCGAGCTGCTGGACGATCACCTTGATCCCACGATCAAACTGGTCGCCGAGGGCGGGCTGGAAGGCGTGACGGCGGTGCATGGGGCCTCGGCCCGCTGGATGGAATGGCACGGCCAGCTCGACGGCAGCTTGCGCCGCGTGCGCATTCGTTTCGAGAACAACGCGGGTCCGTTGACGTGGTTTGTGCGGCGTAATTATCCGTTGGCGGCCTTCCCGTTGCAGGCCGAGTCCGATCTCGTGCTCGCGCCCGGGGCCGAACTGCTCGCCGATCACACCCTGACTTTTCAATCGCTCGCATGAACCTCGACCGCCGCCAATTTCTCCAAGGCATGGGCGGCGGTGTGGCGGGCGCGTTGATCGCCGGATCCACCGCCCGGGCGGCGACCGCCGGCCCGGCGACGTTGCCCGCTTTTTCCACGTCGACCTCGGCCGACTTCTGGCGGGCCGTGCGCGCGCACTTTCCGCTGCAGGACGATCCGGTTTACCTCAACTGCGGCGGCCTCGGACCGGCTTCACAACGCGTGCTCGACGCGGTGTTTTCGACGATGCTCGCTCTCCAGCAGCATTCTGAGACCGGTCACAACCTGATCCAGCCGGCGCGGGAGATCGTCGCACCGTTTGTCGGAGCCGAGCCCCGCGAGCTCTGTTTCACGCGCAACGCCACCGAGGGTAACGCCCTCATCGCCGCCGGTCTCCGTTTGCGCGCCGGCGACGAGGTCATCTTTGAGTCGCACGCGCATCCGGGCGGTTCGTTCCCGTGGTTCAACCAAACCAAGGAACGCGGCGTGACGGTGAAGCTCTTCGAACCCAGTCCCGTTTCCGCCGAGGAGAATCTCGCGCGCATCCGGGCGCTCGTGACCCCGCGGACGAAGGTCATTCAAGTCAGCCACATCACCTGCACCGACGGCCTCGTGTTGCCCGTGCGGGCGATCGCCGAATTCGCCGCTGCGCGCGGCATCTGGTTTCATGTCGATGGGGCGCAGGCGGTCGGCATGGTTCCGGTCAACCTTGGTGCGCTCGGCTGCGACTCTTACGCCTTTTGCGGACACAAATGGCTGGGCGGGCCCCATGAATCGGGCGCGGTGTTCATCCGCCACGCGCGCCTCGATGCGGTGGCGGTCACGGGCATCGGCTCGCATTCCGGCGAACTGCCGTTTTTGCCGGGCGAGATCCGCTACGTCGATGGCGCGGCCCGGCACGAATACGGTACCCGCAATGCCGGACTGATCGTC